>NZ_JBVJCO010000039.1:38601-95561 GCF_055588525.1 Kitasatospora sp. NPDC041988
CGCCCCCCCCCCCCCCCCCCCCCCCCCCCCCCCCCCCCCCCCCCCCCCCCCCTCCTCTCCCCCCCCCCCCCCCCCCCCCCCCCCCCCCCCCCCCCCCCCCCCGGCAGGGTTCAGCAGCGGCTCGCGCGCGTGGCCGCGCCCGGGTTCACGCCACCGGGGTGTACTTGTAGCCCACCCGACGGACCGTCACGATGCTCTCCCGGTAGGCCGATCCGAGCTTGCGACGCAGGCGCGCCACGTGCACGTCCACCGTGCGGCCGTCGCCGACGTGGCCGTAGCCCCAGACGGCGGAGACCAGGTGGTCGCGGGTGTGGACCCGCTGCGGGTGCTCCGTCAGGTGCGCCAGCAGCTCGAACTCCAGGTAGGTGAGGTCGAGCAACCGCCCGTCGACGTAGGCGTTACGGCGCTCCACGTCGACGGTGATGCCACGGCCGGCGGGCCGGACCGGGCGGACGGCGGCGGGCCCGGCGGACGGGACCGCCGACGGCACCCGGGCGGCACCGGCAGCGGCGGAGACCGCCGAAGTCACGGCGGAAGAAGACGAGTTGGCCGGAGCCGCCCCGCTCTCGGCGGGCACCAGCACCAGGTACCCGACCATCGGGTGACCGTTCGCACCGCCGAACTGCGCACCGAACTGGGCGCCGTACTGGGCGAGCAGGGCCTGCGGCAGCGCGCCCTGCGGGAGGGCGGCGACCACGGTGGCCCCCTCCGGCAGTGCGGCGAGCAGGGCCGGCGGCGCCTGCGGGGCCGGGACACCCGCCGCCGCCGCGGTGTGCGGCTGGGCGGCTGCCGGGTGCTGCTGGACGGACGGGTGCTGCGGACCGGCAGGGAGCTGCGGACCGGACTGGTGCTGGCCGTGCCATCGGTCGGCGGTCGAGGGGACGGAGCGGACCGCGCGCAGGTGCGGGGTCGCGGCGGGCAGGGGAAGGGTGGCCGTGGAGGAAGAAGACATGGTGCCGCTCATTTCGCGCGTGACGGACGGGGTGGAGTCGTCTGCGCGTCGACCGGGCGTACTGCCGGGGGCTGATCCGAGGTCAGCGGGCGGAGTGCCGGGACGCGCTGGGCGAGCCCGGACACGTCTGGTCGAACAGGTGCGGCTGCCGGGACGGCCAGAACGGCTCGAGGTCAAGGTGACCTCGGCTGCTGTCCACGACGTTGTTCATGCGCCCATTCAACCATGTGAACGGACCGTTGCTCCGCACTCGGTGCATCGCCCCCGCCGCGCGAACAGGACCGGCGACGGCTCTGCTGCCGGCGACGGCGGCGGGGGTGGACGTGGGGAAGACGAGGTTCACTGGTGCTCTCCGCGAAGCGGGCCTGGGCCACGGTGACACGTCGGACGGGGAGACGTCCGATGCGGCCGGGACGACGAGTTGACGGATCGTCAGGAACTGGACGGGGTGGCGATGGCTTGGCAACCGGAGGGAGCGAGGCGCGCGGGGCCGGCCGGGAGATCCGTCGGAACAGCGGGGACGGGCTGGTCCGTCACCGACAACAGGCGCTGCAGATCAGCGCATGGTCGATGTACCGGCGGATCGTCAGCGCCGGAGTGACCGGGGCGGGGACGGGTACGGCGGCTGTGCGTCGCTGGTCGACGATCACGGTACTGCCCCTTCCCCCTGGTTGCCGAACGCCCGGGCGGGACGTCCTGGCCGGATGTCCTGGCCTGACATCCCTTATCGGACATCCCTTGTCGGACGCCCTTGGCCGGACGCCCCTTGCGGTACGCGGTACATCGTCGCGGTGCGCCGCGGTGCAACCGCGGCGTCTGCGCGGCACCCCTGCGGGCGTCCTGAGACATCCCGACAGCAGGTCCGGGCGGCCTTCGAGGACAGAGCCTTCCACGCCGCGCCGGTCAAGGCAACCTCCTGGCCGCCGAACGTCCGGGATGCGGACGCCCGGATGAGACGGTGGCCACCCGGGCGCCGGCCGGACCGTCGGTCCGACCGCCTGTCGAACCGTCGGCCGCCCCTCCGTCGGACCTGGACGCTCGTCAGACCCGCGCGGGGGCGCGCCGGCGTCGTTCGGCGGCGTGCTCGACCAGCGTGACCAGCAGTTCCTTCCCGTCCTCGCGCCGGCGCGCGTCACAGAGCACCACCGGGATGCCCGGGTCCAGGTCGAGCGCGTCCCGGACCTCCTCGGTCGCGAACGCCTCGGTGCCGTCGAAGCAGTTCACCGCCACCACGAAGGGGATGCCGCGCTGCTCGAAGAAGTCCACCGACGGGAAGCAGTCCGCCAGCCGGCGGGTGTCCGCGAGCACCACGGCGCCGAGCGAACCGCGCGCCAGCTCGTCCCAGACGAACCAGAACCGGTCCTGGCCCGGCGTGCCGAACAGGTAGAGCGCGAGCCCGGGCCGCAGGTCGATCCGGCCGAAGTCCATGGCCACCGTGGTGGTGCGCTTGGCCTCCACACCCGAGGTGTCGTCCACCGGGCGGCCGAGTTCGCTCAGCTCCTCCTCGGTGCGCAGCGGACGGATCTCGCTCACCGAGCCGACCAGGGTGGTCTTGCCCGCGCCGAAGCCGCCGGCGACCAGGATCTTCACGGCGACGCCCGGACCGCCCCGCCACTGCGGGTCGCCGGCGTTCACCCGCCCCTCGGCCTGCTCGTCTCCCTGGCGTCCCTCCTGGTCCTCGTGTTCCTCGTGTTCCTCGCGGGGCTGGTGGTCAGAGCGCACGGAGTCCATTGATCACGTCTCGCAGCAGGCGCTCGTCCGGCAGCTCGGCGAGCGGAACGGGTCGGGTGACGCTGATCAGCTCGGCGTCGTAGAGGTCGCCGAGCAGGACACGGACCACGCTGACCGGGAGGTCGGTGTAGGAGCCGAGTTCGGCGACGGACAGCGGCTCCCGGCGGCACCAGGCCAGGATGGTCTGGTGCTCCGGGTCGAGCACGTGCGCGGGCACGGCGCCCGCGTCCGGCCCGGGCTCGGCGGCGGTGACCAGCGAGATCAGGTCGAACAGGCCGTCCTCGACCGGCCGGGTGCGGCCCCGGGTCATCGAGTAGAGCCGCACCACCGGCCCGGCGTCGTCGTCGAACCAGCGGTCGTCGACCGGGGTGCGCGGCTGGAACAGGTCGACGTCGGGCTCGTCCCCGCCCGGGTCGTCCTGTTCGCGCGTCGGCTCCTCCTCCGCCATCGGGCCGCTCATCTCCCCGGCGGGGCGGCTTCGGTGCGCGGCTCGGCGGCCAGGTGCTCGCCGACCCGCTTGACCAGCAGGGCCATCTCGTAGGCGATCTGGCCGATGTCGGCCTCGGCCTCGCTCAGCACCGCCAGGCAGCTGCCGTCGCCGGCCGCGGTGATGAAGAGAAACGCCTCGTCGAGCTCCACCATGGTCTGGCGGACACCGCCGACCTTGAAGTGGCCGCCGGCGCCCTTGGCCAGGCTGTGGAAGCCGGCCGCCACGGCGGCGAGGTGCTCGGCGTCCTCTCGGTCGAGGTCGCGGGAGGCGCCGGTGGCCAGCCCGTCGCTGGACAGGATCACCGCGTGCCGCAGGGCCGCGACGCGCCCCACCAGGTCGTCCAGGAGCCAGTTGAGGTCCCCGGATGACTGCGTCGAAGTGGTCATGAATCTGTTCCTTCCGCTGGAGCGGGTGGTGCGGGTACTGCGGGTACTGCGGATGGTGAGGGTGTTGACGACGGTGTCCGGGCCGCGCGCGGCGCCGGGTGTGCGGGTGGCACGCGGCGGGCGAGCGGCGCCGAGCCGGTGGCGGGCGGAGCGGGCAGCGCAGCCGGGGCGGGCGCCGGGCTGATCGCCCGGCGGGCCGGGTCCGGAGGCAGCCAGGCGGGTACGGCGACGGGCCGGGCGGGCGGGCTCGCCGGCGGGGTGCCGGTGCCGGCGGTGACCCCGGCGCCGCGACCCCGGGTGAAGCCGCGCTGGAACGAGGCGAAGGTCGCCCGCGCCTCCTCGGGCGAGCGCTCCCGGGCGGTCTCGCCACCACCGGCGCCCTGCCCGGTGTCCTGGGCGGCGCGCTCGCGCAGCTGTGGCGCGAGGCTCGCCTGGCGCACCCGGCGCGGCAGCGGACCGGGGCCCGCCGGAGCGCGGCCCGCCGGAGCGGCGCCGGCAGTGCCGGGGGTGCCGGAGGTCACCGGCACGGGCGCAGGTACCACGGCCGGGGCAGGCGCTGGTACCGCGGCCGGCGCGGAAACGGGTACCGCGGCCGGGGCGGGCGCGGCCATGTCCTCGCGGCGGTGGCGGCCGGTGCCCGGAGAGTCCTCGTCGGCGGGCGTCGGCACCAGCACCGGACCGCCCTTGGTCCGGGAGCGCCGAGGCAGGCCGCCCGGGGTACGGGCCGGTTCGGCCGCCGACGGGCGCGGCCCACCGCTCACCCGGTGTCGGCCGCCCTGGCCGGCCGCGGCACCCGGGCCGCCACCCGCCTCGCCGCCGTCACGGTCGTCGTCGCCCTCGCCGCTCAGCGCCGGCACCGCGACCAGGTCGCGCTGGCCCCGCCGGGCGGGCACCGGACGCTGGGCCGTACCGGAAGCCCCGGCGGCGCCCGAAGCACCGACGCTCCCCGCCGAGGGCGGCTCCGGCAGTCCGTCCGGCGCTTCCGCCAGCAGCTCGCGCGGGATCAGCACCACCGCCGTCGTCCCCCCGTACGGCGAGGGCCGCAGGTGGACCCGGATGCCGTGCCGGCGGGCCAGCCTGCTGACCACGAAGAGGCCCAGCCGGTCGGTGTCGGCGAGGTCGAACTCCTGCTCCACGGCGAGGCGTTCGTTGATCTCGGCGAGCGCCTGCTCGCTCAGCCCGAGGCCACGGTCGTCGATCTCCAGCGCGAAGCCGTGCGCCACCACCTCGCCCTGGACGGTCACCTGGGTGTTGGGCGGGGAGAACACGGCGGCGTTCTCGACCAGTTCGGCCACCAGGTGGGTGACGTCGGCGACCGCGCTGCCGAGCAGGCCGGTGCCGGGGAACGGCCGGACGGTCACCCGGGCGTAGTCCTCCACCTCGCCGACGGCGGCGCGGACCACGTCCACCATCCGCACCGGCTTGCGCCAGGCCCGGCCGGGCGAGCCGCCGGCCAGGATGATCAGGCCCTCGGCGTGGCGGCGCATGCGCGTGGTGAGGTGGTCGACCTTGAAGAGGTCCTCCAGCTCGGCCGGGTCCTCGGTACGGCGCTCCATGGTGTCGAGCAGGGTCAGCTGGCGGTGCAGCAGCACCTGGCTGCGCCGGGCCAGGTTGACGAAGACCGCGGAGACACCGCGCCGCAGGTCGGCCTGTTCCACGGCGGCCTCGACGGCGGCCCGCTGCACGGCGTTGATCGCCCGCCCGACCTGGCCGACCTCGGCCGGGCCGAACTCCAGCTCCGGCGCCTCTGCCGCGACGTCCACCGCCTCGCCCCTGCGCAGCCGCAGCATCACCGAGGGCAGGCGGGTGCCGGCCAGCTCGTTGGCCGCGTTGCGCAGGCCGATCAGCTCGCGGGCCATGCCGCGGCCGATGCGGTAGGAGATCATCACGGACAGCACCACGGCGATCAGGCCGATCGCACCGGCGATGCCGCCGCGCCAGAGCATGCCGATGGCGTAGGAGCGTTCGCGGTCGCCGATCGCCACGGAGAGGCGGGTGTTGATCGCGGCGAGGTCACCCAGGGCCCGATCGGCGGTCTCCCGCCAGGAGTCGCCGTTGATCGCCTGGACCACCCGGTCCGGCCCGCCCGCGCCGACGAAGTCCGCCTCGGCACGGGCCAGCGCCGCCCAGGCCTCGCCGCCGCGCAGGGCGATGTAGTCGGTCTGGTCGGCCGGTTCGAGCTCGGCGATGTAGACGGTGAACAGCGCCTGCTGGTTGTGCAGGGCGTCCAGCGCGACCTGGTACTGCTCGGCCGTGGGCCGCCCGATGGCGGTACGCAGCCCCTCCATCGCCGCGTCCTCCTGCGCGAGGTACTCGCGGGCGCGCGCCAACTCGATCAGGATCGTGCCCTGGCGCGGAAGTTGGCCGCTCTGCCGGGCGACGAAGGCGGACCGGAAGCTGAAGGTGGGCTTGATCAGGTCGCTGTACTGGCCGAGCGCGAACTCCCAGTTGAGTGCCGCGCGGTTGACCTGGCCACGCAGCGGGGCGAGCTGGTCGGCGGCGGCGAGGATCTGCACGTAGCGGCCGCGCTGCGCGGTGTCGAGCCGGCTGCCGCCGCTGTCCTTCTTCTGCCGCAGCACGGCGAGGCCCTGGTCGGTCACGGCCTGGGCGTGCTCGAAGGCGTCCCGGGCGGCCCGCGAGCCTGGGTCGGCCAGCCGCTGGACGGCGGCGCGGCGCTCGTTCTGCAGGTCGGCGGCGTACTGGTCGACCGGCGTCCCGAACTCCTTGTACGTACTGCTGACCTCCAGTCGGCTCCAGACGTCTCCGGTGGTGGCGAGCGTCGCGTAGGCCCACAGGGCGGTGAGAGCGACGATGGGCACCAGGAGCAGCGCGATGATCTTCGCGCGGATCGAGCTGCTGCGCAGACGCATGGAGTCCTCGGTCGGGAAGTGCCAGGCGCGGACGGGGAGCGGTTCGAGGGACGGTCGGGGCGGCGGGTCGGCAGGGCGGGTCGGGGAGGCGACGGGCGGATCGACCGGGTGGGTCGATCGGGCGAACAGGGCGGGCGGACAGAGCAGGCGGATCGGGCAGGCGGATCCGGCGGGCGGGCGACGGGCACATCAGGCCTGGCCGGGAGCTCCCGGCCGCAGGTCTGCGAGAGCCTACTACGCCCTGACCACTCGTTCGAGGGTCGAACCCGTCCTCCCCTCCCCCTCGCCCCGATCCCGTCCGGATCATCCCGGACGTCCCGGATTCACCCCTCCCCCGCCCGTCCCACGCCGCTCCGGCCGCGACCCCCTGCGGCACTTTGCCTACGGGCCGGTGCCGATCTCGTCGCGTCACGGTCACAACCCTGGGCAGTGACAGAGCAATCCGATAGTTTCGCTCCCACCTGCCCGACCGGTCAGCGCACCGCCGATCCGGACGCCCGAACGGGCCCGGCAGGCAGGGGCCGCAACGGGATCGGGGGCAATGTGCGCGAGTTCACCACCCCCGCACCGGCCGGGCCCCCGGCCAGCGGCGGACTGGCCGACTCGCTCTACGA
Organism: Kitasatospora sp. NPDC041988; assembly: GCF_055588525.1. Classification (NCBI taxonomy): domain Bacteria; kingdom Bacillati; phylum Actinomycetota; class Actinomycetes; order Kitasatosporales; family Streptomycetaceae; genus Kitasatospora; species Kitasatospora sp. NPDC041988. The sequence goes on from NZ_JBVJCO010000039.1 coordinate 45,645, forward strand.
CACCGCCGACCGCACGCCCGGACTGGTCCAGCTGGCCCGCCTGGACGAAGCCGGCCAGGAGTGGCGCGACGTCACCGCGACGGCCTTCCGGGACGAGGTGCTGGCGCTCGCCAAGGGCCTGCTCACCCGCGGCGTCCGCTACGGCGACCGGGTCGCCCTGATGTCCCGCACCCGCTACGAGTGGACACTGTTCGACTACGCACTCTGGTCGATCGGCGCGATCCCCGTCCCGGTCTACCCGACGGCGGCGCCCGAGCAGGTGCGCTGGATCCTGGCCGAGACCCAGGCGGTGGCCTGCCTGGTCGAGGACGAGGACGACGCCATGACGGTCGGCGCGGTCTGCGACGCGCTGCCGGACCTCACCGGGATCTGGCAGCTGGACCGCGGCTGCGTCGCCGCGATCACCGAGGACGGTCGCGGGGTGCCGGACTCGCTCGTCCACCGCCAGCGGCTCGGCGTCGCGGCGGAGAACATCGCCACCGTCGTCTACACCTCGGGCACCACCGGCCGGCCCAAGGGCTGCCTGCTCACCCACGCCAACCTGGCCGCCGCGGCCGACGCCCTGCTCGACGGCTGGGGCGACGTCCTCCGGGCCACCGGCTGCGGCAGCCAGCCGTCCACCCTGCTCTTCCTCCCGCTGGCGCACGTCTACGGCCGGATGGTGCAGGTCGCGGCGGTCCGCGGCGGCTTCCGGATCGGGCACGTCCCCGAGGTCACCACCGAGGCCCTGCTGCCCGCGATGGCCTCCTACCGGCCGACCTTCCTGCACGTCGTCCCGTACATCTTCGAGAAGATCTTCCAGCGGGCCCGGCGGTCGGCCGAGGAGTCCGGACGCGGCGAACTCTTCGAGCAGGCCCGGCAGGTGGCCGTCGAGTGGGCCGCAGCCCGCGAGCAGCGGGCGCTCGGCCACGGCCCCGGGCCCGGGCCCAAGCTGCGGCTGCGCCACCTGGCGTACGAGCGGACCGTCTACCAGCGGCTGCGGGCGGTACTCGGCGGCCGGGTGCGCGGCGTGATGTGCGGCGGCTCCTCGCTCAGCCGGGAGCTCGGCCTCTTCTTCACCGGCATCGGCCTCGACCTGTACGAGGGGTACGGCCTCACCGAGACCTCCGCCGCGATCACCGCCAACCCGGCCGGGCGGCAGAAGGTCGGCACGGTCGGCCGGCCGGTGCCTGGCGCCACCGTGGCGATCGCCGACGACGGCGAGGTCTGGGTCCGCGGCTCCGGCGTCTTCGACGGTTACCTCAACCACCCGCAGTGCACGGCCGAGGCGCTGTACGACGGCTGGCTCGGCACCGGGGACCTGGGCAGCCTGGACGACGACGGCTACCTCACCATCACCGGCCGCAAGAAGGACCTGATCGTCACCAGCAGCGGCAAGAACCTCGCCCCGGGCGCCCTGGAGGAGCGGGTCCAGGCGCATCCGCTGGTCTCCCAGTGCCTGGTGGTCGGCGACGACCGCCCCTACGTGGCGGCGCTGATCACGCTGGACCCGGCGGCGCTGGCGCACTGGCTGAAGTCGCACGGCCGCGAGCAGCTGGACCAGTGGGCGGTGCTCACCGACGAGGAGCTGCACGCCGAGATCCAGCGGGCGGTGGGCGCCGCCAACACCGCCGTCTCGCGCGCCGAGTCGATCCGCGCGTTCCGGCTGCTGCCACGGGAGTTCGGCCTGGAGCAGGGGTTGCTGACGCCGTCGCTGAAGCTGCGGCGCTCGGCGATCACGGAGTACTACGGGCAGGACATCGAGGAGCTGTACGCACCCTGACGGTGCGTCTTGTCCCTTTTGCGGCACGGTGGATGGCTTCTTCGGCTTTGGCGCGCGGGGACGCGCGGTTCACCCGCCGTTCCCTTGACGATCCGAGTGGTCCAGTCCATTGTTCTGCCACGGTCCGAGTGCGGCACGCCGTTGGCTCCCATCCCTCGGGGAGCGCTCCACCCCGTTCCATCCGCCCTCCCCACGGGCGCGGTCCCCCACGGCCCCCACGGCCCCCACGCAGGAGTCCTCACGTGTCCATGTCCTCACGCCTGTCCGCGCTGGCCGCCTGCGCGTCGCTCGCCGTCTGCGGCCTCGCCGCCCCGGCGTCCGCCGAGCCCGCAGCTCCCGTCGCCCCTGTCGCCCCCGCCGCCCCCACGGTCAACCTGGCGACCAACCCCGGGTTCGAGATCCCCGCCTCCTCGCTGGCCGACTGGGGCAGCGTCCCCGGCTGGCGCTGCACCGGCGGCCCCGCCGAGGCGGCCGTCACGACCACCGCCCCGCACTCCGGGGGCTCCGCCCTCGCCGTCACCCCGGCGGGCGCCGACTCCAACGGCGAGTGCGCCCAGACCGTCTCCGTCCAGCCCGGCACCGCCTACACCGCCTCGGCCTGGGTCCGCGGCAACTTCGTCCACCTGGGCGCCACCGGCACCGGCCGCGACGTCGCCCCCGCCTGGACCGAGACCACCGACGGCGGCTGGCAGCGGCTGACCACCCGGTTCACCACCGGGCCCGACGCGCGCACCGTCCGGCTCTACGTCCACGGCTGGTACCAGCAGGGCCCGTTCGCCGTCGACGACGTCCGGGTGGACGGCCCGGCCCCCGCCCCCGCGACCGGCTCGGGCTCGGTGCCGACCAGCGACAAGGTGGTCTTCTTCACCGTGGACGACGGCTGGCAGCGTACCCCCGGGGCGGAGAGGTTCATCGCCGACCACAAGTTGCCGATCACCGCCTTCCCGCTGCCGATGCCGGCCGCCACCGACCCCGACTTCTTCCGGCGCGTCACCGCCGTCCCCGGTTCGTCCATCCAGGACCACAGCGTCTCCCACACCGACCTGACCACGCTCTCGCCCGCCGAGCAGCAGGTCGAGATCTGCGACGCCCGGGACTCCCTGACCCGCATCTTCGGCACCGCCCCGACCGTCTTCCGCCCGCCGTACTTCACGTGGAACTCCGACACCCTGCAGGCCGCCGCCAACTGCGGCATCCGCACCGTCCTGACGGCCGACGCCGACTTCAGCTGGGGCGCCTCCAACATCTGGCACGAGGGCCCCCTGTCGCCCGGCGACGTCGTCCTGATGCACTGGACCGACACCCTCGCCACCGACCTCCAGCGCGCCCTCGCCGCCGCCGACGCCGCCGGCCTCAAGCCCGCCGGACTGACGTCCTACCTGCACTGACCGCCGTGGGGCCGCCCCGCCGCTCCCGGGGGGACCGGCAGAGCGGCCCCTTGGAACCTCCACCCGGAGCACCGGGCCGACGCCGGCCGGCGCGCTCGGCGATCTTGCTCGTTGACAGGCGGCGGCGCGGGTGGCTCTAATGTGAGGCGTGCAGCGCGGCGTCGGCCAAAGAGAACTGGGCCGGCCGACAGCCGAGCGGGCACCTTTCACAGAGGGACGATGCGCGATGAGTACCTACTCCGCTCCCCTTGTCTGACGTCAGCGGCTGCGGCGGCGTTCGCGTGCCGGCTTTCGTCCTCGGCTGCTGAGCCATCCGGCTCCGGCCTTCCCGCCTGCTCACGCGTTGCTGCACTGCTCTGCACTTCTGTGCTGATCCGTGCAGCCCTGTACAGCTCTGTACGGCTCTGTACAGCGCCGCCTGTGGCCTTTCGCTCCCCATGTTCACGTTCGGAGAATCCACAGGCGTATGCCCATGTCTTTCAATCAAGCGATCATCGAGGAATTCCGCGCCAACGCCGGCAAGGTCGGCGGCCCGTTCGAGGGCGGGGACCTGCTCCTGCTGACCACCGTCGGCGCCCGGTCCGGGCAGGAGCACACCGTGCCGCTCGGGTACGTACGGGCGGACGGGCTGCTGCTGGTCGTCGCCTCGGCGGCCGGGGCGACGGTGCACCCGCAGTGGTACCGCAACCTGCTCGCCCGGCCGGTGGTGCGGGTGGAGCTCGGGACGGAGGTGTTCGAGGCGGTCGCGGTGCCGTCCGAGGGCGCCCGGCGGGACCGGCTGTTCGAAGCGGTGGTGCGGGTGGCGCCGGGCTACGGCGATTACCAGGCGCACACCGCGCGGGTGCTGCCGGTGGTGGTGCTGGAGCAGTCCGCGGCCGAGCCGCGTGAGGTGGCCAACCTCGCGGACAAGCTGCTGGAGGTGCACACCTGGCTGCGCGCCCAACTGCGGCACGTCCGGGCGGAGACCGAGGCCCACTTCGCGGCCGGGCCCGCGGGCGACGGCCGGCCGCCGGGCCTCGGGCTGCAGATCCGGCAGCACTGCCTCGCGCTCTGCGAGGGGTTGACCTACCATCACACCGGCGAGGACGCCGCGATCTTCCCCGCGCTGGCGCGGAGCCACCCACAGTTGCGGGAGACGCTCGCGCGGCTGGGCGAGGAGCACCGCTCGGTCGGCCGGATCAAGGACGAGCTGGTGGGGCTGCTCGCCGGGATCGGGGTGGCCGAACCGGAGCGGTTCCGGGCGGAGCTGGCGCGGATGTCGGCCGAGCTGGAGGCGCATCTGGACTACGAGGAGCAGGAGCTACTGCCGGTGCTCGCCGGCATCCCGTTCCCGCCGAGCCGCTGAGGCGCCGCACCCGCCGGCCCCCGCCCCGACAACGGGGCAAGGGACCGGCGGGACGCGGCCGGAACCGGCAGGTGGAGCCGGAGCCGGCGGGCGCCCGGCTCCGGTCCGGCTACACCTGCGCGGAGAACACCGGCAGGTAGCCGCCCGAGTGACCGGAGGCCTTCGGGTGGTAGCTCTCGTCGATGGGCAGGGTGGTGCTGTTCAGCCAGGTGGTGCTGGAACCGCAGATCTCGTGCTCGGTGAAGATGCTCCGGACGTCACCGAAGGCGAAGCCCGCGTTGGCGGCACGCTTGGCGATGACGCCGTCCAGGACGTCCGCCGCACTGTTGATGGCGGAGCGCTTGGTGTCGCCGATGCCGAAGATGCAGCTGCCGCCGATCTTATAGAGGTGGGGGTAGCCCAGCACGACCACGTGGGCGTTGGGGGCCTTGGCGTGGATGGCCGCGTAGACCTGGTCGAGCTGGCCGGGCAGGGTGTTGGTGGCGTAGTTCTTCGCGGTGGCGACGGCGTTGAGGCAGGCGCTGTCGGAGTCCAGCACGCAGGTCTGCATGGTGCTGGCGAAGCCCGCGTCGTTGCCGCCGATGCTGATGCTGACCAGCGTGGTGCCGGAGTTCAGCACCGAGAGCTGGTTGTTGAGTACGTCGCCGGTTCTGGCTCCGGAACAGGCGACGAAGGAGAAGGACGACGGCGCGTGTGCGTTCTTCCAGAGGTAGGGGTAGGCGTTGGTGCTCCGCTTGCAGCTTCCGCTCTCGCCCGTGTAGCTGCCGGCGCCGACACCGGAAGCGTAGGAGTCACCCAGGGCGGCGTAGTTGACGCCGGCCGCGTGGGCGGACGAGGCAGTGAAGAGGGTGGACAGGGTGAGGAGCGCCGCGAAGGCGGCGACGGACATGGAGCGGGTGGGGCGCAGCATGACACCTCCAGGGAGTGACGTGAGTCACAGAATTTGATACCAGGCAGTAGGTATCCCGGGAAGTGGTCATGCCAAGGCAATTGACGGTCAGTCCGACGACCGCGAGGTGAACTGCTCTGCGAGCAGGGGGAAGTGCGCTGGTCACGCGCCCGCGGAGGCCCCTGGGGCGCCTCACCGCAAGTCACTCTTTCGGAGGACCGGACTCGTTCGGGGGGCCGTCCGGCTGTCCGGCGGCGGGGTCCACGGGCATGCCACCGTGGAGCACCCTCCGGCCTCCGGCTCGATTCCCTGACCGTCAGTCAGGGGTGCTGCCTCGCCGGATTCGACGCGCGGCGCTCAGCCGGCGGTTCACTCCCCGCCGGGGTGGGTCGCACCGGCGCCCCGCTGGGCCGCACCGGGGTGAACGGCGCCGGGGTGTACTGAACCGGGCTGAACGGCACCGGGGTGAACCGCTCCGGGATGGGCGGCACCGGGATGGGCGGCACCGGTGGGCCCGGCGCCGGGGTGGGAGCCGGCCCCACCCGGGTGGACCGCGCCCGGGAACACCGCGCCCGGGAAGACCTCGCAGCCCTCGGCCGGGAGCTCCTCGATCGTCTCGTTGGCGGCAGCGGGCACGCCGAGCCACCGGACGCCGGCCGACACCGCCGCCCGGGCCTGCCGCAGGCCGGGCGCACCCCAGCCGAGCAGCTCGACCGCGAGGCCGGGCGCGACCAGCAGCCGCCGGTAGTGCCGCCCCGAGGCCGGGTCCGGCGCGCTGGGGCCGACGGCCCGCAGCGCCGCGGCCATCCGCACCCGTGCGCACTCGTGCCCGCCGTTAGCCGAGCCCACCCGGTCGTAGAGGTAGCCGAGGTAGTGCGGCGTGCCGATCAACGCCTGGGCCTCCTCGGCCGCTTCACGGGCCAGGGCGGAGCCCGGATCGCCGGCGTCCTCGGGCTCCAGCGAGCCGCCGGGGAGCGAGACGATGCCGTCCCTGGGGTTGACCAGGGTCAGCACCCGGCCGTCCGGCGCGAACAGCCAGCCCCACGACTGCTTGACCGGCAGCCCGTCGGGCACCCGCTCGCCGGGCCGCCAGGGCCAGCCTGCGGTGGGACGCCGTCGCACCTTGCCGAGCAGCTCGGCGATCTCCGCGCTGTACTCGATCCGGCTCATGCGTCCCCCCCTTTCGGTATCGGGCTCGCCGGACCGGCGGTGCGCGGGGAGGACCTGCGGTGCGCGGTTCGAGGCGGAGCGGCCGGAGCGGCGGCGTGGGGTACCGCCGGCTCCTGCTGTTGATCTTCCCCGAAATCTTCCCCGAACAGGCGGTCGATGAACAGTCCCCAGCGCCGCTTGGTGGACACGGAGGTCTGAAGTACCTGGTCAGCCCACGGCCCCACCGTCCTCCTCAGGAACCCCGCCGCCGCCCGGCGGTACCGCGCCCGGCAGCGCGAAGCCCGGCAGCGGGACTGCGCCCGGCGGGAAGGGCAGGCCCCGGCCGACGTCGTCGGCGAGCGAGTCGAACACCTCCTGGGCGGTCATCGGCACCAGCCGGCCGCCCTCCAGGGCCCACCCGCGCACAGCCTGCCCACCGGGCGCGGCGGGATCGCCGTGCAGCAGCAGCACACCCGCGCCACCGGCGGCCACGCCCGCCGCCAGCGTGACGCAGAACGCCTCGGTGTCCCGGCCGGCGTCGAGCAGGCAGCCGCCCCGGACCCGGACGTCCGCGGCGGTGGTGAGCTGCTCGCCGTCCTCCGGGCCGTGGCAGCGCAGGGTCAGCAGGTGGCACCCCTCGCCGGCGCCCTCGGCCAGCGCCAGGTAGACGGAGGTGACGTACGTCATCACCGCCACCAGCCGGGGCCGCCCGGCCGGGCCCTCGCCGAGCGCGTCCAGCAGCGCGGTGCAGCCGATGGTGATCCGCACCCTGGCCCGGTGGTCGTCGGCCAGTGCCGGGAGCAGCTCGGTCAGCCGCTCCCCCGCGTAGACGAAGGGCTCGCCGGCCAGCTCCGGGTCGGCGGCGTAGGCGACGCGCGCGGCCGCGCCCGCGGGGTCGAAGCCGAGGGCCTCGCAGTAGTCCTCGTAGTCGGCCGGGTCGAGCACCCGCAGGTGCACCTCGACACCCTGTCCGCGCAGGGCCCTGAGCTGGGACTCCGTCCGGCGCAGGTACTCGCGGAAGGCGAGGCCGCCGAACAGGCCGTGGCGGGCCAGGCCGGCGAAGTCGGCCTGGCGGACGGCCAGCGCGAACGCCACCGGCAACGGCGGCGGCGCGCCGCGCGCACGGCCCCGGCGCCGCGCCCTGCCGTCGGGCCCGCCCGGGCCCCCGACGGGACCGCCCCGGCCCCCGCCGCCCGCACCGCCACGCGGCGGCCGGGCGCCACCCCTCCCGTCGGAGGGCGGACCACCCGGCGGACCGCCCGGGAGGCCGCCCGAGGGGCCACCGCCGGCTGGCCCGCCCGGGCCCGGCCGCCGCGCGGACACTCCCCCGGGCAGCCTCCCGGCGACCCTCCCGGACGACACCGGCCGGCCACCGGCAGCCGCCCCCGCACGGGCGCGCACCCGCCGCACCAGGGGCTCGGCAAGGTCGAAGAACTGGGACTGCACGGACATGGTTCCTCCCACGAGGTCGTGCCGGTCACTCCCGAGCGACTCCGGCGATCGCGACCATACCCACCGTCACCGACAATCCACCGAGAGCGACCGGAGGTCGGCCTGCGCGGGACCTCCGAGCCCCCTGTTCAAGCCGCGTTGTCAGTGAAGGACGTTAGGGTCGGGGACCATGCGACTGCTGCATACCTCCGACTGGCATCTCGGGCGCTCCTTCCACCGGGAGAGCCTGCACGACGCCCAGCGCGCCTTCCTGGACCACCTCGTGGCGGTGGTCCGGGCCGAGCACGTCGACGCCGTGCTGGTCGCCGGCGACGTGTACGACCGGGCACTGCCGGGCCTGGAGGCGGTCGCCCTGTTCGACGACGTGCTGCACCGGCTGGCCGGGCTGGGCGTGCCCACGGTGTTCATCAGCGGCAACCACGACTCGGCCCGCCGGCTGGGCGTGGGCGCCGGCCTGATCGGCCGGGCGGGCATCCACCTGCGGACCGACCCGGGCGAGTGCGCGGTGCCCGTCCTGCTGTCCGACGAGCACGGGCCGGTCGCCGTCTACGGGCTGCCCTACCTGGAGCCGACGCTGGTCCGCGAGCAGTTCGGTCTGGAGCGCGGCGGCCACGCGGCGGTGCTCGGCGCGGCGATGGACGCCGTCCGGGCCGATGTCGCGGCCCGCCCGGAGGGCACCCGCGCGGTGGTGCTGGCGCACGCCTTCGTCACCGGCGGCGCACCCAGCGACAGCGAGCGGGACATCGCGGTCGGCGGCGTCGCCTCCGTGCCCGCGTCCGTCTTCGACGGCGTGCACTACGCCGCGCTCGGCCACCTGCACGGCTGCCAGACGCTCGCCCCCCACCTGCGCTACAGCGGCTCCCCGCTCGCCTACTCCTTCTCCGAGGCCGGGCAGCGCAAGACGATGTGGCTGGTCGACCTGGCAGCGGACGGCTCGGTCACCGCCGAGCGGGTCGACTGCCCGCAGCCGCGCCCGCTGGCCTGCCTGCGCGGCCGGCTCGACGAGCTGCTCACCGACGAGAGGTACGCCGAGTACGAGCAGTCCTGGGTGCAGGCGACGCTGACCGACCCGGGCCGCCCCGGCGAGCCGATGGAGCAACTGCGCCGGCGCTTCCCGTACACCCTCCAGCTGCTCTTCGACCCCGAGGAGAGCGAGACCATCCCCTCCCGGTCGTACGCGGCGCGGGTGAGCGGGCGGGCCGACCTGGAGATCGCCGAGGGCTTCCTGCGGCACGTCCGCCCCGGCGCCGAGCCGGACCCGGACGAGCTGGGCTGGCTGCGCGAGGGCTTCGAGACCGTCCGGGAGACCGGCGACCGGAAGGCGGAGCTGCCCCGATGAGGCTGCACAAGCTCGCCGTCACCGCCTTCGGCCCGTTCGCCGACACCGAGACGGTGGACTTCGACGCGCTCGCCGCCGGCGGCCTCTTCCTGCTGCGCGGGGCGACGGGCGCGGGCAAGAGCAGCGTGCTGGACGCCGTCTGCTACGCCCTCTACGGCGAGGTGCCCGGCACCCGCCGGGCCAACCGGCTGCGCAGCGACCACGCCGACCCCCGGCGGCTGACCGAGGTCCGGCTGGAGCTGACGCTCGGCGGGCGGCGGCTCCAGATCACCCGCCTCCCGGAGCAGCTGCGGCCGAAGAAGGTCGGCACGGGGACGACCGTCGAGCGGGCCCAGACGCTGCTGCGCGAGTGGTCCGCGGACGCCTCCGGCGGCGGCGACGCCACGCCCGGCTGGCGGGCCGTCAGCAAGTCGCACCAGGAGGCCGGAGAGGAGATCCACCGCCTGGTCGGGATGAGCCGGGACCAGTTCTGCCAGGTGGTGCTGCTGCCGCAGGGCGACTTCGCGCGCTTCCTCAAGGCCGACTCGGAGGAGCGCAGCAAGCTGCTGCGGCGGCTGTTCGACACCGAGCGGTTCCAGCACGTCGAGTCCTGGCTGGCCGAGCAGCGGCGGGCCCAGGAGGCCGCCGTCCAGGCCGGGCGCCGCCGCCTGCGGGACTTGGCCAGCAAGGCCGAGCAGGCGGCCGGCCCGCAGGCCGAGCCGGCCGCCGGCTGGGTGCCCGCCGAGGACGGTCCGGCCCACGCCGCCGACCTCACCGCGGGCGTGCTCGGCTGGGCCGCGCTCCTGCGCAGCGGCGCCGCCGAGCAGCTGGCCGTCGCGGACGCCGCGCTGGGCGGTGCCGAGGCCGGCCACCGCGCGGCCCAGCTCGCCCGGGCCGCGGCCGAAGAGCTGGCCGGCCGGCAGCGGCGCCACCAGGCGGCGGCGCAGGAGGCGGCCCGCCTCACCGAGGGCGGTCCGGCGGTCGAGCGCGACCGCCGCCGGCTGGCCGACGCCCAGGCGGCCGTCGGGGTGGAGTCGGTGCTGCACCTGCGCCGAGCCGCCGCCGAGGCCCACCGGGCGGCCGTCCAGGAGGAGCACCGCCGCCGGGCGGCGCTGGCCGTCGCACCCGGCGGCGGGGGCGCCGAGCTGGCCCGGGCCGGGGCCGAGGAGCTCGCCGCGGCCGAACACCGGCTGCGGGCCGAGGTCGTCCGGCTGGAGGCGGCCCAGGCCGACGAGCGGCGGTGCGCGGCTCTCGGCCGTGAGCAGGCATCGCTGGACGCGGACCGGCGCCGGGCCGAGGAGCTCGCCGAGGAGGCGGCCGACTGGCTGGCCGAGTTCGACGGCCGGCTCGCCGCGCTGCAGGAGGAGCAGAGTGCCGCCCGGGCGGCCGGCACCCGCGTCGAGCAACTGGACGCCCGGCACGGCGAGATGACGGAGCGCCTGGCCGCCGCCCGGCGCCGGGACGGCCTCCGGGCGGAGATCGGGGCGGCCGAGCCGCGCGCGCTCGCCCGTCGCACCGAGGCGCTGGACGCCCGCGAGCACAGCCAGGACATCCGGGAGCGCCGGCTCACCGGCATGGCCGCCGAGCTGGCCTCGCAGCTCCGGTCCGGCGAGGCCTGCCGGGTCTGCGGTTCGCCGGAGCACCCGGAGCCGGCCCGGCCGGCCGGCGGGCAGGTCGGCGCGGCGGACGAGGAGCGTGCCCGGGCCGCCCAGACGGCGGCCGAGCAGGCGGCCGACGCCGCCGAACGCGAGCTGGCGGGCCTCCAGGTACGCGAGGCGGCCGCCGCCGGCGCGGCCGGGCCCGAGAGCGCCGGGGCCCTCGCCGAGGCGCTCACCGCGCTGGAGCAGGAGCGCCGGGAGGCGCTGCGGTCGGCGGAGGGGCTGGGCCCGGTCACCCGCCAGATCGAGCGGCTGACGGACGACCGGAGCCGCCGGCTCGCCGAGCTGCGCGACGCCGGTGAGCGCACGGCCGCGCTCACCGCCCGGATCGAGGCGCTCGGCACCGAGCAGGAGGAGCTGGACCGCCGGGTCGCGGCCGCCCGGGGCGACGCGCCCTCGGTGGCCGACCGGGCCGCGGCGCTGGCCCGCCTCGCCGGGGCCGTGGCGGCGCTCGCCGAGGCGGCGCGGGCCGCGCGGGTGGCGGCCGGGCGGCTGGAGGAGGCCTCCGGGGAGCTGGCCCGCGCCGCCGAGGCGGCCGGGTTCCCGGGCGCGGAGGAGGCCGCGGCCGTCCTGCTGCCGCGGGAGCAGCGCGAGCAGCTCGACGGCCGGCTGAAGCGCTACCACGCGGAGCTGGCCGCGGCGCAGCAGCAGCTCACCGAGCCGGAGCTGGCCGCGGCGGCGGCCCACCCCCCGGCGGACGTTCCGGGCGCGCAGTCCCGGCTCAAGGCCGCCGTCGACCGGCTGCGCCGGGCGCACGCGGCGCAGGAGGCGGCCCGCGAGCGCGGCGAGGCGCTCGCGGCGATCGGCCGGGAGCTGTCGGGGCTGGCCGCCTCGCTGGCCCCGGCGCTGGACCGGTTCGGCCGGATCAACCGGCTCGCCGCCCTCGCGGCCGGCACCTCGGCGGAGAACCGGCTGCGGATGCGCCTGGAGTCGTACGTGCTGGCGGCACGGCTGGAGCAGGTGGCGGCGGCGGCCAGCGACCGGCTGGTGCGGATGTCGGGCGGCCGGTACACCCTCGTCCACAGCGACGACCGGGGTACCGGCACCAAGCGCTCGGGCCTGGCACTGCGCGTGGTGGACGCCTGGACCGGCACCGAGCGGGACACCGCGACGCTCTCCGGCGGCGAGAGCTTCTTCGCCTCGCTGGCCCTCGCCCTCGGCCTGGCCGACGTGGTCACGGACGAGGCGGGCGGCATGCCGCTGGACACGCTCTTCATCGACGAGGGCTTCGGCACGCTGGACGAACACACCCTGGAGGAGGTGATGGACGTCCTCGACGGCCTCCGGGAGCGGGACCGCGCGGTCGGCATCGTCAGCCACGTCGCCGACCTGAAGTCCCGAATCCCGGCGCAGCTGCTCGTCCGCAAGGGCCGGCACGGCTCCACCCTCGCCCTGGCCGGCCGGGAGGACGTCTGACGAGGAGCCGAGGAGACCAGGAGCCCAGGAACGACGGACAGGTAGCGCCAGGTACCGACAGCTGCCGACAGCTCAGCCGGAGCAGGCGATCCGCTGTGCCTGCTGCCAGGCGCAGACCGGGCAGAGCGTGGTGCCCGGGTGGTCGGCGGGCAGCTCGGTCGGCTCGCCGCAGAGCACGCAGTCGGCGCGCGGACCGGTCAGCCCGGGGTCGTGCGCCAGCGCGGCCTCCGCCGTCTCGGCCCCGGCCGGCGCCAGGGCGCACACCAGGCTGTCGCCGTCCGCCACCGAGGCGTCCACCACCGGGTCGTCCACCAGCGAGTCGTCCGCCGTCACACCGCCGGCCGTCACACCTGCCGTCACGCCTGCCGCCGCGTCCACCGTCGCCGCGTCGTCCGCCACCTGGCCGCCCGCCACCGCTGCTTCGCTGCTCATGCCGCCTTCCTACTCCGCTGCCCCACCCGGTCGCAAGGCCACCCGTGGGGCCGCGGCCACGGACCCGGACCCGCGGCGTTCCCGCTCTCCTGCCTCCCGTACGGTGGCCCCGTGCCCACCGACCTCGCCCAGATCCTGGCCTCCGCCCGCGCCGCCTCACCCAGCTACCCCGAGGTGGGCGCCACCCGGGGCCCCCGGCTGCCGGCCGGGTACGCACAGCTGCGGCGGCGCATCCACCTCGGTCACGGGCCCGCCGTACTGGAGCGGGCCGGGCGGTACGTGCTCGGCTGGGGCTGCCAGCTCGGCACCGGCTTCGCCGTCCACCCGTACGCCCCGGCCGAGGAGGGCGCGACCGTCCTGCTGCGGCTGAGCCCGCCCCGGCTGCGGTGGCCCCGCGTGGTGATCCCCTGCCGGGTGATCTGGACGGTGGACGAACCGGACCGGATCGGCTTCGCCTACGGGACGCTGCCCGGGCACCCGGAGTGCGGCGAGGAGGCGTTCCTGGTGAGCATGGACGCGGCGGGCGAGGTCTGGTTCGAGGTGACGGCGTTCGCCCGGCTCGCCGCCTGGTACGCGCGGCTCGGCCGCCCGGTGGCGGTGCTCTGCCAGTACCTGGCGATCGAGCGCTACCTCGCCGCGGTGGCCGCCGTCGTCGCCGACCTCTCCGCCCTCACCGAGCCCACCGACCTCTCCGCCGCCCCGGGCGAGGCCGCAGAAGCCGGGTAGCGGGGCCCGCAGGCCCGCCGGCCCGCCGGGGGTCCGCCAGGCCGCCGAGGAAGCCCCTCAGCGCGTCCCGCCCGCGCACCCGTCATGCCCGCGCGCTCGTCACGTCCGTCACGCTCGTCACGCTCGTCAGCCGAGGAAGGACAGCCGGACCGTCCGGTGCGGGTTGTCGCCGTTGGTGTCGATCAGGACGACCGACTGCCAGACGCCCAGCGCGAGTTGGCCGCCGATCACCGGCAGGGTGGCGTGCGGGGCGACCAGGCCGGGGACGACGTGGTCGCGCCCGTGGCCGGGGCTGCCGTGCCGGTGGCGCCAGCGGTCGTCGGCAGGGAGCAGGTCGCGCAGGATCGCGAGGAAGTCGTCGTCGCTGCCCGAACCGGTCTCCAGAACGGCGATGCCGGCCGTGGCGTGCGGCACGAAGACGTTGAGCAGGCCGTCACGCCCGGCGGCCCGGTCGTTGAGGAACGCGGCGCAGCGGTCGGTGATGTCGAGTGCGACCTCACGGTTGCCCGTGGTGATCTCAAGGGTGGTGGTGTGGAAGGGGCTGGAGTGGGTGTTGTCCGCCATGACGTCATCCTCACCCACGCCCGGGGGTGCGCCGGCCCGCCTCGCCGACTCTCCTTGCCAGGGAGGCAAGCTGTCGTAGGCTGACGGGTTCGGGGCAGCCGGCGGGCCGACCCGAGCCTCGCGGCCGACCCGAGCCTCGCGGGCCGGTCCGAGCCCGGGCCCACCGATCGCCTGCGGACACACCAAAGACCCGACGGTCCCTGAGGTCCGTCGGGCCGGATGCCGGTCGGCGCGGGGGGCGTTCTGCCCTAGCCGCGACTCCCGAACAGGCTTCGCCGCAGCCGGCGCAACGGCGCCAGCAGCGACACCCGCACGTGGCGGCGCGGCGCGGTCGGGGCGCCGGCGCCGCGCGGCGTCAGCTCCCTTATCAACCCGAGTGCCTCGGCGGTGTCCACCACCGGGAGTGCGGGCGCGCCGAGCACAGCCAGGTGACGGTCGATCCGACGGCCGGTCGCGCCGACACCGCATTGGATCGCCGGCACGCGGGGCCGAGTCCGCACTTGCATGTGTTCCATCAGTTTTTTCCCACCCCTACGAGGCGCCAGGGCCGTGAGGCGAAGACTATCCGTGACAGACGGCCTTCGCGCAACCGTCCTGGTGTCCCGCCACCGTATCGCGCGGCGTCAACTGACGGCGCACCAGGGGCCACCCGTCCCGGTCACGACTAGGCATCAATGATGGTGCACGACCGGCAGGACGTCACCGGGGCCACGGGGTCACGGACCCGGCGCCTGCCCGGGAGGCACGCGCCGGGCGCACAGGGTCACCGCCGGTCACGGTCCGCACACCGCGCCCGCCCCTTGGCGGTCGCACATCACCCTGCGGCGTTATCTCGACAAATCCCTATGACAATCACTTCAGGAAGTGAACACAATCGAGGGATTGACTAGGGCGAAACCTCCAAGCAATATCTTCATCGACCGCACAGGGTCGCTTCCCGCTCACCTGCGCGTTCGACTGATGAACATCGATGAGGGTCGATGATGATCTCCGGCTCCCCCGAGCCACTGCCTGGCCGCCTCGACGCTGCGGTGGCCAGGCTCGGGAGGTTGCCCGGACCGGCGGCCGGCCGTAGAGGGTCGGCCGGGCCGCCACCAGGCTGCCGGTGCCGCCCCGTACGGGGCCCGGCACCGGCGGTTCCGGCCCCCAGCACCGGCCCCGACCCCGAGCAAGCCCCGAGCGGCCCCGGACGCCGCCCCGCTCGGTAGACTCGGCCAGCGTGCCAGTCCTCCTCAGCATCGTGCTCCCGGTCCACGGAGTGGAGCGCTACCTGCCCCGCTGCCTCGACTCGATCCTGGAAGCCACTCCCGCCGGGGAGTCCCGCTTCGAGGTGATCGCGGTCGACGACCTCTCCCCCGACCGCTGCGGCGCGATCCTGGACGAGTACGCGGCCCGCGACCGCCGGCTGCGTGTGGTGCATCTCACCGAGAACCAGGGCCTCGGCGGTGCCCGCACGGCCGCCCTCCCCGAGGTGCGCGGCGAGTACGTCTGGTTCGTCGACAGCGACGACTGGCTGCCCGAGGGCACCGTCTCCGCCCTCATCGACGAGCTCGACCAGGAGCACCGGCGCGAGACCCCGGCCGATGTGCTGCTCACCGACTTCACCCACGTCTACCTGGACGGCGGGACGGAGCCCAACCCCTGGCGCCACGTGCTGGTCGGCTCCCCGCTGACCGACGGCGCCACCCTCGCCGAGCACCCGGCCCTGTTCCAGACCGTGATGTCGGTCTGGAACAAGGTGTTCCGCCGCGAGTTCCTGCTCGGCCTCGGCGTCTCCTTCGGGCGCGGCTTCTACGAGGACATCTCGGTCACCTACCCCGCACTGCTCGCCGCCGAGCGACTGCGCTACGTCGACCGCCCCTGCTACTTCTACCGGCGCGGCCGGGCCGGCGCGATCACCTCCACCGCCTCCCCCAAACACGCCGACGCCTTCGCCCAGTACGACGCGATCTTCGCCTTCCTGGACCGCCCGGACCGGCCCGGCCGCCCGGTACCGGACTCACTGCGCACCCTCGTCTTCGACCGGACCGTCAAGCAGGCGCTCACCGTCTATGACACCCCCGGGCTCGTCCCGGTGGAGCGGCGCAAGGACTTCTTCCGCCGGATCGCCGAGCACTTCGCCCGCCACCGCCCGGCCGGCTACCGGTTCCCCGCCGGCCTGCGCGGCGTGCAGTACCGGCTGGCGGCGCGCGGCGCGCGGGTCGCGTACGCGGAGCTGCGCGGCACCGCGCGGCTGCCGCGCGAACTCAAGCGCGGGGCGCGCGCCGTGGCGCCCGCGGTGAAGAAGGGGGTCAAGAAGGGCGTGCGCAGCAGCGCCCGGTTCACCGCGTACAACGCGTTCCGCCGGCTGCCGCTGGACGAGCACCTGGCGGTCTACGCGGCGTACTGGCACCGGGGTTACGCGTGCAGCCCGGCGGCGATCTACGAGAAGGCGAAGGAGCTGGCGCCGGACGTCCGGGGTGTCTGGGTGGTGGAGAACCGCACCCAGGCGGCCACACTGCCGGCCGGGGTGCCGTACGTGATCGTCAACACGCCCGCGTACCTGAAGGCGATGGCGACCGCCAAGTACTTCGTCAACAACGTCAACTTCCCGCGGACCATGGCGAAGCGGCCGGGCACGGTGCACGTCCAGACGCAGCACGGCACGCCGCTGAAGGCGATGGGGATGGACCTGAAGGACCACCCGGTGGCGGCCGACGGGATGGACTTCGACCGGCTGCAGGAGGCCGTCGACCGCTGGGACTTCCTGGTCTCCTCCAACCCGCACACCAGCGAGCACTTCGCCCGGGCCTTCCCCGGCCGGTACGAGATGCTGGACACCGGCTACCCGCGCAACGACCGGCTGGCCGACGCCACGCGGGCCGAAGTGGCCGCGATGCGCGAGCGGTTCGGCCTGACGCCGGGCCGCACGGCGGTGCTGTACGCGCCGACGCACCGCGAGGGCAAGGGCGGCTACGTACCGCTGGTGGACGTGCGCGAGCTGGCCCGGCGGCTCGGGCCCGGCTTCACCCTGCTGGTCCGTACGCACTACTTCCACACCGGCGGCCCGGGCGACCTGGCGGCGGGCGCGGACGCGGCGGAGATCGTGGACGTCTCTGCGCACCCGACCGTGGAGGACCTCTACCTGGCGGCGGACGTGCTGGTCACGGACTACTCGTCGATGATGTTCGACTACGCGGTGCTGGACCGGCCGGTGGTGATCTTCGCGCCGGACTGGGACGAGTACCGGCAGAACCGCGGCGTCTACTTCGACCTGTTCGAGCAGCCGCCGGGCGCGGTGACGGTGGACGCCGACGGGCTGGCGAAGGCTCTGCTGGCGGGCGATCCGGAGCCGGCGGCGCGGGCTCGGTTCCGCGAGCGGTTCTGCCCGTGGGACGACGGCGGGGCGGCGGAGCGGGTGGTCCGCCGGGTGTTCCCGACCCGGGGCTGAGCCGCTGCGGCCCTGAGCCCGGGCGGGGCCGAGCGGGCCCCGAAAGACGAAGGGCCGGCCCTGAGCGGGCCCGGAAAGGCGAAGGGCGGGGCCCCGGGGAGTCCCGGAGCCCCGCCCGAGCGGACTCGGCCGGCTCGGCCGGCCCGACCCGGCTCAGCCCTGACGCGCGGCCAGGAACTCCTCGAAGGTCAGCTCGCCGTCGTGGTTGGTGTCCATCTGCTTGATGATGGCCTCGGCCACCGAGATCGACGTGGTGAGGTCGCCGAGCTCGCGCGCGACCTTGGCGTACTCAACGGCGGTGATCCGGCCGTTGCCGTCCACGTCGTACTTGTCGAACGCCGCGCGGATGGTGTCGACGTCTGCCATGGGTGGGCCCTTCCTGATGAACTGCTGATGTGCGTTTCCGACGGCCGTACCCTACCCGCCGTGGTGAGCGCCACGGCTTCCGGGAGTGGACGGGCTCGGGGGTGGGTGTCGTAGTCTGCGGGTCTGTTCCCGGCCCGGCCGGGGATTGATCGACCACTGATTGTCGTCTGTTCGGGCCCGGGCACCTCTCGGGCGTGCACGTCCTGGGAGGGACCATGCTCGATCTCGTCACCAAGCTGGTGCTGAAACCGCTCGCGCGGGGGATCTGGCGGCCCACCATCGAGGGCTTGGAGAACGTGCCGCGCAAGGGCGGCGTGATCCTGGCCAGCAATCACCTCTCCTTCATCGACAGCGTCGTGATCCCGATGACCGCCCCGCGCCGGGTGCACTTCCTGGCCAAGGCCGAGTACTTCACCGGCACCGGGCTGAAGGGCGCGCTGTCCAAGGGCTTCTTCGAGGCGATCGGCGCGGTACCGGTCGAGCGTGGCACCTACCGCTCGGCGCAGGCCTCGCTGGAGTCGGCGCTGGAGATCCTGGAGGACGGCAAGGCCTTCGGCATCTACCCGGAGGGCACCCGCTCCCTCGACGGCCGCCTCTACCGCGGCAAGACCGGCGTGGCCTGGCTGGCCCTCACCGCGGGCGTCCCCGTGGTCCCGGTGGCGCTGGAGGGGCCGGAGCAGATCCTGCCGGTCGGCAAGCGCGTGCCCCGCGTCCGCAAGGTGACGGTCCGGTTCGGCGAGCCGCTGCACTTCGACGAGCTGCACGGTCAGGCCCGCTCGCTCAAGGCCCGCCGGCAGGTCACCGACGAGGTGATGCGGGCGATCCAGGAGCTCTCCGGCCAGGAGGTCGCGGAGACCTACAACGAGATCCCCAAGGCCGCCTGAGGCGGCTGTGGGGCACCCGAGGCGGCCTCGGGAGGTCTCAGGGGGCCTCAGGGGGCCTCAGGGGCTCCTGACCGGTTTCCCCGGATCCTGCTACACGTGCCCCATCGCTGCGGCCACCGGTGCCTCGCGGCGCAGCAGCGCCGCGTACCGGCCGTCCGCCTCGACCAGTTCGTCGTGGGTGCCCAGCTCGGCCACCTCGCCGCGGTCCAGGACGACGATCTGGTCGGCGGCCCGGACGGTGGACAGCCGGTGGGCGATGGTGATGGTGGTCCGGCCGGCCGCCAGGGTGTCGATGGCCTGCTGGACGGCGTGCTCGGTGCGGTTGTCCAGCGCGCTGGTGGCCTCGTCCAGGATCAGCACCGGCGGGTTGCGCAGGATGGTCCGGGCGAGCGCGAGGCGCTGCTTCTCCCCTCCCGAGAAGCGGTAGCCGCGCTCGCCGACCAGGGTGTCGTAGCCGTCCGGCAGCCCGGCGATGGTGTCGTGGATCTGCGCGGCCCCGGCGGCGGCGACCAGTTCGGCGTCGGTGGCGTCCGGCTTGGCGAAGCGCAGGTTGTCGGCGACCGAGGCGTGGAAGAGGTACGTCTCCTGGGAGACCACGCCGACCGCCCGGGAGAGCGTGTCGAAGGAGAGGTCGCGGACGTCGACGCCGTCGATGGTGACCCGGCCGCCGGTCACGTCGTAGAGGCGGGGGACGAGGTAGCTGAGCGTGGTCTTGCCGGAGCCGGTCTCGCCGACCACGGCGAGTGAGCTGCCGGCCGGCACCTTGAGCTCGACGCCGGAGAGCGTCGGCCGCTCCTGCTCCGGGTCGTAGTGGAAGTCGACGCCCTCGAAGCGCACCTCGCCGCGGAGCTTCTCCAGCGCCACGGGGCGCTCGGGGTCGGCGATCTCCACCGGGAGGTCGAGGTACTCGAAGATGCGGTGGAACAGCGCCAGCGAGGTCTGCACCTGTACGCCGGTGGAGAGCAGGCCGACGGTCGGGCGGAAGAGCCCCTGCTGGAGCGAGACGAAGGCGACCAGGGTGCCGACCGAGACGATCGGCGAGCCGCCGGCCGCGGCCAGCCCGGCCGCCCAGTAGATCACCGCGGGCATCGCGGCCATCACGATCTGGATGGTGTTCATCCGCCAGCGCCCCGCCATGCTGGCGCGCACCTCCAGGTCGGCCAGCTCGTCGGACTGCTCGGTGAACTCCCTGGACAGCGAACCGGAGCGGCCCATCGTGCGGCCCAGCAGGATGCCGCTGACCGAGAGCGACTCCTGCACCGCCGAACTCATCGCGGCGAGCTGCTTCTGCCGCTCGGTGGTGATCTTCTTGCGCTCGTTGCCGACCCGTCGGCTGATCCAGACGAAGAGCGGCAGGAGCAGCAGCGAGACGACGGTGAGCCGCCAGTCCAGCGCGACCATGGCGACCACGGAGGCGATCACGCTGGTGAAGTTGGAGACCAGCGAGGTGGCGGTGGAGGTCACCGTGGACTGCATGCCGCCGATGTCGTTGGCGATCCGGGACTGCACCTCGCCGGTGCGGGTCCGGGTGAAGAACGCCAGCGACATCCGCTGGAGGTGGCTGTAGACGGCGGTGCGCAGATCGTGCATGACGCGCTGGCCGACGGTGGTGGAGATCAGCGTCTGCAGCACGTTGAAGATGCTGTTGACCACGGCGGCGGCGATCATGCCGAGCGCGAGCAGGCTCAGCAGGCCGGTGCGGCCCTGCGGGATGGCGGTGTCCAGCACGGCCCTCAGCAGGAACGGCGATATCACCGAGACCACCGCGGAGGCCGCCACCAGCAGGCCGACCACGGTGAGCCGGCCCGAGTACGGGCGGAACAGCGCAAGGATTCGGCGCCACTGGGTCGGCGGGCGGGGTTCGTCCTCGGCGCGGGCGGGCGGGGTCCATCGGATGCCGTCGGGCCTCAAGGGCGGGCCTCCCTGGGTCGGACGCGCGGGCGCGCGGCGGGCTTGGCGGGTGTCGCGGGGTTCGCCGGTGCCGCGGGTGTCACGGGCACGGCGCTCGCCGCGGGCTTCGCGGGCATGGCGGTCGGGCGGCCGCCAGCATAGCGAGAATAGCTCATAGTTAGCGAAGCTAATAGTGAGGCTCGCCCTATTCCCGATTCCCGTGGATGCCGTGCGACCGCCCGAGGCGCCTGCGCGGAGCCCGTGCCGCCTTCGCGGGGCCCGTCACAGCGGGCCGCCCGCCCGCTGCGAGGCCCCTCCGACGGCTAGTTCGTCCGGTAGGTCCGCGCCGCCTTCGAGGAGACCCCGCCGAGCTTGCCGGACGGCAGCAGGCGGGCGATCGCGACCGCGATCTTGTAGCGCTTGCCCGGGACGGACACCGAGCGGCCGCGGGCCAGGTCACGCATCGCCTCGTCGACCACCCGCTCGGCGGACAGCCAGCCCCACGACGGGATGTTGCCCGTCCCCATGCCGGCCCGCTGGTGGAACTCGGTCCGGGTGAAGCCCGGGCAGAGCGCCATCAACCGCACCCCGGAGCCGCCGAGGTCGCGCTGCACGCCCTGGGTGAAGCTCACCACCCACGACTTGCTGGCGCCGTACGTGCCGCGCGGCAGGAAGGCCGCCACCGAGGCGACGTTGACGATCGCGCCACGCCCCCGCTCGCGCATGCCCGGCAGGGCGGCGGTGGTCAGCCGGAGGATCGCCTCCACGTGCACCTTCAGCATGTCCAGCTCGTCCTGGAGCGGGACGGTCAGGAACGCGCCCTTGTTGCCGAAGCCGGCATTGTTCACCAGGAGGTCCACCGGACGGCCGGCGTCGGCCAGCCGCGCCTCCACGGCGGCGATGCCGTCATCGGTGGCCAGGTCGGCGGTCAGCACCTCGGCGTCGATGCCGTACTTCGCTTGCAGGTCGGCGGCGGAACGCTCCAGCCGCTCGCTGTCCCGGGCCACCAGGACGAGCTGGTAGCCGCTCCGGGCGAGCCGGCGGGCGAACGCGGCTCCGATGCCGGCGGTCGCGCCGGTGATCAAGGCAGTGGTCATGCCCCTGACCGTACCGACTGCGCCCGGTGACGGGTACCGCAATCGGCAACGCGCGCCGACCCGGCCGCCGGGCACCGCACTCCGCCGCCGATGCCGCCCGCCGTGCCCGGCAGCGGGCTTCGCCGCCGGTCACGCAGCGTACTCCGGTGGCACCGGACGGTTCGTACTCGTATCGTCGATAGAGGGGCATCGCCGGACCAGGCGATGAAGATCCTGTCGAGGAGGCACATCTGATGCTTACTCAGTTCACGACCGGAAGGGCTCCGGCGCCGCTCGCGACCCGGGCCGAACTCGACGCGCTCGGCGCGCTGATGGTGGAGGACGAGGCCGTCGTGAGCGACGCGCCCACGTACCGCCCCGAAGCCGCCGGCGTGCTGCTGCTGGGACTCCTCCTGGCACTGTCCCCGAAGCTCCCCAAGGAGAAGACCCGGTAGCCGGTGACGGCACCGGGCCCCTCGCGGAGTCTCGCAACGGACCACCGTCGAGAAGCCCCGGATCAAGGGGCCTCCCTCGTGGCCCCTCCCGTGAGCCTTCGTGAACCCCCCGCCAAGGAGAACCACGCAATCATGCCAACCGCCGATGCCTCGCTCCGCGACGAGTACGCCGCAGCGGTCGAGCGGGTGGCGGGCCGGACCCTCGACGCCCTCCGGGGCGCCGGGGGTGCGGTCGCGCTCGCCGACCCCGGCACCGCCGTCGCACCCCGGCCGCTCCTCGCCGCCGTCCGCGTACTCGGGCCGGACCTGTTCGCCCCGCAGCTGCTCGGCCGCGGGGCACCCGACGAACAGAACGCCCTGCTCCTGGCGCAGGCCCACGACACCTTTCCGCGACCCTACGCACCCGGGGGCGAAGGCGACCCGGACGGGCCCGCGCTGGTCGCCGCCTGGCGGGACTGGGCCACCGCGACACTGCTGACCCGGACCCTGCGCGCCGTCACCGCACCCGGCCTGAGTGAACTCGCCGGGGCCGCCCTGGCCGCCCCGCAGCCCGATCACGCCCCACAACCAGAGCCGTACGCCTGGCAGGCCTGGTCGGTCCGCATGGCCCAGCTCTCCGCGCTCGCCCTGCCCGGCCTGGACGGGCCGGTGCACCAGCTCGCCCGAGAGCACACCCTGGCGCTCGCCCGTGGCACCGTCCGCTCGATGCTGCGGCGCGACCATCGGGTGGCCGCCCGGCTCGCCCGCTGGCTCGCCTGGTCACAGGCCGGAGGAACGGCGCTGCCGCTGGAGATCGAGCCGGTACTGGAACGGATCCGGGCCGTCGGCGACGGCAGCGCTCGAACCGGCCTCGAACTCGCGGTGGCGGAACATCTGTTGAGCGGAGAGACGGCATGACGAACACCCGGCTGCTGACCACCGCCCAACACGTCGGCTCACGTGCCATGGCCTGGCTGCACACCTGCCACGAACGCGGCTTCGGCCGGCTCCCCGACGACATCACCATCGACCTCGCCGACCCCAACAGCTCCTACAAGCCGCTCGGCGAATGCGCGTTGGCCGCCTCGGTGGTCCTGCGCGACGGCGTCACCGGGCCGGCCGACGCCCAGATCGCCCGCGAGCTGCTGGAATTCGCCTGGTCCCAGTTCCGGGACGGAAATCTGCTGTACGAGCGGCAACTGCGCTATCCCCTGCTGAGCGACCCGCTGGAGACGTACTCCCACTTCGCGCGGGCCGGGTTCCGGCACCCCGCCATGGACGAGCTCCTCGAATCGCTGACCCGGCTGCGCGCCGTGCACGCCGCCGAACTCCTGCCCAACCGCCGACTCGCCCTCGCCAACGCCCGCCGGGTGGTGGGCCTCAAGCACCAGCCCGACTGGAGCGCCCTCACGGCCGGCACCTGGCTCGGCGCCACCCCCGAACCGTGGGCGCTGGACTGGATGACCGGCTACGACATCACCCACACCGTCTTCCACCTCACCGACTGGGGCGCCCGCCCCGAAGGCCTGCCCGAACCGCTGCGCGACTACGTACACAACTGGCTGCCCGCCTGGGTGGACATCTGGCTGGAAGTCGGCCAGTGGGACCTCGTCGGCGAACTGGTGGCAGTGGACTCCTGCATCGGCGAGCCGGTCACCGGCACCCAGGGCTGGGAGGCACTGGCCGCCGTCCAACGCGAGGACGGTCTCATCCCGCGCGACAACTCCGAACCGGTGGCCGAGGATCCGGCCCAGGCCTTCCAGGACAACGAACACACCGCCGTAGTCGCGGTGGTGGCCGGCACCGTCACCCTCTCCCGCGCCCTCGGCGGCGCGATCGTGGCGGCCTAGGTGGAACGACCCTTCGGAGAAGCCGAGTCGGCCCGGCTCGTCCGGGCCGCCGCGCCGCACGCCACCGCCGTCACCCTGGCGGTCGCGGCCGGTGACCGCCAGGCCGTCCGCTGCCACGGACGGCTCGGCCGGGACAGTACCGCGCCCTGCACTCCGGACACCGTCTTCGAACTGGGCTCCGTCACCAAGACGTTCACCGCTCTGCTGCTCGCCGCCATGGCCGCGCGCGGCGAACTCGCCCTGGACGACCCGGTGGAGCGCCACCTCCCCAGCCGCTGGCGGCCTGCCTCCGTCCGCTCCGGCGCACCGATCCGGCTGCTGCACCTTGCCACCCACACCTCCGGGCTCCCCCACCTGCCGCCCGGGCTGCTGGCCGGCGCCCTCCCCACCTACTTCAGTAACCCGTACGCCTCCTTCGGCGACGAGCAGTTGAGGGTGGGGCTGACGCGAACCACCGTGCACCACCGTCCCGGTGCGCACTTCGCCTACTCCAACTACGGCGTCGGGCTGCTCGGCCGACTGCTCGCCGAAGCCGGCTCCACCACGTACGCCGAGCTGCTGGCAGACCGCGTCTGCCGCCCGCTCGGCCTGCGCTCCGCCACCACCGGCCCCGACACCCCCGGCCGCGCCGTCGGCCACCGCCGTGGCCGTCCACTGCCGCCCTGGCACATCCCCGGCCTGCCGGGCGCCGGCGCCGTCCGCGCGAGCGGCACAGATCTGCTGCGCTACCTCCGGGCCCATCTCGCGCCGGCGGGAGAGCTGGACGCCGCCCTGCGCGACGTCCAACGGCCCCGGCTGCGCCTGCCGCGCTCGGCGGACCAGCTCGCCCTGGCCTGGAACCACCGCCGGATCGCCGGCCGCGACCTCCTCTTCCACTCCGGCGCCACCCGCGGCTTCACCGCCTTCGCCGGCTTCTGCCCGCAGTCCGCCACCGCGGTCGCCGCCCTCGCCAACTGCGGCCCCGCCCTGGACGGTCGCTTCGTCCAGGGCGGGTACGAGGTGCTGAAGGAGTTGTCGCGCGGGCAGGGCTGAGAGCCGTTCGCCGCGCGCGGGGGCGCAGGGCGGCGGGCCCTGGCCCACCCGTGCCGCCGGTCGTTCAGCGCTTCGTCGTTCAGCGCTTTCGTCGTTCAGTGCTTCGTCGTTCAGCGCTGCGTGGTTCAGTGCTTCCCGGGGCGGGCGGCGCTGTCGGCCGCTCCGCCGGCGCCGACCGGGCGCAGGCGGGTGGCGGCGGTGGCGGCCAGCTGAGGGGCGAGCCTGGCGATGTCGCGGGAGCCGACGGCGGCGATCACCAGCGGCAGGATCGCACGGACCGGCTGCATGCCGCGCAGCCAGGCCTGGGCGTAGACGTGGGCGGAGCGGCGGGCGATGCCGGCGACCAGGCGGTCCACGGCCGGGCCGAGCGGGTAGGTCTTGTTGGCGGGCCAGGGCAGGCGGGAGCGCATCTGCTTGAGGACGGCGTCCTGGTCCGCGCCGCGCACCATGTCGGTGTCGGTCCAGCTCAGGTAGCCGACGCCGACCTTGACGCCCTGGTGCGCGACCTCGGCGCGGATCGAGTGGGCGAAGGCCTCGACACCGGACTTACTCGCGCAGTACGCGCTCATCAGCGGGGCGGGGGTGAGCGCGGCGAGCGAGGCGATCTGGAGCAGGTAGCCGCGGCTCTCGGCGAGGGCCGGCAGGAAGGCGCGGGCCGTGGCGACACTGCCGAGCAGGTTGACCTCGATCACCCGGCTGAACGCCTTGTGGTCGCTGTCCAGCAGCGGACCGCCGATGGCGATGCCCGCGTTGGCGACGACGGCGTCGATCCGGCCGTAGTGCTCCTTGATCAGCCGGGCGGTCTCGGTGAGCGCCTCGACGTCGGTGACGTCGGCCTCCCAGGCGGTGGCGGAGGGGCCGCAGAGCGCGGCGACGGCCTTGAGCTCGGCCGGCTCCAGGCCGAGCAGCGCGACCTTGGCGCCCTGCGCGGTGAGCTTGCGGGCGAGGGCGGCGCCCACGCCGCGCGCGGCACCCGTGACGACGACAACCTGTGCGGACAGTGGCGGGACGACGCTCATGCGGTCAGGCTCCTCTGCGGGCTGGGGAGTCGGGTCGCCGCCAGGTGGGCGGCGGCCATGCGGTCGATCTCGGCGGCGACCTCGGCGGGCCGCTCCAGCGGCGCCATGTGGCCGACGCCGGGCAGCAGGAGCAGGCCCTGCGGGTCGGGCAGTGCGGCGACCATCCGGTGGGCGTGCACCGGCGGGGTCAGGCGGTCGTCGGTGCCGACCACCACGGCGGTCGGCGAGGCGAGCCTCACCAGCCCGGCCCGGACGTCGAGGGCGTCCAGCACTCCGGCCCACGCGGCCCGGACGGCGGTCGGGCAGGCGTGCACGATCCGGGCCGTCGCCTCGACCCGGTCGGCCGGCGAACCCGGCGCCATCGTGCCGTACTTGAGGGCGGCGCGGCTCACCGGGCCGACCGGTCCGAGCGGAAGCCGGGAGCGCAGCACCTGGCGGTGCAGGAGGCGCCGCAGCCGCGGGGCGCGCACCGCGTCGGGCAGCACCCGCAGTTCGGCGACGAGGTCGGACGGGCCGGTGGAGACCAGCACTGCGGCGGCCGTCCGCTCGGCGACCTCGGGCCGCCCGCCGGCGGCCATGATGGTCATGCCGCCCATGCTGTGGCCGACGAGGACGGCGCGTTCTCCTGCCGGGACGGTCCGGGTGAGCACCGCGGAGAGGTCCTCGGCGAGCGCGCGGGTGGAGTAGCGGAGCCGACTGGGCGGGACCTCGCTGCGACCGTGGCCGCGCTGGTCGTACGCCACTACCCGGTAACGGTCGGCGAGTTGGCGGATCACCGGCGCCCAGAAGGCCGTCGAGCAGGTCCAGCCGTGGGCGAGCACGACGGTCGGGGCGGCCGGCTGCCCGTGGACCTCGACGTGCAGCCGGATGCCGTCGACGGATCGGACGTCCAACTCCTCGACGGGGGTGGGCGGAACGCAGTCGGCGGGGATCGCGCGGCTCATGCCACGACCTCCTCGACCGCGGCCGCCCGGGCCGCCGGCACGGTGCGCATGATCAGCTCGTACTCGCCGAGGTCGACCTTGCGGGTGGCGCGGCGGAACGAGGTGGTCGAGCCGGGCCAGAGCACGGTGTTCCTGCCGCTCGGGTCGAGGTACCAGCTGCGGCAGCCGCCGGTGGTCCAGACGGTGCGGTCCATCCGGTGCTGGAGTTCGAGGTTCCAGTGCCGCTGGGCGCGTTCGGTGGGCTGCATCGCGGTGGCGCCGATCGAGCCGAGCGTGGTGAGCGCGTCGATCAGGTAGTTCAGCTGGGACTCGATCATCAGGATCATCGAGCTGTTGCCGAGACCGGTGTTGGGGCCGATGACGAAGAAGAGGTTGGGGAACCCTCGGACGGTGGAGCCGCGCAGCGCCTCCATGCCGTCCTTCCAGTGCTCCGCCAGGCTGGTGCCGTCGACCCCGAACACCCGGGCGCCGATGGGCATGTCGGTGACGTGGAAGCCGGTGCCGAAGACGATCGCGTCCACCTCGTGCTCGCTGCCGTCGGCCGCGACCAGGGTCGAGCCGCGCACCTCGCGCAGGCCGGAGGCGACCACCTCGGTGTTGGCGGCGGCGAGCGCCGGGTAGTAGGTGTTGCTGAGCAGGATGCGCTTGCACCCGATCCGGTAGTCCGGGGTGAGCTTGGCGCGCAGCGCCGGGTCGGCGACGCCCTGGGCGATGTGCCGTTCGGCGAGCTGCTGGACCACCTTCAGCAGGCCGGGGCGGCGGACGAAGGCATCCACCTGGAGCTCGCGGAGAGCGAACAGGGCGCCGCGGCGGAGCTTGGCGGTGACGGGCAGCCGGCCGTGCAGCCACTTCTCGATCTCGGTGATCTCGCGGTCGCGGCGCGGCAGCACCCAGGCGGGCGTGCGCTGGAAGACCGTCAGCCTGCCGACCTGCGGCTGGATCGAGGGGATGATCTGGGCGGCGGAGGCACCGGTGCCGACCATCGCGACCCGCTTGCCGGCGAGTTGGTAGTCGTGGTCCCAGCGGGAGGAGTGGAACACCTTGCCGGGGAAGGCGTCGAGGCCCGGCAGGTCGGGGATCTGCGGGTCGGCGAGGGGCCCGGCGGCGGAGACGACGGCGTCGGCGGTCCACTCGCCGGCCGTGGTGGTGATCCGCCAGCGGGTGTGCTCCGCCTCCCAGCGGGCCTCGGTGACCTCGGTGCCGAAGCGCAGGTGGGGGTGGAGGCCGAAGACCTCGGCGACCTTCTCCAGGTAGGCGCGGATGTCGGGCTGGCCGGAGAAGCTGCGCGGCCAGTCGGGGTTGGGCGCGAAGGAGAAGGAGTAGAGGTGGGAGGGGACGTCGCAGGCGCAGCCGGGGTAGCTGTTGTCCCGCCAGGTGCCACCGACCGAGTCGGCCCGCTCCAGGATCACGAAGTCGGTGATGCCGGCGCGGCGCAGCCGGACACCGGCGCCGAGGCCGCCGAAGCCGGAGCCGATGACCGCCACCCGGACGTGGGGGACGGGCCGGGCGGCCTCGGCCCGGGCTTCCTGGCCGGACGTGCCGGGGCGGGGGCGCTTGGTCGTGGATGCCATGCGGCGTCCTCCTGGGGGTGGGGGCCTGAGGTGCGCACTGCCGCGACGCGCCGCCTTCATGGTGCCGTGGTGCCGTCGCGATAACCATGCCAGCAATCACTGGCATGATTGGCAGATTAGCTCGTGGCGCCGGCGGAGGGAAGGAGTCCGACCGCCTCGCTTCGACAATCACCCGTCCTATGCTGAGCGCCGTGGACAAGCCCAGAGCAGCTGCGGACGACAGAAAACGCGAGTACCGGGTGGAGGAACTGGCCGAAGCGGCCGGCATCACCACCCGCACCCTGCGCTTCTACCGTGAGCGCAAGCTGCTCCAGCCGCCGCGCCGGGAGGGCCGGATCGCCTGGTACGGCGAAGCCCATCTCGCCCGCCTGCGGGTGATCGCCGAACTGCTGGAACGCGGCCACACCCTGGGCGGGATCGCCGAGCTGATCGGCGCCGGCGAGAGCGGCCGGGACGTCGCCGAGCTGATCGGGCTGGAGGCCGCGATCGTCGCACCCTGGTCCGACGAGACCCCCGCCCACCTCGACTGGGCCGAGCTGACGGCCACCTTCGGCGGCCAGCTCACCGAGGAGACCACCGCCGAGGCAATCGCCCAGGGCTACATCACGGTGGAGGAGGACGGGATCACCCACGTCAGCCGCCGGCTGATGGACGCGACCACGGCACTGGTCGCCGAGGGCGTGCCGCTCTCGGTCGTCCTGGAGGCCAGCCGTCGCACCCAGGAGCACGTGGACGCGATCGCGGAGATCTTCACCGCGCTGGTCCGCGACCAGATCCTCGGCGCGCTCGCCGCCGACGCCCCGCTGCCGCCCGGCGAGGCCGCCCGCCTGACGGAGCAGATCCTGCGGGTGCGCCCGCTCGCCCGGACGGTCACCGACGCCCAGTTCGCCCTGGCGATGGACCGGCGGGTGCAGGCCGAGTACGACGAGCTGCGGCGGCAGCGGCTGGAGTGCCGGGAGGACGGGGTGGACGGGTCGGGTGAGTCAGACGGGGCGGACGGAGTGGACGGCGAGACGGCGGGCGACTGACAGGCGTGGCAGCGCCCGCCGCCGGGCAGGGATCGGAGCGCCTCGCCGCCCCGGAACGGAGTCGCCCGATGTCCCCTGCCCCGCCCGCCGATCTCCCTCCCGCCCTCACCCGCCGCAGCCTGCTCGCCGTTGCCTCCGCCCTCGCACTCGCCGCCTGCGGGTCGAACGGCTCCAGCGGCTCCGGCGGCTCCGGCAGCTCCAGCGGCTCCGGCGGCTCCGGCGGCTCGAACGGCTCCGGTAACGCGACCAGCGGCCCCACCGCCGCACCGGTCGCCACCGGCACCCGCACCGTCCGGCACGCGCGCGGCGAGAGCACCGTGCCCGCGCGCGCCACCCGCGTCGTCGTACTCGACACCGACGCGCTGGACTCCGCCGTCACCCTCGGCCTCACCCCGGTCGGCGCCACCGCCGTCGCCGAGGGCGCGCCGCTCTCCGGGTACCTGCCGGCCGCACAGCTCGCCGGGATCAAGAGGGTCGGCACGATCGGCCAGCCCAGCCTGGAGGCCGTCGCCGCGCTGAAGCCGGACCTCATCCTGAGCAACCAGGTGCGCGACGACAAGCGGTACGACGAACTCTCCAAGATCGCGCCGACCGTGCTGACCAAGACCACCGGGCCCGCCTGGAAGGAGAACGCCCGGCTGCACGCCGAGGCGCTCGGCCGCCAGAGCGAGGCCGCGGCGGCCGAGGCGGCGTACCGGGCCAAGGCGGCGGAGCTGGTCGCCGCGCTCGGCGGGCCGGAGAAGGCGGCGGCCACCAAGGTGGAGATGGCCCGCTTCCTGGCGGGCGCGCCCACCCGGCTCTACCTGAACGACACCTTCGTCGGCTCGGTCTTCAAGGACCTCGGCCTCGGCCGGCCCGCCAACCAGGACAAGCCCGGCTTCTCGATGGAGATCAGCCCCGAGCAGGTCGACCAGGCGGCCGCGGACGTCATCTTCTACTCGGTCTACGGCGACGCGGCCAAGTCCGACCGGGCGAAGATCATGGAGGGCTCGCTCTGGAAGAACCTGGACGCGGTGCGCGGCGGCCGGGTCTTCCCGGTGGACGACGGCCTCTGGATGCTGGGCATCGGATACACCGGCGCTGGCCTGATCCTGGACCAGATCCGGAAGAACCTCACCGGCTGAAACGGCCCCGCGGCGGCTCCGTTGGCCGGTCCTCCAACATGATCGAGGACCCGGCGCCGACTGCGCTGGGTGATCGCACGGTTACCTGGAGGATCGTCCGAGCCGTACGGTCGGAGCTCACCCGCGGCTCGCACACTCACCAGGCCGGGCCGGTGGTGGGAGGCGGGCGCCCACCCCGGCTCCGTGTGGGGGCTCAGAAGAATGTCCGTGGTCACGAGGTTCCGTTCAGCGGCGCAGCTGACGGGTGGTGG
Source organism: Kitasatospora sp. NPDC041988 (assembly GCF_055588525.1). Classification (NCBI taxonomy): domain Bacteria; kingdom Bacillati; phylum Actinomycetota; class Actinomycetes; order Kitasatosporales; family Streptomycetaceae; genus Kitasatospora; species Kitasatospora sp. NPDC041988. The sequence goes on from NZ_JBVJCO010000039.1 coordinate 76,643, forward strand.
GGTGCTGGTCTGGTCGCTGCTGGGCCGGCTGCCGAACGCGATGTGCCCGATCGGCACGCTGCTGCTGGTCACCCGGAACACCGACAGCGTCTGGCGCGGTTCGGTGGTCGCCGGGGCGCTGGCCGTCGGGCAGGCGGTCGGCGGTCCGCTGGTCGGCCGGCTCGCGGACCGGCGCGGCCAGCGTACGGTCGGGCTGGTCGCGGCGGCCGTCAACGCGGTGGCGATCGTCGCCCTGGTCGCGGCCTCCGAGGCCGGGCTCCCCCTTGCCTGGCAGATCGCATCGGCCGCGCTGATCGGCCTGTCTGTCCCGCTGGTGGGCCCGCTGTCACGCAGCCGCTGGGTCCGACTGGCCGACGGGGACACCGAGTTGACGTCCTCGATGCTGTCGCTGGACGGCATCGTGGACGAGGTCAGCTTCACCACCGGCCCCGCCCTGGTCGGCCTGCTCGCCACGCTGGTCTCCCCCGCCGCCGGCCTGCTGACGGCGGCCGCGCTGGTCGGCGTCTGCGCGACCCTCTTCGCGCTGCACCCGACCGCGACCCAGGGGGCCGTCGGCACCGGCGCCCACGTCCGTTCCTCCGAGCGGCTGATGAGCGCGCCCTACGTCCTGCTGCTGGCCGGGATGGCGTTGCTGGGTGCCTGCTTCGGCTCGGTGCAGGTCGGGGTGACGGCCACCACCGACGCCCTCGGGCAGCCGGGCGCGGCCGGACTGCTCTACGGCTTCATGGGCTTCACCAGCGCCTTCGCGGGCATCGCCACCGCCGCCCTGCCCACCCGCTGGGAGCTGCCGCTGCGCCTGCGGGTGGGGACCGTCCTGCTCTGCTCCGCCTCCGTCCTGCTCCTGTTCTCCGGCGGCAGCGTGGCCGCCCTGGCCGCCGCGATCGGGTGCCTGGGTGTGGCGGTCGCGCCGCAGATGATCACCATGTTCGGGCTGGTGGAGCGGACGGTGCCGACCGCCCGGCTGGGCGAGGCGATGGCGGCGCTGGTCAGCGCGATCATCCTGGCCCAGTCGGCGGGGACGTTCCTCGGCGGCTGGGCGGCCGACCACATCGGGCCCACCGCGCCGTTCCGGATCACGGTCGCCGCCGCGGCGGCCGCCCTGCTGCTCGCCGCGTTCACCGCCACCGACCGCCGCTACCGCCGCCGGGACGACCTGGCGTCGGACGTTCCGTCGGACACTCCGTCGGGCGTCCCGTCAGGCATCCTGCCGGACATCCCCTCGGACGTTCCGGCGGACGTTCCGGCGGGCATCCCGGCGGGCGGTGGCGGGGGCGCCGCGACGGGAGACGGCCCGATACCCAAGAACCTCCCAAGCACAGGCAAAGGTTCCCTGAAGGAAATGGAGCCGACGCACCGTCCGCGTGAAGAAGACGAGGAGCCCGTGCAGCCATCGCGGGCGTAACACCCCGGCCTCCGACACACGTTAGGCTCAGCCACCGATGTCCGCGCCGCACCACACGGCCCGGGCATCGAGCCATTCGGACACACCGGCGGACGCACCGGCGGGCGTTCCGAGGAACGTAGCGGCGGACGTACCGGACGACGTGAAGACGTACCGGAGACGGGGGATCGGGGAACCATGAGCGGCGGGACAGGCGCAGGAGCAGCAGGACCAGGAGCGGGCTCGGCGGGCGGATACGGCGTCAGCGTGGCCGGCCTCAGCGGCGTCAGCGACCAGCTGGGCAAGACGGCGACCGACATCGCGACGGCCAAGACCGCCTACGCGGGCTCGGTCTGCTACGCGTCCACGGCCTTCGGCGAGTTCGGCATGGACCAGGCGTGGGCCGCCTTCGACACCGCGTGGTCGAAGGAGATCGACGTCACCCAGCGCGCCCTCGACGAGCTGTCGCAGAAGATGTCGACGACGACGCAGAATTACCGCAACGCGGAGAAGGCCGTCACCGCCTCGCTCGTGCCGGCGGGTGGCCGGTGAGCAAGGTCAAGGATCTGGAGCACGCCCAGCACAACATCGAGCAGGTGCAGTTCATGCTCGCCAACCTGCACCTGCTGGAGGGCATCAACGACGCGCTCGCCGTCCCCGAGCCGGTCGGCGACCCGGGTGCCGTGCGGGCGCGCGCGAAGGACTACGCGCAGGCCGCCGCCTCCTTCGGCCAGGCCTCGCAGGACCTCGCGGGCATAGCCACCAACCAGCTGCCCGCGGTCTGGACGGGTTCGGTCGCCGAGCACGCCACCCAGGCGATCCACGCGATGTCGGCGGAGACCACCACCTCCAAGGAGAGCCTGGCCGCGGCGGCCACGCTGCTCGACGCCTGGGCCAACGAGCTGGAGTGGGCGAAGAGGACCGACGCCGACGGGTGCCGCCAGCTGCAGGCGGCCGGGGAGAAGGCCAGGCAGGACCCGGGCGGCTTCGACGCGGACGCGCGGAACACCGCGTTGTCCGGGGTCGGCGCCCGGCTGGCGGCCGCCCGGCGAGTCGAGAGCTCCGCCACCAGCACCGCGAGCAAGCTGAACCAGCTCACCTCCAAGGCCCGCGCCTCGCGCGCCGGCCAGGGCTCGCTCGACCCGCTGGCGGCCGTGGTGCTGGCCACCGAGAAGAACCCGGGCGCGGGCGAGGACGACGGCTACATCCTGACGCCGGGCCAGCTCGACCGGGCCACCCAGACCCTCGGCGTGATGCCCGGCGCCGAGCAGGCCGCCTTCCGTGCCCTGCTCTCCGGCGCCAAGTCCCCCGAGGAGGCCGCCTACCTCTGGAAGGCGCTCGCGGCCGGCCACTCGGTGGCCGACATCCAGAAGTTCGACGAGGGCATCCACCCGCACGGCGACGACCCGGCCTGGCTCGCCCAGCACCTGGTGCCCGCGACCAGCACCACGGACATCAACCGCGAGTCCTCGGACAACATCGACCTCACCTACCAGGGCAAGCAGGTCAACATCAACGGGTACGGCGTCTACTCGCAGCGCGACGTCAACGACTGCGTGGCCGCGTCCACCGTGATCGCCCAGGCCAAGCTGGACCCGCTGCTGATGTACCAGCTCACCACCGGCGGCACGCCCGACACCCCCGGCGCGGACTCCGCCGAGAACTTCGAGCAGCGGCTGCAGAAGACCTACGTGGACGAGTACATAGCCGGCCAGAAGGTCGACGGCCAGAAGACCTACCCCAAGGAGGACAGCGGCCTCGGCCCCAAGGCCCAGACCTACCTGGCCGACAAGGACCTCGGCAAGGCCACCGGCGCCGACTACGAGCACGTCGAGCTGGAGAGCGACGAGGACCGGCGGGCAGCGCTGGCCCGGATCGAGAAGTCCGTGGACGAGGGCCTGCCCGTCCCGATCAGCGTCCGCAACGAGGACGAGGGCCACCAGATGATGATCATCGGCCGGGACGGCGACAAGCTCCAGATCTACAACCCCTGGGGCTTCACCTCCTGGGTGACCGAGGACCAGTTCGTCAAGAGCCAGCTCGGCGGACTGACCCCCGGCGAACACCCCCTGAACAAGCCGACGTCCCTGGAGCTGCCGAAATGACCACCGTCCGGCCGGATGCCGAACTGGCGGACCTCGACGTGCCCGCCGCCATCACCCGCGGCCTGCTGCTCGCCGGCGGCCCGCGCCAGGCCCTGTTCACCGAGGCCGCCATCGCCGCCACGCACCGCGCGGAGGCGGCGGGCGTGGGCCCGTACCCGCTGGGCTTCCTCGCCCGGCACGTCCGGGCCGGCGGCTTCGCGGCCGCCCTCGCACTGCCCGAGCCGGTCATCGGCGCCACCGGCCGCGCGCTGGTCCGCGACTGGCTGCAGGCCGCCGCGGCGAGCGGCGCCGACGTGGCGCGCGAGCACCTGTTCGCGCGCTGGCTGGCCGAGGTCTCCGCACTGCTCGCGCTCCGACGCGACCTGCGGGAGCTGGACGACTCTGAGTGGCCGTCCTGAATGGCCGTCCTGAGGGGCCGCTCTGCACGGCAGTCCTGAGTTGGCGTCAGCGCGGCGAGGCATCGCGGTCGGGGCCGAGGGTCCGACCGCGATGTCTGCCGACCGGCCGGTCCACAATCCTATGATCTGATCATGATCGAAGGAACGCAGGTAAGGCTGCGCGCGCTGCGCGCCGAGGACGCGGAGCACCATCTCCGGTGGCGAAACGACCCGGAGGTGGTGCGCTTGGCGTGCGCCGGGGACCCGTGCTTCGGGCCGGTCACGGCCGAGGCGGTGGGGCTGTCGTTCGACAAGATGCTGCGGCTGGTCCCCCGGGAGGCGGCCGTGCTCACCGTCGAGGAGTTGGCCGGCGGCCGCGTCATCGGCATGGCCGACTACCGCGACCTCGACCCGTACATCGGGGTCGCCACGCTCGGAATCACCATCGGCGAGCGGGAGTTCTGGGGCCGGGGCCACGGCTCGGAGGCGGTGCGACTGCTGGTCGACCACCTGTTCGGCGCGTTCGGGCTGCACCGGCTGGAGCTGGACACCTGGAGCGGCAACGAACGCGCCGTCCGGACCTTCGAGCGGCTCGGCTTCCGGGAGGAGGGCCGCCGCCGGTCGGCCGTCCTGGTGGGCGGGGCCAGGTACGACCGGGTGCTGTTCGGCCTGCTCCGCGAGGAGTGGACCGCGGCGCCCCAGTAGGACGGACCAGGGGGCCGTCGTCACCCTGCAGGCCTTGCCGGTCCCCGGGTGTGCGTCGGCCTCGCCCCACCACGCCGTCCGCGTCAACGCGTACTCCACATCAGCACCCAGACCAGCCAGAGTGTCCCGGCGAGCACCGCCGACCCGCCACCAGCGTGGTGACCCCGAACGCCCACCGCTTGATTCCGTGCACGCCCGCGGCCTCTCCCGCTTTTGGTCAACGTACGGGATTTCAGGGCCAGTTGGAGCATCTCGGGCTCAGGCCGCACGTTGGCCGTGGAGGAGGAGGGGGAGGGCGCGGCCGAGGTTGGCGAGGGCCTGTTGGACGCGGGCGTTCTGGGCGGGGCTCATGAGGGTGGGGAAGTGGGCGGGGTCGGCGAAGCGGGCGCCGTGGAGGTTGGAGCGGCGTTGGGGTGGGACGGTGAGGCGCTTCGCGTCGTGGTCGGTGACGGTGCCGCCGTCGAAGACGAGGTTGAGGCGTTCGAGGTAGCGGTCGGCGGGGGTGAAGTCGACGGCGAGGAGCTGGGTGAGGCGGCGGTGGAGGCCGGCCTGGGCATGGAGGTGGCGGGCGGCGGCGAGGTGGGGTGATTCGTTGGGAAGGGCGGCGCCGCCGGGGAGGATGAGGCCGTCCAGGTAGTCGGGGTCGACGAGGAGGACGTGGCCGGCGGGGTTGCGCAGGAGGGCGAGGGCGCCGAGGCGGCAGGCGGGGGGCTTGGCGAGGAGCCGGGGGTCACGGGCGGGGCGCACGGTCGTTTTCGCTTTCGGGGGTTCGCGATGCGAGGCGGTGGACGCCGGCGATGAGGGTGGCGGCGAAGAGCAGCCACCAGAGGAGCCGGCCGGCGGCGGCGAGGAGTTCAGTGCGCATCGGCCTGGCGCTCGTGGCGCAGGCCCATCCGCAGGAGGTCGGTGATGCGCAGGATCTGGGCGGTGCGGGCGGATCCGAGGTTGATCAGGTAGGCGCCGGTCAACCGGCCGTAGTCCCAGTCGACTTCCACGGAGGGGAGCGTGGCTTCGGCGAGGGCGAGGACCGCGAGGAGTTCCTCGACGGCCAGGGCGGCCTCGCGGCGCTGCTCGGCGGTCGCCCGGTTGAGGATCGGCCCCATCAGGCAGCCCGCCGGCGGGGCTCGAAGGCGCGCCAGGCCGATTCGGCGGCGGAGATGGTGGGGAACCCGGCGAGTTCACCGGAGGAGTCGAGCAGCCAGTCGCCGGTCATCTCGTTGCGCACCCGGTAGAGGCGGGCGGCAGGGTCCCACCGCATGCCGTAGCCGTGGAGCTTGGTGGACGGGTGGGTACGGGCGGTTCTCATGACAACCCTCCGAAGTTGGAGTTTCACTTTCTGTGCCCATCCTGGCCCGGTCGCGGCTAGCATCGGAAGCGGCAATCGACTTGACCTCGATTCCGAGGAATGTTGGGGAACGGCCATGAACAAGAAGCACCTTGACCCGACGTCCAGCCCCTGGGCTCCCTTCGGCGTGCAACTCCGCAGGTCACGCGAGGGGCGGGGGCTCACGCAAGCCCAGCTGGCCCGCAAGTGCAAGTACGACCCCTCGTACGTCTCCTTCGTCGAACTTGCGCAGCGCCCTCCGAGTGAGCAATTCGCCGCCAGGGCCGATGCCGCGCTGGAGACCGGCGGCACGCTGTCGCTGATGTACTGGCAGCACCGACACACGGCCCTCGTGCCGGGCTTCCCGGAGTACGCCAACTACGAGTCCCGGGCCGAGGAGATCAGGCTCTTTGAGATCAGTGTCATCCCAGGGCTGCTACAGACCATGGAGTACGCAACCGCTCTGGAAGCGGGTCACGTCCGACAGGGCAGCGCCACTCAAGAACAGGCAGACGAACGCGTGCACTTCCTGGAAACGCGGAAGCAGTGCCTGGAGCGCACGCCGCCGCCGCTCGTACACGCAGTTCTTGACGAAAGCTGCATCCGGCGGCCGGTCGGGGGGCGAGATGTCATGATCACCCAGCTCCTGCACCTTGAAGAACTGGCCAAGCGGCCGAACATCGCCATCCAGGTAGCGCCATACAGCCTCGGCGAGGACCGACCGTTCATGCGCATGGTTTTCCTCCTTACCATGCCGGACCGGAAGGTGCTCGGATACTCCGAAAACGAGCACCGTGGGTTCCTTGATCGCGACTCAAACACCGTCCTCCCGCTGGTCAAGAGCTACGATCGACTTCAGATCGAGGCCATGAACCAGGCCGATTCGATGGCGATGATCCGTGCAGTACGGAGGGACTTTGAATGGACGTCGATCTGAATGAAGCCCGTTGGATGAAGAGCTCACACAGCGGCGGCGGCGGCGCGTGCGTCGAGGTAGCCCCCGGGTACCCGCATGTCGTTCCCGTCCGCGACTCCAAGGACCCGAGCGGCCCTGCCCTCGTCTTCCCCTCCAGCGCCTGGCAGTCCTTCGTCACCGCCGTCCGCGCCGGCGAGTTCGGTCCGCATGGCCAGGCGTGACTACGAGGACGACCCCACCGCTCCCAAACCCAACAGCCTCGTCCCCGCCGCCTCCGTCATCGTCGTCGACGGCTCCGGCCGTCTTCTCCTCCAGCGCCGTACGGACAACGGAATGTGGGCACTGCCCGGCGGAACCATGGAACTCGGCGAATCCATCGCCGACTGCGGAATCCGTGAGACCCGCGAGGAGACCGGCATCGACATCGCGATCGCCGGCATTGTCGGGACCTACACCAACCCGCGCCACGTGATGGCCTACGACGACGGCGAAGTCCGCCAGGAGTTCTCGATCTGTCTCCTCGGCCGCCCCACCGGTGGCTCTCTCCGGTCATCCGACGAGTCGCACGAAGTCGCCTGGTTCGAGCTCTCAGAGATCGACGCCCTGCCCATGGTTCCCAGCATCCGCAAACGCATCACCGACTGGCGCTCCAACACCGGTCCCGCCATCCGCTGAGACGTTCTTGGAGTGGGAAGTCGGCCGGTCCGACTTCCCACTCCTCTGCCTGCACTACTCGTCGAGGTCGTGGTGAGCCTCCGGCGCGGTGGCGGCCACGACCCTGCCTTCTCCCGGCTCGGGCTCGCGAACCATGCGCACGTTGGGCAGGCTGCCGCGCCAGAGCTCGCGCTCACCGGTGATCCTGAATCCGTACCGCTCGTAGAAGCGGATCGCCTTCTCGTTGTAGTCGGTCACCCACAGACGTACGGGAGCGCCGTGCGCCCACGCCAGGAACTCGTCCATCAACCGGCCGCCGGTGCCTCGGCTTTGGGCTTCGTCGAGCAGGTACATCGGTCCGAGCGTGACCACGTCATCCCGGCGGCCGCAGAGGAACCCGACGATCTCCCCTTCGGAGCGAACGACACGGCAGAACATCTGATCCGACTGCCGCCCGGCCTCCTCGATGAACTCCCGCCACTGGTCGATGCCCTCCGCGGTCACAGTGGATCCGCGGTGCTCGTGGATCCACGCCTCATCGATCCCCGCTGCCTCGTTGGGGTAGGTCTGGAGCCAGGCCCTCAACTGCATCCGGCACACGGGTGCCGCATCGTCAGGTTGGGGTACGTCGATCTGATGGACCATGGGGCCATTGTTCGCGGTGCGCCCGATGGGTCCCACATCATTTTCCCTCCGGCCCCGGAGCGTCCGCGACGGGACAGCGCTGGTCACGGAGGGCCGTCGTACTACGATCGACTGCCGTGATCACTTACAGGGAAGACGGCTACGAGGTCGACACCGATCCCGACCGTCTCGACGTGGACCGGGTGCACCACTGGTTGTCGACCGACGCGTTCTGGGCCCTCGGCCGTACCCGCGCAACCGTCGAACAGGCCGTCCGCGCGTCCGTCAACTTCGGCGTCTACGACTCCTCCGGCTCACAGGTCGCCTACGCGCGCGTGGTCACCGACCTGGCGACCTTCGCCTGGCTCTGCGACGTGTACGTCGACCGCACCCATCGCGGCACCGGACTCGGCACCTGGCTGGCCGCCGCGGTCCGCGACCACCTCGCCCCCTACGAGCTCAAGCGCTTCATGCTCTCCACCCTCGACGCCCACGGGGTCTACGCCAAGGTCGGCTTCGTCCCCTTCCCCGACCCCGAGAAGCTGATGATCATGAGCTCCGCACTCTGAGTCGCGAGCAGTACCGACACGCTGTCGCCTCCCCGAGCACAGGAAGTCGGGCCTGCCGACTTTCCACTCCGGCGCCCCCACCCCTGCGCCAGACTTGTCGACATGGTGACCCTTCGCGTCCTCGCAACCGACGACTGGCCGATGTGGCGGGAGGCCCGGCTCGCCGCCCTCACCGAGGCTCCGCACGCCTTCAAGGCCCGGCTCGCGGACTGGGCGAAGGGCGGAGAGCAGCAGTGGCGCGCACGGCTCGCGATGCCGGAGGCGTTCCACGTCGTCGCCCTGCTGGACGGCCGGGCGGTCGGCCTGGCCGGGGGTGTGCCCGGGGCGGACGGCGTGGCGGAGCTGCGATCGGTCTGGGTCGGCCCAGAGGTGCGGGGGCGCGGAGTCGGGGACCGGCTGATCGCGGCGGTCGTGGGGTGGGCGCGCCGGTCGGGTGCCGCCGTGTTGCAGCTCGCGGTGATCCCGGGCAACGCGGCCGCCGTCGCGCTCTATCGTCGGCACGGGTTCGTCGCCACGGACGACCTCGGGGAGCTGCTGCCCGACGGGGTCACCAGGGAGCAGGTGATGGCCAAGCCATTGCCGTGACGCGCACCGCAAACCGCTCGCCCCGGCCCGCGCCGGTGTGGAACGATCCCGGCATGGACCTTGTCACGGATGGCGTCACCCCGGTCCCACGGATGGTGATCGTCAATGAGCTCGAAACGGACAGCGGCGGCTTTTTCGTCCCGGACGCCCCGCTCTTCCTCGCGGCCGGCGACCGGATCGGCTTCGACGGCCGGAGCATCACCGTGACCAGGGCGAGCGGCAAGTCCTTCTCCCCCGCCGGCGTCTCGGGACTGCGCTGCTACATCTCGGCCAGCCGGCCTGCGCCGGTGCTCCGCGCGATGTACCGCTGACCTTCCGCGCCTCCGTGCCCTCTCGCCGAGAAAACACGCGGGTGCCACCCTGCCAGGAACCGATCAGCCTGCCCCCACCGCCGGGAACGCCCGCCGCAGCCTGGCCAGCAGCTCCCGGGCCGCGGGCCGCGGCGGGCCGTCCGCCTGCCAGGCGAGGGCGATGCGGCCGCGGGGCGCCGGGTCGGTGAGCCGCCGGGTTTCGAGGCCCAGGGCGGCGGAGTACTCGGCGGGGAGGTCCGGCAGGACGGCCACGCCCAGGCCGCGGGCGGCGAGTTGGGCGAGCAGGGGCGGCGACGAGGCCTCGAAGGCGATGCGCGGCTCGATGCCGGCCTGCGCGCAGGCGTGTTCGAGGGTGGCGCGCAGGCCCGTGCCGCGCGGGAGGCTGATCAGGGGGCGGTCGGCGAGGGCGGCCACAGAGACACGGTCGGCGGCGAGGAGTGGGTCGCCGGCGGCGGTGGCGGCGACCAGCGGGGTGTCCACCACCACCTGGAACTCGATTCCCGCTGGCGGCTGTCGATCCGCCACCCCGGCGATCGCGATGTCCAACTCGCCGCGGCGCAGGGCGGCGAGCATCTGCTCGGAGGTGGATTCGCTCAGCGAGATCTCGACGCCGGGGTGGTCGCGGTGGAAGCCGGCGAGGAGTTCGGCGACCGCGAACTCCTCCGTCGCCGCCCCCGACACCAGCCCGATCGCGACCTGCCCGCGCACCAGACCCGCGTACTCGTCGGCCGTCTGCCGGATGCCCTCGACCGCCGCGAGCGCCGCCCGGACGTACGGGAGGACGGCCTCGCCCACCTCGGTCGTGGTGACCGTCCGGCCCGAACGGTCGAGCAACTGATGACCCAACTCCCGTTCCAGTTGCCGGATCTGGGCGCTCACGCCGGGCTGGGCGAGGTGCAGACGTGCCGCGGCCCGGGTGAAGTTGGCCTCCTCGACCACGGCCGTCAGGTACTGCAACTGACGAAGCTCCATAACCAGGAATTCTAGCGATCAGAAGATCCAGCTCTTGGACTGATGACGCGGGCCCGGGCAGGCTGGTGATCATGGGAAGCAGCACCGCATCGACCGTCCGGGCCGCCATCGCCGCCGAGCGCCGCGAACTCGCCGACGTCCTCGACAGCCTCACCGACGCGCAGTGGGACGCCCCCTCGCTCTGCGCCGGCTGGCGCGTGCGCGAGGTGGCCGCGCACATGAGCCTGGGGTTCCGCTACTCACTCCCCCGCACCGCGCTCGAACTCGCCCGGGCGCGCGGCAGCCTGCACCGGATGACGGACCGCACCGCCCGGCGCGACGCCGCCGCGCTCGGGCCGCGCGAACTCGCCGACGCCCTGCGGGAGAACGCCGATCACCCGTGGACGCCGCCGGTCGGCGGGTTCACGGCCGCCCTCGGGCACGACGTCGTCCACGGCCTGGACATCACCGTCCCGCTCGGCCTCGACCGCCGGGTGCCCGCCGACCGCCTGCGCCTCCTCCTGGACGCCGTCACCCCGCGCAGCCTCCGCTTCTTCGGCGCGCAGCTGGACGGAGTGGAGCTGCGCGCCACCGACCTCGACTGGTCCTACGGCAGCGGCGGCCGCACGGTGGCCCGGCCGGCCCGGGAGCTGCTACTGCTCGCCTACGGGCGGAAGTTGGCCGACTGACCGGGGCTACGGGCCCGGCCCGGCTGACCCGGAGCGGCGGAACAGGAGCTACGGGCCACAGGCTGCGGTGCGGGCTGCGGGCTGCGGGCTGCGGCGCGTAACCGGAGCACGGTGCCGAACCGGCTGTCGGCGGTCTCGGCTCGGCCCGGAACGAGGGGCCGACAGGCCGTCGGGACGGTCTTCGAAAGCTCAGCCCAGTGCCAGGACCGGGCGGACGGAGAGGTTCTCGAAGAGGTCCTCGCCGTCGGGGCCGTGGGCGAACTCGGCCGCGAACGGGTTGCGGTTGGCGGTGGCCAGGGGCAGCCAGCCCAGCAGGTGCCCATAGCCGCCGCAGACCGACTCGCCGCCGTCCCCGCCGTGGACGGCCGTGACGTCGCTGCTCAGCTCGGTGCGGTAGGTGTCGTAGGCGATGCGCAGGCCGAAGGCGTTCGGCTGCTCGTGCGGGCCGTCGGCGTCCCCGTACGGGATGCGGTCGAGCGGGCAGTCGTTGCCCCAGCGGAAGAGGGTGGATGCGCCGGCGCCGCAGGCGTGCTCCCACTCGTCGGGGGTCGGCAGCCGCAGCCCGCGGGCGGCGAGGGCGGCGGGCAGGCCGGCGGGCGGCTCGGTGAGCTCCTCGTCCGCCACCGCCATCAGCACGGTCGCGAGGGTCACCGTCCGGCGCGGACTGAGCAGTTGGGCGAGGTGGGCGCGCAGGTCGGGGCCGTAGCCGAAGCCCTCCGACAGGCTCTGTGCGTAGTCGGCGGCCTGCTCGGGCGTGGGCCGCCAGGCGTCCAGGTCGAAGCCGAGCTCCAGCCGCCCACCGGGTATCAGCGCGAACTCCCGGCCGTCCCGGTCGATCCGGACGCGGTGCAGCGGCGCGCCGAGGTGGTCGACGGTGTCCACGGCGGCCACCCTGCCGCCCACGGCCTCCGCCGCCGCCCGGGCGGCGGTCCGGGCGGCGGGGAGGTCGTAGGAACGCCACTGGTCGAGGCTGAGGTCGGCGATAGACATGGGCAGGAGTCTGGCACGGGCCACCGACACGGCCGCCACGACGAAGAGCAGGACGACGGACCGGACGGCTTCCTGCTTGTCGGCCGCCCCGGCGGCCACCCCCGGCGGCCGCCCCCGGCGTCAGAACGTGCGCTTCAGCAGGGCGAGCAGCGCGTCCCAGTGCCGGGCGGCCGCCTCCGGGTGGTAGGGGGCGGTGTCGGCCTGGGTGAAGCCGTGCGGCGCACCCTCGTAGACCTCGCAGGTGTGGCGGACGCCGGCCTCGGTCAGAGCCTTGGCCAGGCGATCGATCTGGTCGGCCGGGAGCGACGGGTCCTGGTCGGCGTGCCCGAAGTACAGCTCCGCCGTGACCTTGCCGGCGACCAGGTGCGGGCTGTCCTCCTCGTCGGAGGCCAGCATGCCGCCGTGGAAGCCTGCCGCCACCGCGACCCGGTCGGGGTAGGCGCCCGCGGTGCGCAGCGCGAGCTGGGCGCCGAGGCAGTAGCCGGTGATGCCGACCGGCCCGTCGGTCGTCAGCGGCGATTCGGCGAGCCAGTCCAGGTACGCGCCGGCGTCGCGGACGGCCAGCTCCGCGGTGAGCGAGTCCATGATCGGGCCGAGGCGCTCGAACAGGGTCGGGTCGGCGGCCGGGTTGATCAGCTCCGGCGGTTCGGGCAGCGCGACGACCGGCGCGCGGCCGTGCCGGTAGAGCACGTTGGGCACCAGCACGGTGTAGCCCTCGGCCGCGAGGCGGTCGGCCATCGACTCCAGGAACGGGCGGAGCCCGAACGCGTTCATGTAGAGCAGCACGGCCGGGTGGGCGCGGCCGTCGTCCGGGTGGGCCAGGTAGGCGTCGGCGATGCCGTCCGCCGTCGGGATGTCCACGGCGGCGCCACGCACGGCGGTTGTCACGGTCGGTTCTCCTCGGTACTGGGCGGCTGAGCGCATTCGGCCCGGAGATTATCGACGCCCGGACAGGCTCGTCCACGCAATTCCTGCCAAGTGGCCCGGCGGCCGGGCGTCCAGGCGTTTGGGGTGGCCCGGCCGGCCGGGCGCTCAGGCGGTCCAGGTGCGAGTGCAGAGCACCAGGCGGTAGCCGTCCGGGTCGGTGACGGTGACGCCGAACTCGTCCCAGTACGGGTTGTGGGCGGGGACGCGGGTGCCGCCGGCGGCTTCCAGCCGGGCGACCTGGGCCTCGTCCACGGGTGCGCCCAGGTACAGGACGAAGAGGTCGTCGACGGTCGGGGCCGGCTCGACGGGGTGCTCGGGGTCATGGGTGAGCTCGAAGTGCCAACCGCCGCCGGGGAGGCCGACCATGAGCAGGTCGTGCTCGCCGGGGACGTGCTCGGCGGTGCGCCAGAGCACGGAGAGGCCGAGGCCGTCGACGTAGAAGCGCTCGGCGGCGGCGAGGTCCCGGGAGGGGCGGGCGACCCGGACGTGGGTGGTGGAGTCGATCATTCGACCGAGCGTACCGGGCGGAGACTGAGGAGGTGTCAGAGCCTCCGCAGGCGCTCCTCGTCGGGCGTCCTGGGGCAGGTGATGCACGCGGAGTCGGGGCGGATCGCGTAGTAGAGGCAGCAGCCGAGGCGGGTCCGGGTGGGGTGGCTTCGGCCGTCCGGCCCGCAGAGGGTACGGAAGGCGGCGGCCCCGAGGAGGGGCTGGGTGCCGCCGGGGAGGACGGCCCCGGCGGCGGCGACCGCCTCGGTTTCTCCAACGGTGCCGGCGGAGTGGGAGGTGACGCCGGGCTGCGCGTCGAGCATCCGGCCGAGGTACCAGATCGCGGAGGCCAGGTCGTCCGTGACCATGCCCCAGAGCGCCCGGGTGCCGCGCCGGGTGGGGGCGGCGAAGGCGGTGAGCAGCGGTTCGACGTGGGTGACGACGGCGGCGCGCAGTTCGGCGCGGAGTTCGTCGTCGCCCGGGAGCGTGACATGGGCTCGCGGGCGCAGGGCGAGGTCGCCGGTGGGGGCGTGCAGCCAGAGGTCCGATCCGTCGATCGCGGGGACGCGGCGGGCGAGGTGCCAGGGCCCGGCGATCAGGACGCAGACCGACCAGAGGTAGTGGTGCAGCAGCCGGGAGGCGGCGACGTGCGGGCGCGGGGTGGTGCCGTGCTCGGCGGCGGCCGGGGCGATCCGGGCGGCCTCGCCGGCCAGCGCGGCTTCCAGGGCCGTGGGGTCGGCGGCCAGTTCGGCCGCGGAGTACCAGCCCTGGGCGCGGGTCGGGGCCGGTTCGCCGTCCTCGAGCAGTCTGACCCGCAGGACGGGGCAGAGGTCCAGCAGCCGCCGGTAGTCGGCACCGAGGGGAGAGGGACTCCGGTCGGTGGCGGGCATGGGTGCGGTACCCGAGATCATCGGCACTCCCGAGATCGATTAAGGTGAGGCTCACCTTATAGGCATCGGAGTCCACTCCGGACGCAGCACCCCGACCCGGGCCGTTCCCGAGACCGAGTTGACGAACTTAGGTTTGCCTAACCTAATATCTCCTCGTGCTCACCACCGCCCCGCCGGCCGCCACAACCCCGGCCCCGCCCCGGACCTCGGCGTTCCGGCGGCCCCTGCTGCTGGCCGCCGGAGTTGCCGCACTCGTGCTGTGCGCCGCGCTGAGCCTCGCACTCGGCTCCCGCGCCATCCCCCTCTCCACCGTTCTCGACGCCCTCGCCGGCTCCGGCTCCGGCGGCGATGCCGACGTGGTGACGGGCCTTCGGGTCCCCCGGACGATCATCGGCCTGGTGCTCGGCGCGGCCCTCGGCGTCGCCGGAGCGGTCGCCCAGGGCGTCACCCGCAACCCGCTCGCCTCGCCGATCACCCTCGGGATCAACGCCGGCGCGAGCTTCGCCGTCGTCGCCGCGATCTACACCTTCGGGCTCACCCGGCCGGTCGAATACATCTGGTTCGCCCTCACCGGCGCGGCCGTCGCCGCCGTGGCCGCGTACGCGATGTCCCGGCGCGGCGGGGATCTCGACCCCGTCCGGCTGGCCCTCGGCGGCACGGTGCTCACCGTGGTGCTCACCTCGTGGACGTCGGCGCTGATGCTGGCCAGTCACCGCACCCTGGACGAGGCCCGGTTCTGGCTGGCCGGCTCGATCGCCGGGCGCCACCTGGACACCCTGACGCCCGTCCTGCCGTTCCTCGCCCTCGGTCTGATCGGCGCCTTCGCCGTCGCCCCCGCGCTCAACGCGCTGGCGCTCGGCGACGAGGCCGCGCAGTCGCTCGGCGTGCCGGTGGCCCGGATCCGGGTGCTCGGCGGGCTGGCCGTCGTGCTCCTGGCGGGCGGCGCGGTCGCCGTCGCCGGGCCGGTCGCCTTCATCGGGCTGGCCGCGCCCCACCTCGTCCGGCCGCTCCTCGGCAACGACCACCGCTGGCTGCTACCCGGCTGCCTGATCACCGGTCCGGTGCTGCTGCTCGCCGCCGACGTGCTGGGGCGCGTGATGGCCCGGCCGTCCGAGATCGAGGTCGGCATCGTGACCGCCTTCCTCGGCGCGCCGCTGCTCGCGGTGCTGGCCCGGAAGGTGGCCCGATGAGCGTCCTCACCCTGAACCCCCCGGCGGGCACCACCGTGGCCCGGCGCCGGGCTCGGACCGCCGCCTGGTCGCTGGTGGCCGCCGCGCTGCTCGTCCTGCTGACCGGCGTCGCACTCGGCACCGGCCAGGTGAAGATGTCCGTCTGGGACGCGCTGCGCGCGCTGGCCGGGCTCGGCGACGCCGGGAACGTGCTGGTGGTGCAGGAGTTCCGCGCACCCCGGGTGGTCTCGGCGCTGATCGCCGGCGCCGGGCTGGCGGTGGCCGGCTCGATGCTGCAGCGGCTCTTCCGCAACCCGCTGGCCTCCCCCGACACCATCGGCGTCACCGGCGGCGCCTCCTTCGGCGCGGTGCTGATGCTCGCCACCGGCGCCTCGCAGGAGCTGATCCCGCTCGCCGCGCTCGGCGGCGGGCTGCTGGCCGCGCTGCTGCTCGGCGGGTTCGCCTGGCGCTCGCGGATGGCCGTGACCCGGCTGGTGCTGGTCGGCCTGGCGGTCCAGCAGGGCCTGGCCGCCGCCGTGAACCTGATGATCGTACGGTTCCCGGCCGAGCTGGCCTCCTCCGCGATGCAGTGGACCACCGGCTCGCTCTACGGCCGGGACTGGACCGAGGTCTGGATCGGCGGCACCGCCATCGCGCTCACCGCGCTCGCCGTACTGCTGTCCCACCGGCGGGTCGCCGTGCTCGACCTCGGTGACGACTCGGCCGGCGGACTCGGCCTCACCCCGGGCCGCGACCGGGTGCTGCTCCTGCTGCTCACCATCACTCTGGCCTCGCTCGCCGCCGCCCTCACCGGGCCGGTCGCCTTCGTCGCACTCGCCGTGCCGCACCTGGTCCGGCTGCTCGCCGGCCCGCCCACCCTCGGCACGCTCGGCCTCACCGCGCTCACCGGCGCCGTGCTGCTGCTCTCCTCCGACCTCCTCGTGCTCCACGTGATCCCCGTCCACGGCCTGCCGGTCGGTGCCGTCACCGCGACGCTCGGCGCGCCCTGGCTCCTGGTGCTGATGATCCGCCAGGGCCGGCTTCCCCAGAGGAGCAGCTGATGACTGCCGACACCGCCACCGACACCGCCACCACCGCGACCGCCGTCGACACGTCGGCCAACCGCCTGGCCGCCCACGGACTGCACCTGCGCTACGGCAACCGGGTGATCGTGGACGGGCTGGACCTGGAGCTGCCCGGCGGCGCCGTCACCGCGATCGTCGGCCCCAACGCCTGCGGCAAGTCCACCCTGCTGCGCGGCCTCGTCCGGCTGCTCGACCCCGCCGCGGGCACCGTCACCCTGGACGGCTCCGACATCCACCGAATGCCCGCCCGGGCACTCGCCAAGCGGATGGGCCTGCTGCCCCAGCAACCGGTCACCCCCGAGGCGATCACCGTCGAGTCGCTGGTCCGGCTCGGCCGCTTCCCGCACCAGCGGATGCTCAGCCCGTGGTCCAAGGCCGACCAGGCGGCCGTCGAGGACGCACTCGCCCGCACCGGCACCGCCGAGCTGCGCGACCAGCAGGTCGACCGGCTCTCCGGCGGTCAGCGCCAACGCGCCTGGATCGCGCTCGCCCTCGCCCAGGACACCGACCTGCTGCTGCTCGACGAGCCGACCACCTTCCTCGACCTCCGGCACCAGCTGGACGTCCTCGACCTGGTCGCCGACCTGCACGCCGAGGCCGGGCGCACCGTCGTCATGGTGCTGCACGACCTCGGGCAGGCCGCCCGGTACGCCGACCACCTGGTCGTACTCAAGGACGGCCGCCTCGCCGCCGCCGGGGCGCCCACCGAGGTGCTCACGGCCGAGCTGGTGGAGGAGGTCTTCCAGGTGCCCTGCCTGGTCGTGCCCGACCCGGAGACCGGCACACCGCTCGTCGTGCCGCGGGCCCGCACCAGGCCGCGCACCGCCGCCGTCACCTCCACCGCCACCGCCGCCGTCACCACCACCGGCTGACGGCCCACCGTCCTCCGGCCGCCCGCGCTCACCCCCGCGGGCCGGGCCGGCCTCCCGCCCTGCCCGGATCCGTCCGGCGGCCGTCCGGATCCGTCCGGGCACCGCCGGAAGCGTCCGATCACCCCGCCCCAGAGACAAGGAATCGCCATGAACCGCTCCAGCCGCGCCCGCAGACTCCCCGTCGCCGTCCTCGCCGTCGCGCTCTCCACCACGCTGCTCGCCGCCTGCGGCAGCAACGGTGACACCAAGGACGCGGCCAAGCCGGCCGGCGACGCCGCCTCGGCCGCCGCCGGGTCCGCCGCAGTCTTCCCCCGCAGCGTCACCCACGCCGCCGGCACCGCCGAGATCAAGGCCCAGCCCAAGCGCGTCGTGGTCCTGGACAGCGGCGAGCTGGACGACGTCACCCTGCTGGGCATCACGCCGGTCGGCGCGGTCTCCCCTCATATGAAGACCGAGGGCGGGTTCCCGAACTACCTCAAGGACAAGATCAAGGACACCAAGGACGTCGGCCCGATGAACGAGCCGAACCTGGAGCTGATCGCCTCCCTCAAGCCCGACCTGATCCTCTCCTCGAAGGTCCGCCACGCCAAGGTCTACGACAAGCTCAACGCCATCGCGCCGACCGTGCTCGCCGAGACCACCGGCTTCCCGTGGAAGGAGAACCTCGCCCTCTACGCGCAGGCGCTCGGCAAGGAGGCCGAGGCCAAGAAGGCGCTGGCCGACTACGAGGCCCGTGCCGCCAAGCTGGGCGAGGCGATCAAGGCCAAGAACGGCGGCAAGGAGCCGACCGCCTCGGTCGTCCGCTTCGTGGCCGGCCCGACCCGCCTCTACGCCAAGTCGTCCTACAGCGGCGTCGTGCTGAAGGA
This sequence comes from Kitasatospora sp. NPDC041988, assembly GCF_055588525.1. Classification (NCBI taxonomy): domain Bacteria; kingdom Bacillati; phylum Actinomycetota; class Actinomycetes; order Kitasatosporales; family Streptomycetaceae; genus Kitasatospora; species Kitasatospora sp. NPDC041988. The sequence continues at coordinate 95,119 of NZ_JBVJCO010000039.1, forward strand.
CGTCGGCCTGGCCCGCCCGGCCTCCCAGGACGTGGACCAGAACATCATCGAGGTCAGCGCCGAGCAGATCAACCAGGCCGACGCCGACCTGCTCTTCGTCACCGTCGCCGACGACCCGACCAAGACCAAGCAGAGCGAGGTCCAGGGCACCCCGGTCTGGCAGGGCCTGAACGCCGTCAAGAACAGCAAGGTCTTCAACGTGCCGGACGAGACCTGGATGTCCGGCATCGGCGTCCAGGCCGCCGACGCCATGCTCGGCGACATCGCCAAGGCCGCGGGCGTCGAGGCACCCAAGTAGCAGCCGATCAGTACCCGTTGACGGTCGGGGGGGGGGGCAGGCGGGGGCCGCCCCCCCGGGCCGCCCCCCCCCCCCCCCCCCCCGGAGAGGACCCGGTGCCACACGGGGGTGCCACCGTCCTCACTCCACCACACCCAACCGGGTA
>NZ_JBVJCO010000040.1:0-89436 GCF_055588525.1 Kitasatospora sp. NPDC041988
AGAGAAAGGAGCGGGGGGGCACGGAGGGGGGGGGGGGGGGGAGGGCGGGCGCCGTCCCCCCCCCCCCCCCCCCCCCCCCCCCCCCCCCCCCCCCCCCACGTCGCTGTGCGCCCCCGTGTGGGTGGCGGTCAGGGGCGGGTGGCGGTCAGGGTTCGGGCCTCGGTGACGACCAGCTCCTCGACGCCGTAGAGGAATCGTTCCATCCGGGGGCGGGGGAGTACTGAGCCGTCGGCCGTCATCGCCAGCTGGAGCGCGTCCGGGGTCTGGAGCGCGTCGAGGGCGTAGGTGAGGCCGGGGCGCGGCTCGAACTTCTTCGGCCGGCTGAGGGTGGTGCGGCTCGTGTCGAGGGGTTTGTCGGGGGTGGCGGTGGCCGCTGGCTCGGTGATCGCCGGTGGGAGCAGGTCGCGGGTGTCGTTGAAGATGCACGAGCGGTCGGCCGCCGGGCCGTGCTCGGCGGTCAGCCGGGCGATCTCCTCGTCCAGCAGCCGCTTGTTGTAGTACGCGTGCCGGTAGGTGGCGATCGAGGCGGCGTGCGTGCGGCGGACGACGGCGCCGAACTCGCCGTCCGCTTCCGGCAGATGGAGAATCCCGTCACCGGCCACCACGCTCACCGCGCCCGCGAGGCCCGGCAGGAAGCGGTTGTTGACGACGATCTGGAGCACGGCGTCGGACGAGCCCGCGAGCCGGGCCGTCATCACCGCCGTCGCGGCGAGCAGCACCGAGGAGGTGCTCACCCGGTGGCCGGCCGCGACGAGTTCGACCGCCCGGAGCAGCGCCGGAGAGCTGAGCACGACGTTCGGGAACGGCTGCGGATCGTCGTGCCTGGCCGGCGGGAAGAGGCGCGGCGGGCCCGAGCGCAGTTTGCGCAGGACATGCGCGCGGGCGTTGGCGTCGCGCCGTCGACCGCGCTCGGACTGCTGGAACTCGGCCTCTTCCAAGGGCTGTTGGGCGGGCCGGCCGGCCCGGATCGTCTCGGCGGACTCGCCCAGCGACAGCTCGGTGAGGTCCATCACCAGCCGGCCCATGCCCGCGCCGTCCACCGCCGTGTGCGACAGGACGAGCGACAGGTGCCGGACGAGACCGCCCGCCTCGACCAGGCCCACCCGGATCGGCCACTCGGTGGCGGAGTCGAACGGCAGGGCGGCCAGCTCGTCGTGCAATGCCGCACCGGCGGCGGTGAGTTCGGCGGCGCTGCCGTCGCTGTGGCGGGTGTGCACGGGCAGCCGGCCGTCCGGGTCGACGGTCTGCCGCAGCCGGCCCTCGCCGTCCGGGTGGAGCCTGGTGTGGAGGGAGTCGTGCAGGTGGAGCAGGTCCGCGAGAGCGCCGAGGACGACCGGCACCGGCAGGCCCGGGTCCAGCGGGGCGGCCGTCGTGATGTTGTAGCGCGGCGCGTCGGCGGCCGCCAGCCGGCCGACGGCGTCCCAGATGGCCTGCTGGCCCCAGGTGGCCGGTCCGGTTCCTGACCGGCCGGACGAGAAGGTGATCTCCAGCTGCTGACTCGTGGTCACCGTGAGGCTCTCCGATGTGCGGTTCTGGGCTCGGTGCGTGGTGCGTGATGCGTCGCGCTTCCGGGCGGGGCGGGAGGTGCGGTGGGAACCGGGTGCTGCCAGGGCAAGAGTCTGGCGCACCGCCCAGGTCGCGTCGAGCCTCGGAACACGGGCGCCCGCCACCGCCGTTCGGAGCCGCCCGGCCCGGCTGGGGGCCCGGCTCGACGGGGTGGTTCACGCGCGTCCGCCTCCGGGTACGGCGGTCGGGGCGGTTGCCGCACCGGCCTGGCCGAAGGCGCCGGAGTAGGTGCCGGTGACGGTCCGACCGGTGCTGCGGGCGTGCAGGGCCAGCCGGGCACGTTGGGCGCGGGATGGGCCGGCGGCCGCGTCCAGCTCGTCCGGGCCGAACCAGGCCCACTGGGTGATCTCTCCGTCCGCGCAGGAGAGTTGGACTCCGTCGGGGTCGAGCGTGCCGAAGTCGTGGACGAACTGGACGATCGGATGGTCCAGTCCGGGGGCCGGGTGCTGCCAGAACACCGCGAGGAGTACCCCGGCCGGCAGGTCGAGCCCGGTCTCCTCGCGTAGTTCCCGAGCCGCGCCCGTGCTGGACTGCTCGTGGTTGTCCAGGCCCCCGCCGGGGAAGCCCCACTGGTCGACGTCGTCCCCCTTGACCATCAGCAGCCGCCCGTCTGGCGCCGTGACCACGGCAGCGGTGCACGTCCACGACCGCGCGGTGGTGGCGAGCCACTGCGCGCGCGGAAGGTACGGGCGGGCCGGGGCGTGGGCCCGCAGGAAGGCGACGGCGGCCGGGCCGACGCCGGGCAGGCTGTCGGCGAAGAACCAGCCGTGGGTGGCGTGGTGGCCGAGGAGGAGCCGGCCGAGGTCGTCAGGGCCGGCGGGTACCACCCGGACCACGTGCTGCGGCCCGAGGCCGCTGCCGCGGTGGAGCCGGCCCACGGTGTCGCCGGCGGCGCCGGAGCGGCCGCAGGTCTCGCGCAGGGCGCGGACGGCGGCTTCCGCGGGCGCCTCACCGGGCAGCCGTACGGCGGAGGGCAGTTCCCACCAGCCGTCGGAGCGGCGCAGGAGCAGGATCCGGCCGATGCCGTCGGCGACGAGGGCGGCGGCGGTGGGTCCGTCGGTGTCCACGTGGGGTCCCTTCGGTGATGACGGAGTCGGGAGGAGGCTGGTGAGGGCTGCGACGAGGGCGACGGTCCGGGCAGCCCGGGCGTGCGGCTGCCGGGTGCGGTCAGCCGCCGACCAGCGAGTGGGGGGTGGCGCCGGCTGCCCAGCCGTGGGTCGAGAAGCCGCGGCCGCCGGAGAGGTAGGAGGTCAGGGCGGCGTGGGAGGTGGGGAACATCGGCAGTGGCAGCTTGCGGGCCGGTGACCAGAGCACGGCGAGGTGCTTGTCCGGTTCGGTGTTCGTCAACTCGCCTTCCCAGTGGGTTGCGAGGAAGACGCAGAGCATGAAGGGACCTTTGCCGTCCCACCCCTGGCGGACCTGGATCGTGTGCACGAGCCGAAGGTCTCCCGGGGCGATGACCAGGCCGGTCTCCTCGTACAGCTCCCGGGCGGCGGCCTCGTCGAGCACCTCGCCGACCTCGACCTTGCCGCCGGGGATCGTCCAGGCCGGCGTCCGGCTCCACGAGTCGTTCGCGTAGTGGACGGTGGCGATCCGGTCCTCCTTCTCATCGTGGACGATCACGGCCACGGCCTGGCGCAACGATTCCACGGTGCTACCTCCAAGGGCATTCGAGGGTTGGGGGATTCAGGCTCATCATGCGTAGCCGGCGACGGACAGGGTGCTGCCGCGGCCGATCTCGGTGAGGGCGTGGACGGTGTAGGGGGCGGTGCCCTCGGGCAGGCGGGTGTTCGAACAGCGGGTGGGCGGCCGACGGGTGCGGACGTCGGGCCTAAGTGGGCATGGGGGTGGCGGAGTTGCTGGGGCCTGGCGGACGGGAGGAGGCTGATGATGGTGCTGTTCGAATTCGGTGTTCAAGTGGTTTCGGTCCGGGCGCGCCCGGGTCGAACGGGTTGTTTTCGAGCACCCCGTGGCGTGGGTGGGAACGCCCGGCCGCCGGTCGCGGACGGCTGCGGAAGCTGCCGGAGCCCAGTGCGCAGGCGGCGAGCGCCTGTTCGAGGGCAGGCGCCGGACCGTGAGATGGGGCGCGGAGCTTGCGGCGGGCGTGTCCGGCGCCGGAATCACTCGTCCGAATGATCGGGCGGCGAAGGAGGTTTCGGGCAGCCGGCAGGGCTACGGGGAATCGGTCCGCGTCGCGGCCTCGCCCGCCCGCATCCGCGCCGCACCGGCGTCGGGCGCGTCCCCGCCCCGGGACGGCGGAAGGGGCGTCGACGCGGTGAAGGTGGCGGGGGCGTAGTGCGCGTGATGCAGGCGGTAGGCGTCGCCGAGATGGTGCTGGAGGCGGCTGTGGCGGAACTGGTGGACCGCGCCGGTCTGGCGGAGCACTCCCCGCCGGTAGGCGTCGTCCAGGAAGGCGACCGTGTCCCAGGGGAGGTTGCCGGTCATGGGCAGCCAGACGCGGCAGAAGATCACCCACTGGCCCCAGGCGGTGAACCCGAGGGCGTAGGAGAAGGTGCCGCCGAGCCCGCCCACCACTCCGATGAAGAGGCCGTCCGACAGCTGCCAGTTCATCGGCCCCAGGACTGGTTGCAGCAGCTCGACGACGAGGCGGCCGCCGAGTGCGATCGCGAGGGTGAGCGCCGGCACGAGGACGAGGACCTGCCGGCCCACCGTCGCGCGGTTGGCGGACAGGAGGCCGACCGGGGTCGCGGCGGAGGCGATGTCCAGGGGCGCTTCGAGCGCGGCCATCAGCCCGAAGACCAGTCCGGCCGCCGAACCGAAGATCAGTCCGAAGGCCAGCATGTTGATGAGCGTGCCCTCGATCACCGCGCCGTCGGCGAGCGAGACCCTGTTGTTCAGCGCGCGTTCCAGCGTGATGGCGCCGGCACAGCCGACGCCCATCACGAAGCCGCCCAGCAGCACCGCCCCGAACCGGGAGGTGAAGGTGCGCATCGGTCCGCGGCCGATGCGGGTGTGGTTGCCGGGCAGTCGCAGCCGGACCTGGGACGGTGCGAAGGCGCTGCTGCCGAACCTCACGATGAGCCAGTAGACCGATCCGAAGGCCAGGCCCGCGATCGGTCCCATCAGGGAGCCTTCCAGGACGATCCCGTCGAGGTCCGCGGCGAGGACGGAGCCGAACTGGTGGGCGATCAGGCCGACGGACCATTCGGCGAGGGTCACGGACAGCGCGCAGGTCAGCATGACGGCGAGGAGGCGGGTCGACGGCCGCACCGAGTCGCCGATCTTCCACCAGGCGAGGTCCTGCTGGTCGAGGTCGGGGAGCCGGGCCAGGTGGTGGGCGAGGTAGCCGAGCCAGCGCCGGACCCGTTCGGACCCGGGGTCCGAGTCGTGGTCGGACCGCCGGCGCGGGGGGCCGCCGGCGGCCCGTGCGGGGGCGAGGCGCCGGTAGACCGTGGGCACGAAGCCGGCCAGCAGGTGCTCCTCGAGCGCGTGCTGGGTGGGAAAGCGGGTGCTGTCCAGCAGTTCGGCCGGATCGGTGTCGGCGTTCTCGCTGTAGAGCGTCCGCGCCAGGATGACCATCAGCGGGGTGCTCAGGACGCCCGCGAGGTTCCTGCTCGCGGGGGTGTCCTGGGTGCGCAGCGCCTCCAGGACGGCGTCCCAGACGTTCCCGGACCCGTTCCGGTCTCCGAGGGTGTCGTCCCGGCCGCTTCCCCGGGCGTTGACGGGGCGGGAGGTGCGCGGCAGGTAGTCCGTGAGGTCGCCGGGGGTGAGGTCGACGAGTTCGATGCCGGCCGCCCAGACCAGCGGGGTCCCCGCCGCGTGCACCGCCTCGGCGAACTCCCCGCGGCGGCTGGTCAGCACGAGCGGCATCGACGTGGCGTTGAGCGCCTCCAGTGCGTGGGGCCGCAGGCCTTCGGCGATCTCGTCGAAGCCGTCCAGCACCGGCAGGAGCAGGTCGGCGTCGACCAGCGCGGCGGCCAGCGTCGAGCCGCTGGGGACCCGCCGGACCAGGTGGGGGTGGTCGCGCAGCAGCAGGTCGATCAGCCAGTCGCGCAAAGCGGTGGTCGTCGGGTCCCAGGACCCGAGGCTGAAGATCACCGGTACCCGGTCGGCGGCGGCCGGGGCGGCCAGGAGGTCCAGGACGAACCTGATCGTCAGGATGGACTTCCCCGACCCGCCCCGGCCGAGCACCACGAGCCGCCCGGACGGGATCCGCCGGTAGACCTCGGCCACCCCGCGCAGATCACCGCTGAGGTCCACCCCGTCGGACGCGGACCCGGGGGGAAGGCGCTGGATGTTCTCCGCGTGGTCCGTCAGCCCCGCAGGAGCAGGTTGCCAGCGCACCGGCAACGGGAACGGATCGTGGACGCGGCGCTGCTCCTCCTCGATCTGCCAGCGGCGCCTGACTTCGTTCGCCAATTCCGCGGTCGCCCCGGCGAGCGCGTCCGGAATCCGCGGGAAAGGTGCCGGAAAGGGAGCGTGACCGGAAGCCGGTTCGGAATCGGCAAGGTATTCCGGAGCCAGGTCCCGGGCGGACTCAGGACCAGACCCGGAAAACGGTTCGGGAATCGTCTCTGACGATGCATTCGCGAGTGTGGCCGCCAGCAGCAGGCGATCCTCGGGCCCTACGCCGAGAGCGTCCGCCAGCAGATTGACCGTACCCAGCCGGTGATCGGCGGACTTTCCGGTCTCCAGTCTGCGGATGGTGCGGACGCTCACCCCCGACCGCTCCGCCACCTGTTCCTGTGTCAGCCCTGACTGCTTGCGCAGCCGGCGCAACAGTGTGCCGAGCTGATCCGCCACGTCGGCGCCCTCTTTCCCCGCGAGTACGGCCTGCGAGGAGCCTACCGTGACGACCGGTCATATGTGGCCGGTGCCATGGCCTGTCCTGCGACCTGCGCGAACGCCAGCATCGGTGGTGTCCGGTCGCCGGCCCAACCCGGAGTGAGGAGTCGATATGGCCTACCGCCACTGGTGCGGTGAGTGCGGGTACAAGACGGCGTGGCTCCCCCGGGCGGAGAGCGAGGAGCAGCAGATCCTGCACTACGCCAAACAGCACCCCGGAATTCCTCCGGGGGGCAGTGTGGAGGTCAGTCGCAGTGACCCGGGCGGAGGCCCGGGATGTCTGCCGGTCCTGGGAATCGCGGTTCTGCTGCTGATTCTCGCTGCTTCGTGCCGTCGTTGACGCCGGATTCCGTCGACCGAATTCGTCCGAGCAGGCCGGACTTCCGGGTGGAGGTGCGACCGGCACCCCGCCCGCTTTCGGCCCCACACAGGAGAGTGATCGTATGCTTCGCGAAATACGTGCCCTCGGCCTCGCCGTCGTCCTGGCGGGAATGGCTCTCGCCACCGCGCCGTCCGCCGGCGCGGCAACTCCCGCCCGCACCACCGCCTCCACCGGCACCACCGCCTCCGTGGGCGCCGCCGCGGACACGCGCACGCCCATCGGCGGCGGCACCGGCATCATCTTCCGCATGGCGCCGAGCCCGGAGAACCCGCAGAGCTACTACGTCTGCACCCTCACCGCCGTCGGCCGTGACACCGCCGGCAACCTGGTGGCCCTGACCAACGCCCACTGTTTCATCGACGAGCAGGGAAACAAGCTCGTCGGCTCGCCGGTGTACCGGGACACCTCGCCCGCCGGGACGGCGTTCTCCCCGGCGCCGCTCACCGCCAGCCGGCCCGACCTGGCGACGGGGGCGATCGGCGAGGTGACGTACGTCAGCACGCCCAACAACCTGCTCAACAACGGCCCCAAGGGGCTCGACTACGCGGTGATCAAGCTGGACGAGAGCCGGGTGGCGGCCACCGACACCGTCGGCGGCGTGACCATCAAGTCGATCGGCGCCCCGCCGGCGGTGGGGACGCGCATGTGCAAGGAGGGCCACCGGACCGGTCTGACCTGCGGCATGAGGATCGGCACCAACGGCATCTGGTTCACCCACCTGATCTGGACCGACGGCGGCGACTCCGGCTCCCCGGTCGTCTCCGGCACGACGCTGGTCGGCAACGCCTGGGGCATCCAGCACAGTTCGCCGATCCTGAGCATCATCGACGAGCTGAACGCCAACGGCGGCGTCGGCGCCGGCTTCCACCTGGCCGGCTGACCACTGCCCGACCCTGCGACTGCTTTTGCGATTCACCCTCCGACTCACCCTCACGGAGAGAGAACCCTCATGACCTCCCTGCTGTCCGGTGCGCGCGTGCGCGCCGCGATGCGCGCCACCGCAGCCGCCGCCGCGACGGCGCTGGCGGCAACGGTGATCGCCTTCACCGGGCCGGCCGCGCACGCCGACGCGCAGGCCGACGCGCCTGCCGTGCCGGTCTTCGCCGACGGCTACGGCCTGACCCAGGTCGCCGGCGCCACCGAAGTCCACTCCGACACCGACTTCACGATCACCGTGACCACCGGACAGCTGTCCGGCCGGCACAGGATCCGGATCTTCCTGCCCAGCGGCTACGCCGCCGAGCCCGGGAAGCGCTGGCCGGTGGCGTACTTCCTGCACGGCGGTGGCGGCAACGTGGACGATGCCGCGGCGGCGCCGGCCCTGCACTCGGACTCGATGATCACGGTCGTCCCGGACGGCGGCTTGAAGGGCTGGTACGCGAACTGGCTCATGCAGAACACCGTCCTCGGCGCGGCGAACTGGGAGACCTTCCACCTCAACCAGGTCGTCCCCTTCATCGACGCCAACCTGCGCACCATCGCCGACCGGGGCCACCGGGGCATCGTCGGCCTGTCGATGGGCGGCTACGGCGCGCTGCACTACGCGGAGGCCCGCCCGGACCTGTTCGGGCAGGTCGCCGCACTCTCCGGCGGCATCGACTTCGGCATGGCGGAGATCCGCGGGGTCGTCCTGGCCACCGAACTCAACCTCACCGGCGTGTGGTGCGCGCTGAGCACCTCCACCCCCTCCGGCACCGGACAGTGCACCGGCTACGGCCCCTACGTCGACAGCGACGCGATCTTCGGCTCGCCGTACCCCGTCTTCAACGCGGACCACGTCTGGAACGAGGTCGATCCCGCCGCCAAGGCCAACCTGGCCAAGCTCACCGGCGCGGGGATCACGCTCTACACCGGCAACCAAGGTGCCATCGACCACTTCACCGAGATCGCCTCCAACAACGTCAAGACCCGCCTCGACCAGCTGGGACTCCCCAGCACCCTGGTCGACTACGGCAACGGGGCGTCCCTGGACCCCGGTTGCAACGGCGGCCACAACTACGGCTGCTGGGCGCCCGCGCTCGCGGACTACATCCCCCGGCTCGGGGCCGCGTTCGCCGCGGCGGGCTGACCCACGGACGGAGGGCCTGCGCCCGACCGCCGCTCCGCGTCATCGCGCGGAGCGGCGGTCGGGGGCCCACGGCCGCCTCACCGCACCGCGAAGCACGAAGCACGAAGCACACGAAGCACGGACCCACCACATACGAACGCGCAGAGCTGTGAAGCTGCGAAGAAGCGAGGATTCCATGGACGATCTGATGCACAAGCTGGTTTCGGGTGCCCTCAGCGGTGGGCTGATCGCACTGGTCGGGGGGCTCAGCGTCCTGGTCCGCCGGAGGCGGGTCGCCAGGGCGGAGGCTGCCGCACCGGCCCCGGTCGAGGACGTTTCGCAGGCGCTGCTGCGGCAGGCCCAGGAGGCCGACCGGAGGCGCGAGGTGCTGGCCGCGCAGGCCGGCCCCGCCGATGCGCTCGACCCGGCCCGGGCCGCCGCCGATCTCTGGCGCCGGCTCACCGAGGTGCGGCAGGGGCGGTTCCAGGCCGAACGGCAGGCAGCCCTGACGCGGCTCGGTGAACTGCTCGCCGCCGCCGGCCGGCCGGACGAGGCGGCGCGAGTCCGCCAGGAGATCGTCGGGCTCGGCTGACACGCCCGACCGAAAGCGAGGAGACCCCCATGCCCGCAGCACTCTGGACCGGCCGGGACGCCGACCCGGACCGCGTGACCGCCGACCTCACCCGGGCGCTCGGCCGTGAACTCGGCCTCGACCGGCCGCCGGTGGCCGCAACGCTCCCACCCGACAGCACCGGTGTCCCGGCCGGTAGCCTGCTGCCGCCGCGCGAGCGGTTCAGCGGAATGCCCGCACCGACACTCTGCTACGCCTACGTGGACGCCCAGGCACCGAGGCCGTTCGAGCTGCGCGCCTCGCTGATGACCGGGCGGGCCGCGCTCCGCCGCAGCCTGGGGCTGGGCCAGCTCCTCTACGCCGTGCCGCTGAGCCGGTCACCGTCCTCCCGGACCGCCCTGAGCGCGCCCCGGCGCCTCGGCCCGTCCGCCTTCGAGGGCGACGCCGAGGCCGCCCGCCGTCTGAACGCGGACCGCGAGCTGGTCGCGGACGCCAATGCGCTCACCCCCCTGGAGGCCGGGCCGGACACCTCGCACACCTGGTCGATCGAACGGCTGCTGGCGGTCGAGCCACTGCCCCGGGCCGCCGGGTCGGTCCTGATCCTGCGCACCCTCCACCGCCCCGCCGTCCGCGGATGGTCGCTCTGCTCCGATGCCGTGCTGAACCTGGCAGCCCGCATCGAAGCCGCCCTCGGCTGAGCCCGGCGGGACGCGCGCGCTCGGCCGGGGCGGAGCCGCACGGCCCGGGCGGCCGGGGCGCTTCCGGCCCGGTTCGAGGCGCCGGCGCCAGACCTCCAGAGGGCCAGACCTCCACGGGGCCGGGCCCGTGAGAGTCGGCAGGCGCCCGGTAGTTCCCCGTGGACGGAGCGAGCCCGCCGTGGTCACACCCGGTCGGCGGTCACCAGGTGGTAGTCGAGCAGGCCGCTCTGCCAGGCGGTGAGGAAGTTGCGCGTCCAGTGGCCGGGCGGGACGGTGTCCTTCAGGTAGCGGTCGAGGCCGGGCCAGACGCTCGCGCCGATCGACTCGGTGGTGACGTTCCCGAAGCCGGCGGCGGCGAGATCGGCGGTGAAGGCCTTGAGCGGGTGAGCCACGTCCAGGCCGTCGGCGAAGCTGGCGAGCATGATGCTCAGCCGCTCGGCGACCTCCGGGCCGGAACTGAAGAACGTCGTCACCACCAGCCGCCCGCCGGGCCGCAGCACCCGGGCCGCCTCGTGAGCGAAGCCGGTCAGCTCGCGGAAGTGCTGGGCCGCCTCGACGGAGTACAAGCCGTCCAGCGAGCCGTCCGCGAACGGCAGTTCGTCGGCGGCGCCGAGCGTGTAGGCCAGCCGGTCCGGGAACGTCGCCAGCGCCTTGGCGTTGACGGTCCGGGCGCGTTCGACCTGGTCCGGATGGATGTCCACGCCGGTCACCGCGGCGAACCGGAACTCCCGCATCGCCAGCGCCGCACCCAGCCCGCGCCCGCAGCCAACCTCGGCCAGCCGCAGCTGCTCGGCCGGTGCCGGAAAGGCGCGCAGTACCCGCCGGTACAGCTGCTCCTGGCTGCGCACCCGGTCCTCGGGGGTCGGTGACGTGGTGTCGATCCCGTGCCAGTCGCCGAAGTTGATGAAGCCGCCGGCGAAGCTGGCCGCCAGGGCGAGATCGCCGGGGCCGTAGGTCTGTCGTACGGTGGCGGGAATGCGGTCGTGGTTCATGGGTTGCTCGGTCTCCTCGCGGGTCGCCGCCCGGGGCCTCGGGCGTGCGCCGCGGTACGTACCCAGACGGGATCGTGGCCGAACACCACTCCAGGGTGGACTTGTGCGGACAACCGGGCAGGCCAGGCGGGTGTTGATGTGACCGGACGATGAGCATCCCAGTGATGTGCGGGTCGACGGCCGGGCGCCCCGCAGGTTCCCGGTGGCCCTCGGCGGCGGCCTGGCGAGGGCGGCGGTGACCGGGCCGCCGACTCCGCCCGCGCGCCTCCGGCGCTCCGTCCACGGACCGGGAACCTCGGCTCCCCGGAATCGGGTGGACACCGGGGCCCGGCAGGTACTAGAGCTACTGGAGGCAAGGGACGGGAGGCGTGTGCCGCAGGGGCGGCGCCACCGGGGAGGACAGGAGACCGAATGGCCACCGAACGGATCGCGCCACCGCTGACCGGGGGCGAGCGCGAGATGCTGCGCGCCTTCCTGGACTACCACCGGGCGACGCTCGCGATGAAGTGCGACGGGCTGACCGACGACCAGCTGCGGCTGCAGTCGAGCCCGCCGTCCACGCTGTCCCTGCTCGGGCTGGTCCGGCACATGGCCGAGGTCGAGCGGACGTGGTTCCGCCGGGTCATCGACAAGGAGGACGTCCCGTTCGTCTGGTCCCCGGAGCGCGACTACCAGGCCGCGTACGACGCGCGGGGCGCCGACCGGGCGGAGGCGTTCGCGGCCTGGCAGGAGGAGGTCGAGCACGCCCGCCGGATCGAGCGGGAGGCGGAGTCGCTGGACGTGACGGGCTACATGCCGAAGTGGGAGGCGGATGTCTCGCTGCGCCTGGTGATGCTGCACCTCATCCACGAGTACGCCCGCCACAACGGGCACGCCGACTTCCTGCGCGAGTCGATCGACGGTGAGGTGGGGGCGTAGCGCGAGGCCGCTGCCCGGGCGGGCCGTGCCCGGAATGGCCAACGGCCGGGCAGCGCAGGGCGGTTCACCAGCCGGTGGGCCGGCCCGCGCGCCAGAGGTCGGCGCCGACCAGGGCGGCCAGCTCGCGTACGGCCGCGCGGGTGCGGTGGCCGAGCCGGCGGGGGTCGAACTCGGCGCCCGCCGCCAGGTGGTCGTCGAACGGCAGCTCCACCACGCCCCGGCAGCGTGCGCCGAAGTACGCCCGCAGGTCGGCAGGGTCGATCAGGCGGGCGGTCCCGCGTACCGCCGAGATCACGGTGATCGAGCGCTCGGCCAGCTCCCCGTGGCCGTGCGCGTGCAGCCAGTCGAGGGTTGCGGCCGCGCTGCCGGCGCCGTCCGCGCTCGGGGTGGTGGCGAGGATCAACTGGTCGGCCAGGACGAGGACTCCGCGCATCGGGTCGTCCAGCAGGCCGGTGCCGGAGTCGGTGAGCGTGATCGGGTACCGCTGCGCGAGCAGCTCCAGGGCGGCGCGGTAGTCGGCGTCGGAGAGTGTCCCCGGGCGGTCCGGTCCGGCGAGCACCGCGAGACCGCTCGGTGTCGGTGAGACGTACCGGTCGAGGTCGACGAGGTGGCGGGCTGCCGCGAGGCCGGTGATCCCCGCTGTCGTCCGTTGCCGGACCCGGCGGCCCAGCGATCCGGCGTGCGAGCCCGCGTCGACCGCCACGACGGGCTCGCCGCGCTCGGCGGCCAGCATCGCGCCCAGGGCGAGCACCAGGGAGGTCTTGCCGACGCCACCCTTGGCGCCCACCACGGCTACCCGCCAACTCCCGTGCAGCGGTGACCTGATGAGCCTCAGCTGCTCCCGGCCCCGGCGTTCGCCGGTGCGCAGGCGGTCCAGCACACTGCGCCGCGGGGCGGGGGCGGGGGCTTGTGCGGGGGCGGGGGCTTGTGCGGGGGCCGGTACGGAGGCCGGTGCGGCGAGAGGGGTCGGGTGGGGAGCCTGATGCAGCGCCAGTGGCAGTGACAGCGATGGCGGTGCCGATGGCGGTGGCGGCAGGATCCGGGTGCCGAAAGCGTCGAGGGGCGGTGCGGGGGCGGGGGCGGCGGTCCTCACGATGTCTCCTTCGGGCGCGGTCTGCGGCGTACTCTCCTTACCCGGCTCTACGGGACGTCGGCGCAGGTCAGTTCACCGACCGGGCGCCCGGCCGGTGTTGAACCCGGGGCCGGTACTCCGCCGTGGACGGGGGAGACGTGGCCCGGGGCCGCGCCACCGGTTGTCGGTGGGGGCTGGAATGATCCACTTCATGAGCGACCCGACCTCCTCCGTCTCCTGGAGCACCGACCTGCCCGCCACCGTCGAGCTCGTGCGGACGCTGCACGACCTCGACTGGGGCGGCTGGGGCCGGCCCGACGTCGAGCGGCTGGTGGCGGAGCACGCGGACTGGAAGATCCGGCGGGAGTTCCAGGACGGCGTGGTCCTCGGCCTGCAGCCCCGCGAGATGTTCCAGCCCGCCGGCCCCGAGCTGCACTTCGAAACGGTCGTACCCAAGCAGCCCCGCTACCGGCTCGCCCGGCTGTCGCTGCTCGGATTCCGGCTCCCCTGGTCCGCCGAGGAGCGCCGCGCGGAGCTGAAGCGGCTCTCCGCCGCGCTGGCGGCCGTCGGCACACCGACGGCCGTCCCCACCGCGGCCGACGGCTTCGGCCTGCGCTGGCAGTCCGCAGACCGCACCATGCTGCTCCAGGCCAACGACCGCCGCGCCTGGCTGGCCGTCCACCCCGTGGCCGCCTCGGCCGAGCACGTCAGCCCCGAACTCCCGGCCGTGATAGCCGCGTTCGCCCCGCTGCTGCACGACGCGCCCCTGGGAGTCCACGACGGTGAGGCCGTGGCCCGGCTCGCCACCGGCGTCCCCGGCTGGACCCTCGACGTCACGGAGACCCACGCCGAGCTCCGCACCGCCGACCCGGCCTGCACGCCCGTCCTCCTCGGCCTCGGCCGAGCGCCCGGCCGCTTCGACCGGCTGACCCTGCACCGCTTCGAGGAGGCGCCCACGCTGGAACACCGGCGGGACGTCTTCGGTGACATCTACCGCGCCACCTGCGGCGTCCTCGGCGAGCCGACCCTCTACGGCGGCGGCCCCGCCGGCCCGGACGCGCGCTGGCGCGAGGCGGGCGAGTCCGCCGCCCGGGTGCTGCGCCTGCGTGCCGACCGGCGGAGCGTCTGGCTGGAGGCCGCCCCGGCGGAGGAGGTCGAGGAGGAGGAACACGCCACCTTCGAATACGGCGGTCCGAGCGGCGGCCCCGACGGGCGGAGCGACTTCCCCCTGCTGCCCTACAGCTGGCAGCTCCACCTGCACGGCCCCGGCGACCTCGCGACCTACCTCCCCGGCGGGCGCCTCGCCGGCACCCTGCCGCACCTGCGCGAGGGTCTGGAGCTGCTGCTGGCCGCCTGGATCGAGCAGCTGCCCGTCCAGCGCCCGGGCGAGAAGGTCACCTTCTCCCTCGCCGACCGCCGGATCAGCGGCGGGCTCTCCTTCGCCTACGACACGAACAAGGGCAAGGGAATCCTGCTCCGGGTCGGCTCGCGCCCCGGAGACCCGGAGGCCGTCGCGCAGGCGATGGCGGCGGACGGCTGGCAGCCCTCCGGCACCCGGTGGAAGGCCGAGTTCAAGGCGCCGACGGCGAGCACCGCCGCCGAGGTCGCCACCCTGATCACCGCCGAACTCGCCGCCCGCGGCATCACCGACCCCCAGCAGGGTCTGACCGCCCGGCGCGTCGGCATCGGCAACACCCATGGCGCCCAGGGGTTCTTCCGCGCGACGGGCCTGGGCATCGAGTCGGCGTAAGGCCCGGCCTCAGGGCGGTGCGGGCGACCGGCCGGAGGGCGGCCCGGGCGACGGGTTCGCGGAACCGGTGAACCGTGGGGGCACCCCCGTCCGTAGTACGGGGTGGCGGCACTGCCACCGGCGCCCGATCCCCCGTGCGGGCGCCGGTTCAGCCGCCCGGGAGCGCGGACCACCCTCCCCGGGGCGGGCCACCCTCCGGGGCGGACCACCCGCCTGGGCCTCCGGCCCGCCCGGTCCCCTCCGACTTCCGCGCCCTGGCGGGAGGCGGGATCGGGACGCTCCGGCGGCCGTCCTTGTGGGAGGGCGGCCGCCGGAGCCCTCGCGCGCCGCGGCGTCACCTCCGGAGCCCTTGCGCGCCGCGGCGTCACCGCCCGAGCCTCACCACCCGAGCAGGAACGCCCCCTGCGCCAGGCCCGCCAGCACGGCCCCGGCCGCCACCTCCGGCGCGACGGGCTCGGCGTCCACCGCGTGCCGGTCCGGCAGGCCCGGTTCGGCCGGCGCACCCGCCGGCCGCAGCACCACGTAGTGCAGGGCCGCCCCGGTGGTGCGGCTCTCGCGGCGGAAGGCGTCCAGCGTCGTCGCCTCGACCGCCGCCTCCACCACCACCTGGTACCCGCCGGTGGCGAACGCGAAGGCGGCCTGCGCCGTGGCGGCCAGCGCCGTCGTGTTCTGCCGCCGTGCCTCCGGCAGGTGCGCCGGGACGTAGCCCTGCCGGACCGCCCGCTGGAAGTCGTCCGCCCGCAGGTGCACGCTCGGGTGGAGGGCGTCCGCCAGCAGGGGCGCAATCGTGCCGCTCCCGACCCCGGCCGGGTCGGCGAGCACGACCACCCCGCCGGCGCCCCGGCCGCCCCCGATCTCCGGCCCACCTACGGTCGTACGGTTCACGGCTGCTGATCCCTTCGCGGGCCGGGGGCGGACGGGGTGCCGGGGCGGGTCGGACCCGGGTACGGACAGCCGGGTGCCTCGCCCCTACGACTGACTGCTGTCGGAGATCAACCTAGTCCACGGCGGTACCCCGAGTCCTCCCCCCTACCGTCCGCGGACGGCTCTGCGGGCTGCTCGGCGGACTGCTCCGAGGACGGCTCTGCGGACCGCTCCTGCGGCGGGGCATCCGGCCGCAGCACGATCGGGTTGGTCAGCGCCGCCATCGGGCCCCACGGCAGGTCGGGGCCCATCGCGTTGCCCCGTCCCGGGGTGCCGTCGGCCTTCGGGTGGCGGACCTCGGCCCGGACGAACGCGGCGAGCGAGGCGGTCGTCCGCCAGACCACGGTGCCCGTGCCGTCGGCGGGCAGCGACTCCTGGTGGAGCTGGCCCTCGTCGGTGAGGAAGCGGACCGTGCCGCCCGGGACGCCGGAGACGGCGAGCCGTACGTCCACCGGGGCGTCGGCGGGGACGGAGAGCTGTTCGCCGATGCCGGCCTGGCGGCCGTGCCCGGTGGCGGTGAACTCCAGCTGAACGGTGGCCGATTCGGCGAGCCAGCTGCGCCCGGCGCGCAGGCCGTCGAGGACGGCGTCGCGGGTGAGGTCCTCGGCCCGGACGACGGTGTGCGGGGAGCCGATGACCTGCGGGGCGCTGTGCGCGTCGCTGTTGCCGATGGCCGGCAGCCAGGAGCGTCCTTCCCGCAGGGCGACGGCGAGGCCCGCGTCCCAGGTGTCGACCGCCGACTCGTCGTCGTAGGTCCAGGGACCGTTCCAGACCTCCACCGCGTCGGCGTCCTGGTAGCCGAACTTCCACTGGCAGGCGACGTACGGGCAGTACGGGTGCGCGGGCACCACCAGGCCGCCCTGGCGGCGGACCTGCCGGGCGAAGCGCGGGAACGCCTCGTCGCGCGAGCGGTACCGCCAGTCGACGAACTGGCCCGGGCGCAGGCCCAGCGCCAGCCAGTGGCCGTTGCGGGTGGTGACCTCCTCGCCGGGCACGATCAGCAGGTCCGGTCCGGCGAGCGGGCCCCAGACGCCGTGCGACGAGCTGGTGTTGTGGTCCGTCGACACGATGAAGTCCAGCCCGGCCGCCCGCGCGCCCGCCGCCACCTCGGCCGGCAGCCGGCGCCCGTCGGAGTGCACGGTGTGCAGGTGGCAGTCGCCCCGGTACCAGGCCCGCCCGCGCCCCCGGGCCCGCTCGGGCGGGTAGGACGGGGTGAACTCCGGCCCTGGCGCGCCGAACCGGAGCGTGATCGTGACGTGGTAGTCGAGCCCCTGCGGCGCCACCTGGTAGGGGCCGAGCGCGACGTGCCACGTCCCCGGGCGGATCGGGCCCGGGAGGTAGCCGGGCGTCGCCTGGTCGCGGGCGACCGTGAACTCGGTACGGAACCCGCCCGACCAACCACGGAAGCCGCGCCCGCCGAGGTCGGTGCCGCGTTCGTCGAAGAGGCCGATGTCGCAGGAGTTGCCGGGGGTGCCGGCGGGGACGGGAGGCTTGTCGTAGCCGTAGGAGACGGCGATCTCCCGGACACCGGACGGGACTTCGAAGGGAAGGTGGACGAAGTCGGGTGCGCCGGTGGGGAGATGGCCGGTGAGGGTGATCGTCCGGTCGGGCGCCGTCCCCGCCGCGTGCGCCGCCCCGGCGGAGGCGGCGGTGGCCGTGAGG
This sequence comes from Kitasatospora sp. NPDC041988, assembly GCF_055588525.1. Taxonomy (NCBI): domain Bacteria; kingdom Bacillati; phylum Actinomycetota; class Actinomycetes; order Kitasatosporales; family Streptomycetaceae; genus Kitasatospora; species Kitasatospora sp. NPDC041988. The sequence goes on from NZ_JBVJCO010000040.1 coordinate 17,389, forward strand.
CTGAGCGCGGTGACGGCGCCGCCGGCCAGGCCGGTTCGGAGCAGGTCGCGACGGTCCAACTGATGGCGTTCGGTGGTGGGTTCGTCATTGTCGGTCATCGGGGCCTCCGGTCTCGGGCAGCGGCGGCGGGTGGACACCCGGCCGGCTCGCCCGCCTCCCTACCCGCGCTGGTGAACCGGTGATGAGCCGGGCCCCACCGGCGTACGGCGGCTCAGTGAAGGACGCCCGGGACGTCCACCGGCACGGCCAGTACCTGGCCGGTCCGGGCGTCCTCCGGCGGTGGCCACTCGGCGGCGGTCAGGTAGAGCGTCCGCCCGTCCGGGCCGCCCAGCGCGCACGAGAAGCACCCCCGGTCGAGCGTGACCCGCTGCACCACCTCGCCGCCCTCCCGCACCCGGACGCAGCAGCGGTTCGGCACGTCCGCGAACCAGAGCGCGCCCTCCGCGTCCAGGCTGATCCCGTCCGGCGCCGAACCCTCGACCGCTGCCCAGACCCGCCGGTCGGTCAGGCCGCCGTCCGGCTCGATGGTGAACGCGGTGAGCCGGCCCGCGTACGACTCGGCGACGATCAGCGTCGAGCCGTCCGGGGTGATGGCGATTCCATTGGGAAAGGCGAGGTCCCCGGCCACCTGCCGGACGGCCCCGTCCGGGGTGACCAGCGCGAGCAGCCCCGGCCCCGGGGCCTCGCCGCCCATCAGGTCGAACCCGATGCAGTTGACGTACGCGTTGCCGCGCCCGTCCACGGCCACCTCGTTCCACGGCCGGTCGCAGACCGCCCGCAGGTCCGCGTACGGGGTGAGCGCGCCGTCCGCCTCGCGGCGCAGCAGCCGGCGGTCGCTGCCGGCCACGACGAGCAGGCGGCCGTCGGGTGTGGGCAGCCAGTCGATGCAGAAGGGGAACGAGGGGATGCGGGCGACCACCGTGGCGGCGCCGTCCCCGCCGACGGTGAGCAGCTCCTGCGCGCCCCAGTCGCAGACCCAGAGCCGGCCGTCGTGCCAGCGGGGGGACTCGCCGAGGGCGAGGCCGGTGAGGAGGGGGACGGGGGTGGCGGGGGTGTCCGGCATCGGGTGCTCCCTGCGCTGGGTGCCGGCATGGCTGGCTGCCGGAACGGACTGGTGGGGTTGCGGCGGGTGACGATCGATCGGTTCATAGAAGCAGATGATCGGAATGTCTGAAATATGTGGAGGCGGGTATGTCGCTGAGTCGGCGGACACTGCTGATCGCAGCGGCCGGCAGTGCACTGGCGGGGTGTCAGGCAGCAGTCAAGCCCGCCGAACGGGTGACGGCCGCGGCGCCGTCCCAGACGGCACCGGCGACGCCCGAGCCCTCCGCCACCCCCGCACCGCCCGTCACTCCTCCCGCCGTCCCACCCACTGTTCCACCTGCCATCCCACCCGCCTTCACCCGGGCCGTGGCGGTGGACCGGTACGGGGTCCTCGAACCGGCCGACTGGGGCCTGGAAGTGCCCGGTGTGATCACCGCACTGCCCGACGGCGAGCAGGCCACCGCACTCACCTTCGACGCCTGCGGCGGCCCCGGCGGCTCGGGCTACGACGCCGACCTCATCGACCTCCTCCGCACCCACGACATCCCCGCCACCCTCTTCCTCAACGCCCGCTGGATCGACGCCAACCCCGCCGAGTTCGAGAGCCTCGCCGGCGACCCGCTGTTCGAGATCGCCAACCACGGCACCCTCCACCGCCCCCTCTCCGTCACCGGCCGCTCCGCCTACGGCATCGCCGGCACCGGCGACGCCGCCGAGGCGTACGACGAGGTCGCCGGGAACAGGGAGAAGCTCACCGCCCTGCTCGGCCACCCGCCCCGCTTCTTCCGCTCCGGCACCGCCCACTACGACGAGGTCGCCACCCGCATCGCCGCCGACGTCGGCCAACGCATCGCCGGTTTCACCGTCAACGCCGACGGCGGCGCCACCTTCACCGGGGCCCAGGTCCGCCAGGAGGTCGCGGCCACCCCACCCGGCGCCATCGTCATCGCCCACCTGAACCACCCGGCCGGCGGCACCGCCCCCGGCTTCGCCGCCGCCCTCCCGGCCCTGCTGGCCGACGGGCGCCGCTTTGCCCGGCTCTCGGACGTCCTGGGCTGAGCCGGGCGCCGCAGAGCGCTGCTCTGGCACAGCGGATGCCGGCGGTTCGAAACCGTCCGCGCCCACCCTTTGAACAGCAGGGAGCGGTAAAGGCCCAGGTCAGTAAAGTCCGGAGCAGTTACGTCGCCGATGCGGGCGGTTCGGTCAGTGAGGCGATGCACGTAGTGAGCAGGCGCCGCATCTGGTCTTGTTCGCCGGCATTCAGATTGGCCAGCATGTCTTGCTCGACGCGGCGAACCGCGGCGCTGGCCACGTCGAGCTGGCGGCGCCCGCGGGCGGTCAGCTCGGTGGGCAGGGCCCTGCCGACGGGTGCCTGTGCCGGGCGGACGACGAGTCCCTGGCGTTCGAGGGCCTGCAGGAGCACATTCATCGACTGCCGGGTGACGAAGGTGCCACGGGCAAGCTCGGAGTTGGACAGACCCGGTCGTTGGGCAAGCAGCTCCAGGCAGGAGTAGTGGGTGATCGTCATGCCCAACGGCCTCAGCACGGCTTCCAGGGCGGAGTGCAGGGCGCTCGCGGCCGCCTTCAGCATGTACCCCAGTGATGTGTCCAGCTCGATTCCGGGCTCGCCTTGACTCATGTCAGTAGTCTGACATACATTTTTGGTGTCAGAAGACTGACATACCTTGAGGAGGTAAGGATCGTGGCCGTTACCGGACCCGACTTCATTTCGCTGCAGGTGCGCGACCTGGAGCGCTCTGCCGTTTTCTACGAGCAGTACCTGGGGCTGAAGCGCTCTGACGCAGGACCGCCGCACGCTGTCGTGTTCGACACCAAGCCGATCGCGTTCGCCGTCCGCGAGGTCGTCGCGGGCGTCAACCTGGACACGATCGCGCAGCCAGGCCAGGGAATGGCGCTGTGGCTGCACGCCCCCGACGCGCAGGACATCCACGACGCCCTCGCAGCCGCCGGCACGACGATCGTCTCGGCGCCCGTCGACGGGCCGTTCGGCCGCACTTTCACGTTCGCGGACCCCGACGGCTACCAGGTGACCCTCCACGACCGCGGCTGAGCCGGGCGTCCTGGTCTTCGGCGCGGCAGGCGCCCTGAGCGGGCTTCTCACAACGGCAGGCCAGCCGCCGGGACACGGCAAAGCCGCTCGTCGAAGCAGGCTTTGATGTCGCCTTCCACGATCCACTCGTACTTCCTGGACGTGCGCAGACGCACCTCGGCCACCGCGTCGTGCCGTTGCTCCGGGCGCGTAGGTGGTGACGGGAATGTAGGCCGGGCGGGAGTCGAACGGTACGGCAACAGGTTGGCCGGCGGCCTCGATCCGGGCGCTGTACGAGGCCTGGGGGCACAAGCAGGTCGGCTTTCGGCAACCCTTCGCCGACTCGCCCCGTTGCGCCGTCATGCTGCGAACCCTCCGCTGAGGAACGAGATCTGACGCAGCGATGCCCCGGTCCGGCCTGCTGGCCGGACCGGGGCACTGTCCGTGGGCCCACCTCTACGGGCTGTTCCTCCGCATGGCCCTGGAGGCCCGCCCTACGCCCGCACGTCCACGGTGAAGCGGCGGTCGACCTGTTCGGGTGCCATGTCGGCCGGCGGCGCGATCACCCCGCCCGCGTAAAGGTTGTGCAGGGCGATCTCCGTCCGGCCAGGGCCCTCGGCGCGGAAGACGAAGAAGTGGCGGCCGCCCGAACCGAACACGCCACCGGACATGCCGAGGAGGTGGAGGTTGGCGATGTACTCCTCGTCCGACACCTGAACCGTGGCCGTGTCGGGGCTCGGCACGGCCACCGTCCACGCGTCACCCCAGGACGGGTGCTCGTCGACCTCGATCGAGAACAGCTGCCCCGGCTTGACGGTGAGCTGTCCCGAGGTGGCGGTGAACACCTTGCCGTGGTCGAGCTTGCCCCGGGTCAGCAGGTGGACTCCCACCGCTCCCGCCGCGAGCACGACGACCAGCACGCCGGCCACGGTCAGCAGAAGCCGCCGTCGCGTCATGACGTTGCCTCCCGGCTGGTCACCCGCAGGGCGAGGACGGCGGCGACCGCGTCCAGCCAGCGGGCCACCAGCAGGTCCCCCGACGGTTCCTGGACGACCATCGCGGCCGCCTCCAGCCACCCCCGTGCCACGGCCGCCGCCGGGCCCGGCAGCGGTTCGGGCAGACCGGCCGCGTAGCGGGTGCCGCCCGCCCTGACCACCTCGCCGAGGAAGACCAGGGCGCGCGGCAGCACGCCCAGGCGGTCGGCGGCGATGGCGGCGGCCACCGCGCCGTCCCCGAACAGGGCCGAGCGGTGCGCCCCCTCCGACGGCAGGCCGAAGCGCAGCAGGATCTCGATGTCGAGCGCGGCCAACTGGCTGTCGCTCATGGAGTGTGGAGTGCTCACAGCGGCCTCACTTGGGGAGCTGGACGTGGTCGGCGACGGGCATTCCGCCACCGGCGGCGGCGCCTTCCATGTGGTTGTTGACGAAGTCGCTCTCGCTGACCCAGACGGTGTAACCCCAGGGGTTGTAGATCTCTAGCTGGTCGCCGCGATGGCCGATGATCATCATCTGATGGCCGTCCGGACGGAACCAGGTGTCCTCCTTGACGCCGACCGGTACCGGCTTGCCCTGGTCCACCGCCGCCTCGACCTGGGCCAGGACATTGCGGCGCTGTTCGGCGTCGTCGTCCAGGTCCACGGTGTGGTAGCTCGCGCCGGTGTGCTTGGCGATCTCGTCGTTGGCCATGTCCTTGGACTCGTAGTTGTACCTGCCGTCCGCAATGAACTCGTGCCACGACCCCTCCGAGTCGTAGACCCGGTTCGTCTCCTTGTCCCAACGGTCCTTCGCGGCCTGGCCGTTGTCGTACGCCGGGTCGCCGGGGCGGCCGCCGGTGGTGAGCTGGAAGGCGAACATCGGGTCGACCATCGCCCGGGCCGTGACCGTCGAGGCGGCCACGCAGGTCGGGTGCTGGCCCTGGCTCCAGGCGACGCCGCCGTAACCGGTGCCGTTCGTGTCGGACGAGAGGGAGGTGAGCTGCACCGGGGAGATCCGCTGGGCCAGCCAGTTCGGGTCGTCGCCGTGCTCGTGGATCTGTGCGCCGAAGGCCTTGACCTCGTCGTAACTGTGCCCGGCGGCCAGCGCCTTCATCAGGTAGGCGCGCTCCTCCGGGGACTTCGCGCCGGCCAGCAGTTCGTCGAAGCGGGCCCGGTCGGCGTCGCTCATCTTGTCCATGAACTGGGCGGCCCGGGTCACGTCGTTGGCGGTGAGGATCGCACCGGCCTCGTCGCTGCCCAGGAGGGAGGCGTCGACCAGGACCAGTTTGTCGGCCGCGCCGAGCCCCTTGTTCTTGAACTTGCCGGCCAGTGCCTTGCCCGCCAGCCCGTTCAGTTCGCGGGCCGCGGCGCGGCCGGCGTCCTCGGCCTTCACGGCTGCGTCGAACATCGACTTGATGCCGTCCTTGGCCTTGGCGTGGGCCGAGTGCATCTTGTCGTCGTCCCAGTGCACCGGGTCGGGTGCGCCGGCGACGGTGATGTCGTGCAGCAGCCCGAGTGCCTCCCGCAGTGGGGCGTCGCCCTGGCCGTGCAGCGTCTGCGCCTGGCTGAGGGCGCCGGCCAGCGTCTTGAGGTGGTCGTGCCCCTTGGCCAGTGTCTCGCGGCAGCGCTGCAGGTCGTCGGCGGAGGCCTTGACGACCTCGACGGCCTTCTCGCCGACCTGGCCGGTCCAGGCCTCCGGGAGCCGCTCGGACGCCGTCCGGGCGACCTCCAGCTGGACCTGGTCGAGCTGACTGCCCGCATTGTGGTAGGCGGCGGCCAGTTCACCCAGCTTCCCCGGATCCCCCTTCGGGGCGTCGAGCTGCAGGGCGTCGTGCACCGCGTACTTGAGGTCGCCGGCGCCCCACATGCCGTGCGACTCGTCGATGGTCTTCTTGAGGCGCTCGACCTGTGCCCGGTGGCTGCCCGGGTCGGTGCCCAGCGGATGTGCGTCGTGGTCGGGCATCGGTCACCGCACCTGGAGGTGCTGGGAGATCTTGCCGTCCACGCCCGCGTAGTTGGCGGCGGTCTTGCCGACCTTGTCGCCGAGGTCGTGCAGCGCGTCGGTGTTGACGCCCAGCTCGTCCTGCCAGGCCGACCAGAAGGCCTTTGCCGCCTCCGGCGCGCCGTACGGCCCGAAGGTGCCCTCGCCGGACATGCTCAGCCGGCCCAGGGTGTCGCGGATCGTCCCCACGTCGTTGCCCGCGGCGGTCAGTTTGCCCGCCGCCGAGTCCAGCTTCTCCGGGTGGGCGGTGAAGCCCGTCCCTGTGCTGTCGGTCATTGTGTCCTGCCCCCGTTTCCCTTACGGCCCGTCAAGGCCGCCGCACAGCATAGCCGCAGCTCGGAGGCGGTCTGGCGGCCCGAACCCGCCCGTTACGACACTGTCGCGAGGTGGGCACAAAGCGATCGGAAACGGCCATCCACGGCCTTGCCCGGGTCAAGGGAATGGCAGCTCGAAGGCCCGCAGTCGTCCGAGGGCGATCGCCGCCCGGGTCGTACGCCCGAGTCGGGACCCGGCCACCGAGCCTGAGGGCCAAGGGTCGGCCGGCCTGCGGGCGCCGCACTGCCCGGCCTGCTCCTGCGCTGACCGGGTGCCGCACCGCCCGGTCAGCGCAGGAGCAGGCCGCCGGGGAGTTCGTCCTCGATGATGGTGACGAGCCAGTCGAAGACGGTCGGACCCCGGCCGGCCCGGGCCTCGGCGAGGCGGGTGCCGACGTGGTCGCGGTTGGTGGGGTGGCAGCGGGCGAGCATCAGCTCCAGCTGCCGGGCCGTCTCGGGGTGGGCGAGGTGGCGGCGGGAGGCCTCGTGGTCGTGCCACTCGATCGCGTAGTCGCCGTCGTCCGGGGTGCCGAAGCCGCCGCGGAGGCAGTCGGCGAAGGCGTCGAGGTTGCGGCCGAAGTAGCCGCCGCAGCCGATGGAGCGGCCGGCCTCGGCCCAGAATTCCTCCAGGGTGGTGACCCGGGTGCCGTCGATGACGTAGGTGACGGTCACGGCAGGACGGTGATCGCGGTGGCGAGGAGGCCGTTGCGCACGGTCCAGCGGCCGGTGAAGGAGTCGAGGCTCCGGCCGTCGACGACCGGGCCGGGGACGAGGAGTTCGGCGTGGAAGGTGCCGTCGGTGTGGAGGGTGAGCTCGGCCTCGCTGAAGTCGAGGAAGAGGTGGGTGAGCGGGAACCAGGTCTTGTAGACGGACTCCTTGGCACTGAACAGGAGGCGGTCCCAGGGGGTGTCGGGGTGTTCGGCGAGCAGCTCGGCGATGCGCTTCTGCTCGGCGGGGAGGGCGATGGCCTCGAAGACGCCCTCGGGGAGGCGGAGGGCGGGTTCGGCGTCGATGCCGAGGGAGACGACGTCGCCGGCGCGGGCGATGGCGGCGCCGCGGAAGCCGGCGCAGTGGGTGAGGCTGCCGACCACGCCGTCGGGCCAGCCGGGGGCGCCGCGCAGGCCGGGGACGAGGGGGCGGTAGGGGACGCCGAGGCGGGTGAGAGCGAGGCGGGCGCAGTGGCGGACGGTGGTGAATTCGCGGCGACGGGAGTCGACGGCGCGGGCGATGACGGCCTCTTCCTCCGGTTCGAGCCGGGCCTGCGGCGGGTCGTCGTACGCGACCTCCACCACGACGGTTTCGGGCAGCAGTTCGCCGATCACAGGTCCCCCCTGAGTGTGTGCCGTGCGGACGGGACGAGCCTAACCCGGCCGGCCCCCGCGGCGGGGGCCGACCGGGCGACCGACCGGGCGAGCGGCCAGGTGAGCAACTGAGCCAGTGGCGGGGCGAGCGGCCGGGGGTGTGCGGCTACTCGAAGGCCGCGGCCGCCTCGCGGAGGGCCCGGGCGACCGTCTCGGGGTCGTACGGGGCGGGCTCGCCGGGCAGGTAGGTGACGGCGCGCAGCCCGCCGGTGTAGCGGAAGGAGCGGTGGCGCTCGTAGACCGGCCAGGAGACGGGGGACTTGCGGTCGACGCCGACGCTGATGCCCTGGAACGGGGCCATGCCGATCAGCTGGTGGACCGGGCCGAGCCGGCCTGCCTCGGTGCCGTCGACCAGTACGCGGAACTCCCACTTGAGGTCGGCCACGGCAGTGGCCTCCAGGGTGATCCGGCGGGCGCCGGCGGCCAGTGGGCCGGCCTCGGCCTCGAAGAGGTCGCCGTACTGGTTGTAGGCGAAGCGGAGCCGGCCGTCCTCGACGTAGAGGCTGTAGCCGCCGCCCTGGTCACCGTGGGAGACGAGGACGCCCTGGTCGTCGGCGCCGTGGGCGTCCAGCTCGACCTCGACGGTGAAGGAGCGGAAGGAGATCAGGCGGGAGGAGCGGTACCGTTCCAGCTCGGGCGTGCCGGCCAGCAGGGTGACCGGGCGGCGCAGCCGGTCGGCCTCCGGGCCGCGCAGGGCGAGGGCGCCGCTGCCGTCGGCCAGCGGGAAGACGCCGTCGCGCCAGGCGGAGGCCTCCCAGGCGGCGGCCAACTCCTTGACCAGTGCGGGGTGTTCGGCGGCGACGTCGTGAATCTCGGTGGGGTCGGTGCGCAGGTCGTACAGGGCCCACTCGCTGTCGTCGTAGGGTGCGCCGAAGCGGTGCAGGGTGACGAGCTTCCAGCCGTCGCGGTAGTAGCTGCGGTTGCCGGTCATCTCGCAGTACTGCTCGGGGTGGGTGGAGGGGGCGTCCGGGGTGCGCAGGACGGGGGCGAAGCTGATGCCGTCGAGCGACTGCACCGGCTTCCCGGCGCGGTCCGACGACCGTTCGACGCCGGCGAGTTCGAGCAGGGTGGGCAGGATGTCGGTGACGTACTGGTACTGCGGGCGGACGCCGGTGTCGCCCACGGCGCGCGGCAGGCCGGCCGGCCAGGAGAGGACGAAGGGCACCCGGACGCCGCCCGCGTAGGTCTGGCCCTTGTAGAAGCGGAACGGGGTGTTGGAGGCCATGCCCCAGCCGCGCGGGTAGTGGACCAGGCTCTGCGGGCCGCCGATGAGTCCGATCTCGCGCTCGACGTCGGGGTTCCAGTCCTCGGGCAGGTCGGGGTGGTGGACGAAGCGGCTGAAGTAACTGCGGGTGCCCTCGGCGCCGCCCTCGCCGGTGCCGCCGTTGTCGGAGGTGAACACGATGATGGTGTTGTCGAGTTCGCCGAGCGCGGCGAGGGTGTCGGTGAGCCGGCCGAGGTTCTGGTCGACGTTGTCGACCATCGCCGCGTACACCTCCATGTAGCGGGCGTACAACTTCTTCTGGACGTCCGTGAGTTCGCCCCACGGGCCGACGTCGTAGCCGGTCTCGCCGTTGCGCTCGGGGAGCTCGGTGCCGGGCGGGAAGTGGCCGGCGGCGAGCTGGCGGGCAAAGCGGGCGGTGCGCAGCTCGTCCCAGCCGTCGTCGTAGCGGCCCTGGTGCCGGGCGAGGTCGGCCGGTTTGGCCTGGAGCGGGCCGTGTACGGCGTTGTGCGCGAGGTAGAGGAGGAACGGCTTCTCGGCGTCGTGTGCGCGCAGCGACTTCACCATGGCGATGGCCTGGTCGGTGATGTCGTCGGTGTAGTAGTAGTCGTCCGGGAACTCGTCGATGTCCAGGGGGCTGTTGTCACGGACGAGTTGGTGCGGGTGGAAGAGGCTGGTGAGGCCTTCGAGAACGCCGTAGTACTGGTCGAAGCCCTTCTGTAGGGGCCAGTTGGTGCGGCTGTCGGCGGCGTTGGAGGCGGAGTCGCGGGTGAGGTGCCACTTGCCGACGGCGTAGGTGGCGTAGCCCTGGTCGTGCAGCAGTTCGGCGAGGGTGGGGATGTCCCCGGCCACCTCCATGCCGTAACCGGGGAAGCCGGGGTCGGCGTTGGCCACGAAGGAGTAGCCGACCCGGTGCGGGTTGAGGCCGGTGAGCAGGGCGGCGCGGGCGGGGGAGCAGAGCGGCATGGTGTGGTAGTTGGCCAGCTTGACGCCGTTCGCGGCGAGCCGGTCGAGGGTGGGCGTGGGGATCTCGGAGCCGAACGGGCCGATGTCGCTGTAGCCCATGTCGTCGATCAGGACGACGACGATGTTGGGCGCGCCCTCACGCGGGCGGACGCGCTCCGGCCAGGCGGGTGTGGAGACGCCGAAGGTGCGGCCGACGCTGCCGGGGAAGCCGGCGTACGGGTCGCGGCGGTGCGGGTCGTGCGGCCGGGGATCGGGAGTGGTGGTCATGCGCTGCTCCGGGTGGTGAGGCGGGGGGCGGACTCCAGGCGCGGTACGGCGGCCAGGAGTTCGGCGGTGTAGGGGTCTTCGGGCGCGGTGACGACGCGGTCGGCCGGGCCGGTCTCGACGATCCGGCCGCGGTGCATCACCGCGATCCGGTGGCTGACCTGGCGGACCACCGCGAGGTCGTGGGCGATGAAGAGGATGGCGAGGCCTAGTTCGCGTTGCAGCCGGGCGAGCAGCTCGATCACCTGGGCCTGGACGGAGACGTCCAGTGCGGAGACCGGCTCGTCGCAGATCAGCACGCTCGGTTCGGGTGCCAACGCCCGTGCGATGCCGATGCGTTGGCGCTGGCCGCCGGAGAAGGAGCGCGGGTGCCGGTCGGCCATGGCGGGTTCCAGCCCGACCTGGCGGAGCAGTTCGGCGACCCGCCGCTCGCGGGCCGCGCGGTCGCCGAGGCCGTGGGCGATCAGCGGTTCGGCGATGATCCGGCCGGCGGTCATCCGCGGGTTGAGCGAGGCGTACGGGTCCTGGAAGACCATCTGCACCTCGCGGCGGGCCGCGCGCTCCCCGCCGCGTCCGAACTCCTCGCCGCGGAACCGGATCGAGCCCGACGAGGGTGCGTGCACCTGGACCAGGGCGCGGGCCAGTGTCGACTTGCCGGAGCCGGACTCGCCGACCAGTCCGAGCGTCTCGCCCGGGTGCAGCTCCAGGTCGACGCCGTCCAGCGCGGTGACCGCCCGCCGGCGGGGACCGTACGTCTTGCCCAGGCCGGTGACGGTGAGCAGTGGTACGGCGCCCGGGGTGCTGTTGGCGGCGGCCCCGGAGGGTGCGTCCAGTCGCGGCACGGCGGCCAGCAGCTGCTTGGTGTAGGGGTGTCGGGGTGCGGCGAGGACGTCGCCGGTCTCGCCGTGCTCGACCACCCGGCCACCGCGCATCACCAGGATCCGGCGGCAGGTCTGCGCGATCACGCCGAGGTCGTGGCTGATCACCAGCAGCGCCGTGCCGGTCTCCCGGTTGATCCGGGCGAGCAGCCGGAGGATCTGCTGCTGGACGGTCGGGTCGAGGGCGGTGGTCGGCTCGTCGGCGACCAGCACCTCGGCCTTGTTGGCGAGCGCGAGCGCGATCATGATGCGCTGGCGTTGGCCGCCGGAGAACTGGTGCGGGTGGTCGCGCAGCCGTTCGGCGGCGGAGGGGATGCCGACCAGGTCGAGCAGTTCGACGGCCCGGGCGGCCCGCTCGGCCCTGCCCGCGCCGCCGTGCGCCCGTAGTGCCTCGTCGAGCTGCCTGCCGACGGTGAGCACCGGGTTGAGCGAGGACATCGGGTCCTGGAAGATCATCGCGATCCGCCGGCCGCGCAGCCCGCGCAGGTCGCCCTCGGGCAGCGCGGCGAGGTCCTGCCCGTCCAGCTCGACCGAGCCCCCGGTGATCCGCCCGCCGGCCGGCAGCATCCGCAGCAGCGCCAGCGCGGTGGTGGACTTGCCGGAGCCGGACTCGCCGACCAGCCCGAGGGTGGCTCCGGCGGCCAGCTCGAAGCCGACCCCGTCGACGGCCTTCGTGCCGTCGAACTCGACCGTGAGGTCGCGTACCTGAAGGACGGGGCGGCTCATCCGCGGATCCCCTTGTTCAGGGCCTCGGCGATCAGGGTGAAGCCGAGGACCAGGGCGGTGGTGGCGGCCAACGGGGCGGCCGCGAAGGTGGGGTGGGTGGAGAGGTAGGCGACGGACTGGCTGAGGATGGAGCCGAGGGTGGGCTCCGGAGGCCGGACGCCGAGGCCGAGGAAGCTCATCGCGCCCTCGATGAAGACGCCGATGGAGAGGGCGACGGCGGTCTGCACGATCAGCGGGTCGGCCGCGTTGGGGACGACGTGGCGCAGCAGCACCCGCAGCCGGGAGGCGCCGCCGACGCGGGCGGCGAGCGCGTACTCGCGCTCGCGCTGGACGAGGATTCCGGCCCGCAACTGCCTGCCGAAGCCGGGGATTTCGGCGAGGGCAATGACGATGAGGACCGGCCAGCGGCCGGGGCCGAGGACGGCGGTGACGGCGAGCGCGAGGATGAGCCCGGGGAAGGCGAGCAGCAGGTCGAAGACGCGTTGCACGGCGAGGTCGGCCCAGCGGGAGGAGGCGGCGAGCAGGGCGAAGGAGCAGCCGAGCAGGGCGCCGGCCGGGACGGCGGCGAAGGTGATCGCCAGGTCGGTGCCGATGCCGTGCAGTACCCGGCTGAACAGGTCGCGGCCCATGTCGTCGGTGCCGAAGGGGTGTTCGGCGCTGGGGCCGGCCAGGGCGAGCGCGCTCTGGGCGTTCGGGTCGAGGTCGGTGAGCAGCGGCGCGAGGAGGGCGGCGAGTGCGACCCCACCGACGAGGGCGAGGCCGGCGAGGCCTCGGCCGGTGAGCAGCCCGGCCAGATAGCGGTTGCGGCGCGGGCCGGCGGCCTCCGACGGGTGGGTGGTCGAGGCTGTCAGCGTGGTCATCTGGTTACTCCCACCGGATCCGGGGGTCCAGCCACGCGTACACCAGGTCGGTGAGCAGCTGGACGGTGACGTAGACGGCGACGATCAGCAGCAGGAGGTCCTGCACGACGGGGTAGTCGCGGCGGATCACGCCCTGCTCGATCAGCTGGCCGAGCCCGGGCCAGGCGAAGATCCGCTCCACCAGGACGGCTCCGGCGATGAGTTGGCCGATCTGCAAGCCGAGCACGGTGATCGCGGGAGGCAGCGCGTTGGGCAGCGCGTGCTGCCAGACGATCCGCCGGCGGGAGACGCCGAGCGCGGTGGCGGTGCGGACGTAGTCCTCCGCGAGGGCGCGTTCCATGCCGTCCTTGAGGTAGCGGGCGAGGACGGCGGCGCTCGGCAGGGCCAGGCAGACGGCGGGCATCAGCAGGTACTGGACGGCGAGGTCGGGCTGGTCGAGCAGCGACTCGTGGCCGCCGGCCGGCAGCAGCCCGAGGGTGACCGCGAAGAGCAGCACGAGCAGGACGCCGGTGACGAACGGGGGGACGGCCAGGACGGCGGTGGTGAAGGCGTGGACGGCGGCGGCGACCGGGCGGCGCCGGGCGGTGGCGCCGAGCACCCCCAGCGGCAGCGCGATGACGATCACCAGCAGCAGGGCGCCGAGGGTGAGTTGGACGGTGGCGCCGAGGCCGTTGCCGATCAGGTCGGCGACCTGCCCGCCGATCGCGTAGCTGGGCCCGAGCTCCCCGGTGACGAGGTGGCCGAGCCAGCCGGTGTACTGGGAGAGCAGTGGCTGGTCGAGGCCGAGCCGGGTGCGGACGGCGGCGATGGCCTCCGGCCCGGCGTCGGGGCCGGCCAGCGAGGTGGCCGGGTCGCCGGGGATCAGCCGGAGGATGAGGAAGACCAGGAAGGAGGCGAGGGCGAGGACGAGCAGCCCGGAGGGGAGGCGTTTGAACAGGAGGGTACGCATCGGTCAGGCCGTCAGGTACGCGTCGTCGAGGTTGAGGTAGCCGAACTTGTTGAGGTCGGCGCCGCGGACCTTGCTGCCGGCGACCTCCACCAGGCCGGCGATGGCGAGGTCGATCACGAACTCCTCGTCCAGCAGTACGTCGGTGATCTGCTGGTAGAGGGCCGTGGCCTCGGCGCTGGCGCTGTCCGGGCGCTGCCAGGCCTTCTGCACGATGTCGGTGTAGGCGGGCGAGGCGAAGCGCGAGCTGTTCTTGGCCTCGTTGAACGGGTAGGCGCTCACCGCGAGGGTGGCGGGGTGGAGCTGGGCGAAGCCGTGGCTCAGCGTCCAGAGCGCGGGCATGGACTGCGAGATGAGCTGCTTCTGCATGGTGGGCGAGTCGGTGGGCTGGAGAACCGTCTCGATGCCGACCTGCTTGAGGTCGTACTGGAGGATCTGGGCGATCGCGGTGGCGCCGGGCTCGTTGGAGTGCGCGAACGGCAGGGTGATCGTGGTGAGGCCGGCGTCCTTGAGCAACGCCCGGGCCTTGTCCGGGTTGTGGCTGTAGCGGGTGGCGTTGGCGTCGCTGTACGCGGGCGAGGACTTGGGCCAGGGAGCGGAGGAGACGGTGCCGTAGCCGCCGAGCGCCTGCTGCACCAGCCGGTCGCGGTCCACCGCCCAGGCGATGGCCTGCCGGACGCGCTTGTCGCTCACGTGCTCGGCGGTGAGGTTGGCGCCGATGTAGTAGGCGCCGGAGCCGGTGTCGTACTGCTTGATCAGGAACTGCGGGTCGCTCTTGAGGGTGGCCACGTCCTTGCCGCGGACGGTGTAGGAGAGGTGGGTCTGGCCGGTCTTGAGCGAGGAGAGCAGCGACTCGGCCTGCGGGATGATCCGGATCTCGACCCCGTCGAGGTAGGGACGGCCGGGGTTCCAGTACTTCTCGTTGCGGGCGAAGGTGATCGAGCTCCCGGGCTTGCGCTCGGTGAGGGTGAACGGGCCGGTGCCGACCAGCTTGGTGCCGGCGACAGCGTCCTCGACGGTCGCCGAGTCCGGGATGATCATGAACTCGAAGAGGTCGAAGAGGTTGCTGACCGGGTGGGCGAGGACGAGGGTCAGCTCGAAGTCGCCGTTCTTGCGGAAGTCGGCGACGGCGGCCGCGGTGGAGCGCAGCTGGGCCGAACGAGTCGGGTTCTGTAGGTTCTTGACGGCGAACACCACGTCGTCGGCGGTGAACCTGCGGCCGCTGTGGAAGAGCACGTCCTCGCGCAGTCTGAGGGTGACGCTGGTGCCGTCGGCGCCGACCTGCCAGGAGGTGGCCAGCTCGGGCTGCGGCTGGAGCCTGTCGTCGTACCTGGTCAGGGTGTTGAAGACCAGGCGCTGGACGAGGGTGTTGGCGCTCTGGGCGAAGAGCAGGCTCGGGGTGAAGTCGATGCCGGTGCCCACCGTGAGGACGCCGCCCCGGCGCGGGCCCGGCGAGCCGCTCGCGGCGGAGGAGGCGGTGTCCGCCGCCGAGCGGCAGGCCGCCAGCGTCAGCAGACCGGCTCCGGCGAGGCCCCCGCGCAGCAGGGCGCGACGGGAGAGGCCGGGGGCGGAGGGAGTGGTGAACGCGGTCATGGCGGGTCCTTCGCAGGGGTGGTGGGTTGCGGTCGTGCGGGTGGGTCGTGGTGAGGGCGGTCAGAGCAGCCACCTCGGTCGGACCGGCGGTTCCTGACGAGTGACGGGCGGGCCGGCTCAGGCCTGGAGTGAGGCCTCCAGCTCCTCGGCCGGGACGAGGCCGGCCACCTTCGGTGGCTCGACCGGCTCCAGCAGCCGGCTCGGGGCGCCGTCCACGCCCACCGGCAGGTCGCCGTCCAGGGTGATCCGGCGGACCAGGCGCGGCTCGTCGCCGTAGTCGTTGACGGCGTAGTGCTGGGTCGCCCGGTTGTCCCAGATCGCCACGTCGCCGACCTGCCACTCCCAGCGCACCGTGTTCTCCAGGCGCTCGATGTAGCGCTGGAACAGCGCGATCAGGGCCCGGCTGTCGGCGCCGGACACGCCCTGGATCCTCTGCGCGAACGCACCCAGCACAAGGGACTTCTCGCCGGTCACCGGGTGGACGCGGACCAGCGGGTGCTCGGTCTTGAACGCGGTGGAGACGAACACCTGGCGGAACAGCTTGGCGATCTCCGCGTTGTCCGCCAGCTCCGGCTTGAGGGCCAGGCTCGCCGCGTAGTCGTAGTCGTTGGTGTGCACGGCCCGCAGGCTCTCGGCCAGCACCTTCAGCGGCCCCGGGAGGTCCTGGTAGGCGGCGACGGTGTTGGCCCAGACCGTGGAGCCGCCGGCCGGCGGCAGCTCCAGCGAGCGGAGGATGGACGCCTTCGGGTAGGACGGGACGAAGGTGACGTCGGTGTGCCAGTTGTTGGCGCGCACGCCCTTGGTGGCGTCCAGCTCGAAGATGTACCGGCCGTCGGCGCTGGGCACCGTCGGGTGGCCGACCGGCTGGCCCAACAGGCGGGCGAACGCCTCGTGTTCGGCGTCGTCCAGGTGCTCCTGGCCGCGGAAGAAGAGCACCTTGTGCTCGTACAGGGCGGCCTCGACGGCGGCGACCGTCTCGGCGGGAAGGTCGCCGCCGAGGCGGACGTCGTGGACGATCGCGCCGATCCGGCCGGCGGCCGGGGTGAGGCGGAGCTCGGTGAGGGCGGTGGTCATGGCGGTACCTCGGCTTTCGCGTGATGTCGCGTGATGTCGCGTGATGTCGCGTGGATTCGTGGGGCTTCGAGTAGGGCTTCGGGTGGGG
Source organism: Kitasatospora sp. NPDC041988 (assembly GCF_055588525.1). NCBI lineage: Bacteria > Bacillati > Actinomycetota > Actinomycetes > Kitasatosporales > Streptomycetaceae > Kitasatospora > Kitasatospora sp. NPDC041988. Next base: position 33,750 of record NZ_JBVJCO010000040.1, read on the forward strand.
CGGGACAGGTGAAAGGGCAGGGGGCGCGTGCAGGCCGTGGGGAGTAGGGCAGGGCGCCGGCGTGCACGGAGTGCGCGGTGCAGCGGTGCAGCGGCTCGTGGGTTCGCGGCTTCGCGGGGAGAACGGGTGGCGCTGGACGTGAGGGCTGGGCGCCGCGCCCTGGACGGAGCCCGTCCGGCGAGCCCGGCCGCCCGGTCGGGCCGTCAGGGGCTCAGAGGTTGGGGCTTCGGAGGTTCAGCCGTTCAGCAGGTGAGCGTTTCAGCGACAACAGAGGCTGCGGCGACGGCCGCGGCAGGGGCGGGGACAGGCAGGGCACGGGACGTGGCGAACGGTGGTCATCGGCCCTCCTTCCGGCGTGCTGCGAGTGGGCTCGGCGCTCATCGTGCTGAACGCCGAGCTCCGCTGTCAATCGCCATCTTGCCTGCTGAGCAGGGGTGTTGCCGCAGTATGGCTGCCCTGTTGCGGCCGATGGCCGGACGATGGCGGGAGGGCTTCGCGGTGCCGATCGGCCTTGTAGCGGGCCTGTCGGAGTTGCTGACTCTCGGAGCGGAAGAAACCCCGGAGACGCTCCGCGGCGCTGCCGGGCTCGCCCTGGGCCCGAGCGAGGGGGACGGCACCGAGCCTGGAACTGCTGCACGCCCGCGAAGGCGGCGAACCCGGCACGGTGCCGAACGCGTGCGGGGAGGCGAGGTGCGCGATGGCGCCGGGGTCCGCCGTCGCCAAGGCCGCGCCGCCGGCGCTCACCCGGGCCGCCGCCGTCGAGCGGGGACCACGTAGGGTGCGGTGCAACGCCGTTGAGCCGGGACCGTCCCGGTGGAGCGTCACCGGCACGTCTGGACCGATCCGGAGCCGAGCGCGGCCCTGCTGCCCGAGGCCCTGCTGCCTTGGGATCCCGTTGAGATCCCGTTGACATCCCCGAGGAGAAGGCCGATGCGTGCCGAACCCGTTGCCGAGACCCCGCGACTCGCCCTCGGCGAGGGCCCGCGCTGGGACGCCTCCCATGGCCGCCTCCACTGGATCGGGATCCGCGACCGCCGCGTCCTCACCCTGGACGCGTCGAGCGGCCGTGTCGGCGTCACCGAACTCGCGGTCACCCCCGGCGCGTTGATGTTCCGCCCGGACGGCCGGCCGGTGCTCGCCACCGAACGCGGCTTCGAGCTGCTCGACCCCGCCACCGGGCGCACCGAGCTGCTCGCCCCGGTCGAGGCCGACCGGCCGGAGCGCCGGATGAACGACGGCGCCTGCGACCCGTACGGCCGCCCGGTCGCCGGCACCATGCAGCGGGCCGAGCCCTGGCGGCCCGGCCCGCTCTACCGGCTGGAGGACGACGGCATCGCGCGGCCCGTCCTGGACGGGCTGTCCGTCCCCAACGGCCTGGCCTGGCCGGAGCCGGACCGGCTCTGGCACATCGACACCCCGACCCGCCGGATCGACCTCTACGAGTACCCCGAGGTCGGCCCGGTCGGCCGCCGGATCCGTTCACTGGACGTCTCCCACCTGCCGGGTCTGCCTGACGGCATGACCCTCGACGCGGCCGGGAACCTCTGGGTGGCGTTCTGGGACGGCGCCGCCGTCCACTGCCTCTCGCCGGAGGGGCAACTGCTCGCCACCGTGGAGCTTCCGGTGCCGCGCGTGACCAGTTGCGCGTTCGGCGGACCGGACCTGCGCACGCTGTACATCACCACCGCCCGGACCGCCGAACACCCGCTGTCCGGCGCGCTGTTCGCGGTCGGGCGGGTCTGACGGCGACCGCGGCGACCTCTCTTCATACGACGCGGGCGACCTTGTAGGCGATGGTGCCCGCGTGCGGCCCCCTCACCGGCCGAGCAGGCGGGCGAAGTCGAGTCCGAGGCTGCCGAGGACCGGCAGTGCGCCGAGGTCGGTGACCCCGCCGACCGGGATGCTGTACCCCTGGTTGACCTCCCGGGGAGCGGCGGCGGCCGGGGTGACGCCGGTCAGCACGGCGGCGCCGAGGAGCGCGGCGGTGAGAGCGGTGCGAAGCGTGGGGTGCACGGGGCCTCCTGGGGTGCGGAACGTGCCCTGACAACGCGCCGGCCCGCCCTGCGGTCACGTATCGTCCCGCCTTCGGCCGCTTTCGTAAAGCATCGTGACTTGTGTCCATGACAACACATCAAAGGTCTGGACCGCGTCGGCCGGACCGGCATAGCGTCCTGTCCCGGGAGGGTCGGACGTGCTCGAACTCCTTCGCGAAGCCGGCGAATTGGCCTGATCCGGCGATCGCGGGAGGCCCCGGCCCCGCCCGTGCTCGGTATGCCGTCCGCACCAAGAACCGGAGGGGAACCATGCGAATCGTCAAGAACATCAGGAGTGCCCGGATCCTGGCCGGCGCGCCGCTCGCCGCCGCCGCGCTGATCGCCCTGACCGCAGGCTCGGCCAGTGCCGCGATCCCGATCAACAAGCCGATGACCGGCAAGGCCACCTACTACAACGACGCCGGCTACGGCGCCTGCGGCACCCAGATCAACGCCGCCACCCAGATGCTGGTCGCCGTCTCGCACACCTGGTGGACCACTGCCAACCCGAACAACGACCCGGTGTGCAGGGGCATTTCGGTCAAGGTGACCTACCAGGGCAAGACCGTCACCGTGCCCGTCAAGGACCAGTGTCCGTCCTGCGACTCCACCCACATCGACCTCAGCCAGCCCGCGTTCGCCCGGCTCGCGCCGCTCGGCAAGGGCGTGATCACCGGCCTTACCTGGCAGTTCGTCAAGACCGGGTTCGCCGGCGAGACCATCCCGCTCTCCGTGCCCGTCGAGGGCTCGACGATCGGCTAGGCGTTCTGCCGGGCGGGGGCGGTCACGCGAGAGCGGTCGGGCGCCGGGGTGCCCGACCGCAGGCGGTCCGGCACCGGTGTGCCGGGGTGCGAGACGGTGGGCCCCGCCCGTGATGCCTGACAGGGTGCAGGGCCCGGCGGCCGGATCCTGGCAGCGTGGTGGTGGTCCGCGCGGGCGGACGCGGCGTAGCGTCCCCGCAGATCACCGAGCGAAAGCAGGTTCCCGTGGCCCGCAACGGCGACGACACCCCGGCCGTCAACGGCGGCGTCTCCTTCTGGTACGCGCGGAGCGGCCTGCCCGAACCCCGGCCCGCGCTGCCCGGCGACGCGGACGCCGACGTGTGCATCGTCGGCGGCGGGTACACCGGGCTCTGGGCGGCGTACTACCTGAAGAAGGCCGAGCCCGGTCTGCGGATCACCCTGCTCGAACAACGGTTCTGCGGGTACGGCGCGTCGGGGCGCAACGGCGGCTGGCTCTACAACGGCTTCGCCGGGCGGTCCGCCTTCGCCCGCCGGTACGGGCCCGGGCCGGCCGCCGCGATGCAGCGCGCGATGGACGCGGCGGTCGGCGAGGTGGCCGACACCGCCGCGGCCGAGGGCATCGAGGCGGACGTCGTCCGCGGCGGCGTCCTGGAAGTCGCCCGCACCCCCGCCCAGCTCGCCCGGCTCCAGGCCTTCGCCGAGGCCGAGGCCGCCTACGGTCCGGACCGCATCCACCTGCTGACCGGCCGCGAGACCGCCGACCGGATCCGGATCGCCGGCGCCCTCGGCGGCACCTGGACGCCGTACGGAGCACGCATCCAGCCCGCCGAGCTGGCCCGCGGTCTCGCCCGGGTGGTCGAGGCGCTCGGCGTCCGCATCCACGAACAGTCCCCGGTCACCGCCGTCCACCCCGCCGGACCGGGCCGCCGCGCCCGCGCCGTCACCCCGCACGGCACCGTCACCGCCGACCACGTGCTGCGCGCCACCGAGGGTTTCACCGCAGGGCTGAGCGGCGAACGGCGCACCTGGCTGCCGATGAACTCCGCGATGATCGCCACCGAACCACTGCCGCCCTCCTTCTGGGCCGCGGCGGGCTGGGAGGGCCGCGAAGTCCTCGGCGACTTCGCGCACGCCTACATGTACGCGCAGCGCACCGCCGACGACCGGATCGCCCTCGGCGGGCGCGGCGTCCCCTACCGCTTCGGCTCGCGCACCGACTCCGACGGCACCACCCAGGCGGCGACCGTCCGCCAGCTCCGGGCGATCCTCGACAGCTTCTTCCCCGCCGCCGCCGAGGCCCGGATCGACCATGCCTGGGCCGGCGTGCTCGGCGTCCCCCGCGACTGGTGCGCCACCGTCGAGCTCGACCGCACCACCGGCCTCGGCTGGGCCGGCGGCTACGTCGGCAGCGGCGTCACCACCGCCAACCTGGCCGGCCGCACCCTGCGCGACCTCGTCCTCGGCCGTGACACCGGACTCACCCGCCTGCCCTGGGTCGGCCACACCGTCCGCCGCTGGGAGCCCGAACCGCTGCGCTGGCTCGGTGTCCACGCCCTCTACGCGGCCTACCACGCCGCCGACCGCCAGGAGTCCACCGGCCGCCCCACCACCTCTCCGCTCGCCCGTCTGGCGGACGCGGTCTCGGGGCGCGGGTAGCGGGCGTCGGGCGGCGGTCCGCTCGCGGGGAGGGGTGGGCAGTTCACGGCTTTCTGCCTCGTCTCCCGCTGCCTGCAGCAGGTCCTGGGCCTGGGCGCCGCGGCGACCGGCGCCGCAGGCCGAGCCCGGTCGGCGGGGAGCCGAGGACGGCGCCCGCGCGGCTCCGGTCCTCCGCGGACCGGGCGGCGCCGCTCAACCTCCCACGCGCACCACGTACTTGCCGGTGGCCCGGCCCGCTGCCATGGCGTCATGGGCGGCGGGGACGTCGGCGAGTCCGGGCAGCTCGGTGACGGGCAGGGTGAGCCGGCCGTCGGCGAGCAGGCCGACGACCCGGGTGATCGCCCGGCCCAGTCGGCCGGGGGCGGTGGCGGCCAGGCCGCGGTGGCTGAAGCCGGTGACGGTGAGGTTGCCGGCGAGCAGCCGGCCGACCGGGGGCAGGGCGCCGATGCCGCCGCCGCCCGCGTTGCCGAACAGGACGATCCGGCCGCCCACCGCGGCCAGGTCGAGGTCGAGCTCCAGGGCCTCGGTGCCCAGCGGGTCGAGGACGAGGTCGACGCCCAGCCCGCCGGTGGCCTCCCGGACCGCCTCGCGGAGCCGCTCGTCGCGGGCGTACGCGTGGTGGTAGCCGGAGGCCTCGGCGGCCGCGGCCTTCTCGGGGCGGCCCACGGTGCCGATGAGCCGGCCGCCGCCGAGCAGCGGGACGAGCTGGGCGATCGCGCTGCCGATCCCGCCGCCCGCCGAGTGCACGAGGACGGTGTCGCCGGCGGTGAAGCGGCCCGCGTCGGTCAGTAGCAGCATGGCGGTGGCCAGGCCGAGCGGGGCGGCCGCGGCCTCGCGCAGTCCGAGCCCGGCCGGCACCGGCACGGTGAGGGCGGCCTCGGCGAGGACCACCTCGGCGAGGCCGCCGCCGGGCGGCGCGGCGACCACCCGGTCGCCCGCCTGCAGCCCGGTGACGCCTTCGCCCACCGCGCGGACCGTGCCGGCGACCTCCTTGCCCGGCAGGTACGGCCAGCCGGAGTCGTACGCGGCGTCGCCGCGGCGGGTCATCACATCCACGAAGTTCAGCCCGGCGTAGGCGACGTCGACCGCCACCTGGCCGGGGCCGGGGTGCGGCGCCCCGACTTCCTGGATCTGCGAGTTCTCGGCTCCACCGGGTGCGGTCATCACCAGTGCGCGCATGTCGGGCCCCCTCGGCTACGATGTTCGACGAATGTCGAAATTGCTGTGCGGTATTGGTACCACGCAATTTCGATGATTGTCGAACATGACTGACAGGGAGGTCCGTCCGTGCCCCGCAGCAGCACCCGGCGCAAGCCGCCGCTCGCGCACCCCGCGACCGGGGAGATCGACCTGTTCGACGTGCTCCACGCGCTCGCCGACCCCACCCGGATGACCATCGTGCGCATCCTGCGCGCCGAAGCCGAACGCGCCTGCGGCACCTTCCCGGTCGACGTCGCGCCCTCGACACTCAGCCACCACTTCAAGGTGCTGCGCGAGTCCGGCGTGGTCCGGCAGCGCGAGGACGCCAACCGCCGGCTCACCGCCCTGCGTGCCGCCGACCTGGAGGAGCGGTTCCCCGGCCTCCTCGACACCGTCCTCGCCGCGCACGCCCGCACCGCCGCGCACGCCCGCACCTCCGCCGGCTAGGCCCGGTCCGGCAGTGCCCGGGCGTCTCCCGGCCTGGCGTCCCCACGTCGAGCCGGTTTCGTCGGCCCTCCGGGCGTGCCTGCCTGCCGGCCGGGCCGCCGCCCCGCACCGTGGACCCGGAAACCGGACGACGGAGGGACGGGGTGCATGCGCGGGATGCGGGCGCTGCTGGTGGGGCTGATGGTGTTCGGTCTCGGGGTGCCGGCCGGGCCCGCCGGGGCCGTGCGGCCGGGGTGGGCGGTCGTGGTGGTGGACCAGGCCTCGCGAAGTGTCCTCGTGCTGCAGAGCGCCGAGCAGCTGATGGCCTACCAGTGGCCGGACCGGCTGCCGGTGGTGTGGTCGTGGAGCGCGGACCGGGCGCCGGACCTCGCCGACCTCGCCCCGGCGCGCAGCTGGGCCAGGCCGGACGAGGCGAAGAGCCGCACCAGGGCCGGGCGGCGCTACCTGCTCACCACCGCCTCCGGCGGCCTGGTGGCCGTCGTCGACACGGCGACCGGCCGTGCCTCCTGGGCGGCCGACACCGGCGGCGCCAACCCGCACAGCGCGGAGCTGCTCCCGGACGGGAACGTCGCCGTCGCGGCCAGCGACGGCGGCTGGGTCCGGCTGTACACGGCCTCGCAGGGGCCGCGCAGCACCGTCCACGCCGAGTACCGGCTGCGCGGCGCGCACGGCGTGCACTGGGACCGGCGCAGCGGACTGCTCTGGGCGGTGGGGGACGACACGCTCACCGCCCTGCGGGTCGGCGGCACGCCGGCGGCGCCCGAGCTCACCGCCGTCCGCAGTGCCGCGCTGCCGGAGCCGGGCGGGCACGACCTCGCGCCGGTGCTCGCCGCGCCCGGCCGGTTCTGGGTGAGCACCGCCGCGCACCTGTGGCGGTACGACCCGGCGGGCGGCCGCTTCACCCGGGTACCGCTCGGCTCCGAGGCCGCCGGGCGGGACGTCAAGAGTGTCGGCGACGAGCCGGGCACCGGGCGGCTGCTCACCGCGGCCCCCGACCACGCCGGGCCCTGCTCCTGGTGCACCTCGGTGCTCACCTTCCACCGCCCGGACGGCGTCCGAGTGCTGCCCGGTACGCACCTGTACAAGGCGCGTTGGTGGGCCAGTTGGACCGGCTGACCTGCTGTCGCCCCGGTCGGGTCCGCGGTGACAGCGGGTGACCTCCGGGAGGGCATTCGGCTGATGCGGCAGATTTTATGCCCCGGCAAACTACTCCAATGGTGGGCAGTTTCCCGTCGGCTTCCGTAATCCTGTGACGGCGTGGCCGGGCTGGGATAGCGTCCGTTCCGCCGGGGGGTGCGCGATCCGCGCCTGAACCGCTCCGGCGTATTCGAACGCACCAGACAATGCAGTATATTTTTCGGGAGAAAACCGTGCGCAATTGCCTTTCGGAAATCCGGTCGGACGCCGTCGACGAGCTGCGGCTCGCCGTGGACTCGCTCGCGGCGTTCCCGGCCCGGGGCGGGGCCGGCGGCGCCGACGTCGACGTCCCCGACCGCCTGGCCGCGGTGGCCGAGCTCTGCCGGGCCGTCGACGGGGTGCTCGACAGCCTGGTCGTCCAGGCCGCCGCCGAGGCCGCCGAGGAGGGGTGGACCGCCGCCCGGATGGCCTCCGAACACGCCGTCTACTACGCCAGGTTGCAGCGGGCGCTGCTGCCCGCCGGGGCCGGCGGCCAGGGCGACGCCGGGCTGAAGAAGCAGTGAGCGCGCCGCACCCAAACGCGCACGTCCTGACCTGCCCCACCCGGTGGAGCGACGTCGACGAGAACGGGCACATCAACAACGCCCGGTTGGTCTCCTACGTCCAGGAGGGGATCTACGACCTCTTCCGCCACCACGCGGTCGCCGTCCGGGAATCACTTTTCCCGTCCGGATTCCTGATCGCGCGCCATGAGATCGATTACCTGGAGCAGCTCCACCATGCGTCGGAACCATTGCTGGTCCGACTGACCGTGGAACGGCTGGGCCGCAGTTCCGCGCATGTCGAGGTGAATGTCTGCCGCGATCCGCTGACGTATATGCGGGCGCGCACCGTGGTGGTCGCGCGGGACCGGGAATCCGGTCGTTCCCGCAAACTCAGCCAGTCCGAGCGGCGGTTTCTCGAAGCGTTCGTGCCGGGCGGGGCCGCGGCCGATCCGCTGCCCTCGGCGCCGACCCAGCGGGTGGCGGTGAACGCACCGCGCGCCACGGGCCCGGCGCACCGCCCGCGTAGACGCTGCCGCGCCTCTGCGCTCTGACGGCGTCGCCGCCGGCACCGACGAAGCTGCCGGCGGCAAGGGAAGCAACAACGACACGGACAGCAACCGCGGCACGAACGGGTAGCCGCGGCACGGGCAGCGGCCACGGCACGGACAGCGGCAACGGAGCCGCCGGCCGGGGCGCGCCCACACCGGGGCTCTGCCCGGGACCGCACCGCCGGGCCGGCACCGCTCAGCCGAGCGGTTGCCGCCGGCGGTCGCCGGCCCGGCGGAGCCCCGCCGTCCGGCCGCCTCCGCCCCCTCTTCGGGCCTTGGGCAGGCCGTGTGAACCTGCCGGGCGGTGAACCTCAAGGGCCGGTGGTGGCGCGGAACAGCTCCGCGCCCGGGCCGGTGAGGTGGACCGGCTCGCCGGTGGGGCGCAGGTAGGCGGACCGGCCCGGGTGCAGGTCCAGGCGGCGGCCGTCGGGCGCGTGCAGGCGGGCGTGGCCGGCGGTGCAGAGGAGGATCTGCGGGGCCGCGGGCAGGTCGACCCGGGTGGGGCTGCCGGTGGGGTGGAGGCGGGAGAGGCGGAACTCGGCGGCGGGGGAGGGGAACACCTCCTCGACCGCGTCGGCGCCCGGTTCGGGGGCGAGGACGCGGGGTTCGCCGGTGCGGAAGGACGTCACCGCCAGCAGGCCGTCCACGTCGAGGTGTTTGGCGGTGAGGCCGCCGCGCAGCACGTTGTCCGAGTTGGCCATCAACTCGATGCCCAGGCCGTGCAGATAGGCGTGCGGCACCCCGGCGTCGAGGAAGAGCGCCTGGCCGGCCCGGAGTCGGACGTGGTTGAGCAGCAGCGCCGCGACCAGGCCCGGGTCGCCGGGGTAGTCGCGGGCGGCTCGCGCGTACGCGGCGCAGGCCTCGGCGAACGGCCCGCCGTCGTCGGCGACTCGGCACAGTGCCCCGGTGACGGCGGCGAGGTCGGCCGGGCCGGGGTGGACGTCCTCCAGGACGTGGCGCAGGAGCGCGGGCAGCACCTCCCCGGCGGGCCGGTGGCGCAGCGCGGCGGCCCAGGGGGCGAGCAGCGGGACGGCCAGCTCGTCCAGCAGGCGGGCAGTGGCGGTGGCCGGGCGGAACCCGCAGAGCGCTTCGAAGTCGCCGAGGGCGCAGATGAGTTCCGGCTTGTGGCCGCGATCCCGGTAGGTGCGGTACGGGGCGTCGAGCGGGATGCCGCGGGCCTCCTCTGCGGCGTAGCCCGCCCCGGCCTGCGCGCGGGTGGGGTGGACCTGGATCGAGAGGGCACGCTCGGCGGCCAACACCTTGAAGAGGAAGGGCAGTTCCGGTCCGAACCGCCGCACGGTGCCGGCCCCGAGTTCGGCCTCGGGGTCCTCGGCGATCAGCTCGTCCAGCGGGCGCGGCCCGTCGCCGTCGTCGAGCAGGGACGGCGCCGACGGGTGGGCGCCCATCCAGAGTTCGGCCTGCGGCTCGCCGGTGGGCGGGGTGCCGGTGAGTGCGGGGACGGCGGTGGCGGAGCCCCAGGCGTAGGCGCGGACGGGGTTGGCGAGCGGCGCGAACGGGGGGCGGGCGCGTGGGGGCATGGGTGGCTCTCTCGTGACGGGCCCTATCGGCAGAGGGCCGCCGCGCCGATCAGGCCCGCGTCGGTGCCGAGTTCGGCCCGTCGCACGTCGAGGCCGCGGATGTAGGGCAGGGCGGCGTACCGGTCGAGGTGGCGGGCGAGCGGGTCGAACAGTGCGGGGCCGGACTCGGCGACACCGCCGCCGATCACCACCCGGTCGAGGTCGACCAGCGCGGCGGTGGCGGCGATCCCGGCGGCCAGCGCCTGGGCGGCCCGGTCGAAGGAGGCCAGCGCGACCGGGTCACCGGCCAGCGCGTCGGCGGCGACGGCGCGCGCCGAGCGGTCCTCGCCGGCCGGCCGCCAGCCCTGGGCGAGGGCCCGCCGCGCGATGGCCGGGCCGCTGGCGAGGCCCTCCAGGCAGCCGCGCGAGCCGCACGGGCACGGGTCGCCGTCGAGGTCGACGGTGATGTGGCCGAGGTGGCCGGCGTTGCCGCTGGGGCCGGGGCGGACGGCGCCGTCCAGGACCAGCCCGGCGCCGACGCCGGTGGAGACGACCAGGCAGAGCGCGTTGTCGGCGTCCCGGGCCGCGCCGCGCCAGTGCTCGGCGGCGGCCATGGCGACACCGTCCCCGGCCAGCGCCACCGGCACCCCGGCCCTGGCCACGGCGGGGTGGGCGGCGACTTCGGCGACCAGCGGGAACGCCCGCCAGCCGGGGATGTTGACCGGGCTCACCGTGCCGCCTTGGAGGTCCACCGGCCCGGCGCTGCCGATGCCGACGGCGGTCACCGCGGACCACCCGGGGGCCGCGGCGAGGTGGTCGAGCACCCGGTGCACGACGGCCAGCACGGCGGTGCCGGCCTCCCGGGCCGGAGTGGGCAGCTGGAGCCGGTGGGAGAGCTCCCCGTGCCGGTCGACGAGCGCTCCGGCGATCTTCGTCCCGCCGATGTCGACGGCGGCGAACAGCGGGGGAGCGGACGGGGAGGCGGTCATCGCGGGTGGCTCCAGAACGAGAAGCGGGAGGGTGAGCGCCCCCGCCCGGGCGAGCGGGGGCGGTCGAGCAGCGTACGTCAGGCGGACGCGGGCGTCAGCCGCAGTGTGACCAGCTCGAACGGTCGCAGCGCCAGCGCCACGCCGTCCCCGTCCACCGCGACCTCGCCGCGGGTGCCGTCCCACGGCCGCTCCAGCAGGTCGCAGGGCACCGCCCCGGCCAGCGGGAACGAGGCGGTGAGCCGGCCCCGGGCGCGGCCGCCGTTGGCCTCGTAGACGCGGACGACCAGGTCGCCGCTGCCGTCGTCGGCCAGCTTGACCGCGCTGACCACGAGCGCCTCGTCGTCCAGCTCGACCAGCGGCCGGACGGCGTCCACGGAGCCGGTGACCCGCCGCTCGGGCAGGCTGATCAGGTAGCCCTCGCGGACGGCGTCGGCGATCCCGGCGCCCGGCACCAGCGCGTGCCGGAACCGGTGCAGCCCCTGGTCGGTGCGCGGGTCGGGGAAGCGCGGCGCGCGCAGCAGCGAGAACCGGACGGTCGTGGTGGTGCCGCCGTCGGCCTCGCGCACCGTGCGGGTGACGTCGTGGCCGTAGGTGGAGGCGGTGACCAGAGCGACGCCCCAGCCCGGCTCGTCCAGGTGGACGAAGCGGTGGTTGCAGGCCTCGAACTTGGCCGCCTCCCAACTGGTGTTGGTGTGGGTGGGCCGGTACTGGTGGCCGAACTGGGTCTCGGCGGCGTACCGCTCGGTGTGCACGTCCAGCGGGAAGGCCGCCTTGAGGAACTTCTCGGTCTCGTGCCACTCCACCTCGGTGTCGATGTCCAGCCGCTGCACGCCCGCGCGCAGGGTCAGCGTCTGGACGACCGTGGACGAGCCGAAGGACCGCGCCACCCGCACGGCCACCGCGTCCGGCGCGTCGTGCGACACCGTCAGTGAGTCGGCCCCGGTCAGGTCGGTGACGGTGTTGCGGTAGAACTGGTCCACGTCCCAGGCGTCCCACATGTTCGGGAAGTCCGGGTGCAGCTGGAGCAGGTTGGCTCGGGCGCCGGGGGCCACGGTCTCCCGGCCGGTCGCGAGGTCGACCACCGAGACCACCAGACCGTCGCCGTCGACGGTCACCGAGAGCAGCCCGTTGGCCAGGACGAACCCGCCCCCGGCGCGAGCGGCCACCGAGCAGCCCGCCGCCCCGGCCGGTACCGCCGCCCCGCCCGCCGGCACCGCCGAGCGGCGGTGCGGAGCCGCGTTGAACACCAGCTCGCGCCCGCCCGCGGCGTCCCCGGCCAGCGCCTGCTGCGCCCGGCCGATCAACGCCTCCAACTCCGCGGCCAGGCCCGCGTAGGTGGCCTCCGCCTCGCGGTGCACCCAGGCGATCGACGAGCCGGGCAGGATGTCGTGGAACTGGTGCAGCAGCACCGTCTTCCAGATCTTGTCGAGCTGCTCGTGCGGGTACGCCAGGCCGGTGCGCAACGCGGCGGTGGCGCACCAGAGTTCGGCTTCGCGCAGCAGGTTCTCGCTGCGGCGGTTGCCCTGCTTGGTCTTGGCCTGGCTGGTCAGGGTGGCTCGGTGCAGCTCCAGGTACAGCTCACCGACCCAGACCGGCGGCTGCGGGTACTCGGCCTGCGCCTTCTCGAAGAACTCGGCCGGCCGCTCCCAGCGCACCGTGGCCGAACCCTCCAAGTCCCGCAGGCGGGCCGCCTTGGCGACCATCTCGCGCGTCGTCCCGCCGCCGCCGTCGCCCCAGCCGGTCGGGGCGATCGAGTGCCGGGCGACGCCCTTGTCCTTGAAGTTCCGCGCGGCGTGCGCGATCTCCTTGCCCTTCATGGAGCAGTTGTAGGTGTCCACGGGCGGGAAGTGCGTGAAGATCCGCGTCCCGTCGATGCCCTCCCAGAGGAAGGTGTGGTGCGGGAACTTGTTGACCTGGCTCCACGAGATCTTCTGCGTCAGCAGCCACTTGGAGCCCGCGTTGCGGATGATCTGCGGCAACCCGCCGGTGAAGCCGAACGTGTCCGGCAGCCACGCCTCCTGGTTCTCGACCCCGAACTCCTCCAGGAAGAACCGCTTCCCGTGGACGAACTGACGGGCCATCGCCTCGGAGCCGGGCATGTTGGTGTCGGACTCCACCCACATGCCGCCGGCCGGCACGAACCGGCCCTCGGCCACCGCCTTCTTGACCCGCGCGTACACCTCGGGCCGGTGCTCCTTGATCCAGGCGTACTGCTGCGCCTGGGACATGGTGTAGACGAAGTCCGGCTCGTCCTCCAGCAGCGCCGTCATGTTGGCGGTGGTCCGGGCGACCTTGCGGACGGTCTCGCGCAGCGGCCAGAGCCAGGCCGAGTCGATGTGCGCGTGGCCGACCGCGCTGATCCGGTGCGCGGACGGCGCGGCGGGCGCGGCCAGCACCTCGGCCAGCTGCGAACGGGCGGCCGCAGCCGTGCCGTTGACGTCCTGGAGGTCGATCGCGTCGAGCGCCCGCTCGACGGCCCGCAGCACGTCCCAGCGGCGGGCGCCGTCGACCGGCAGCTCCTCCATCAGCTCGCCGAGTACCTCCAGGTCGATCACGAGCTGCCAGACCGTCTCGTCGAAGACCGCGAGGTCCATCCGCTCCAGCTTGTACTGCGGCTCCGAGCCGGCGGTCTCCCTGTCGCCCAACTCGGTCGGCAGGAAGGGGTGGTAGTCGAGGATGACCGGGTTGGACGCGGCCTCGACGTGCAGCTCCACCGGCTCACCGCCGGCCGCCGGGGCGGCGATCCGCACCCACTGGTTCTGCGGGTTGAGGCCCTTCACCGGGGTGCCGTCCGGGCGGTAGACCAGGCCCTCGCACTGGAAGCCGGGCATGTTGGCGTCGAACCCGAGGTCGATCAGCGCCTCGACCGTCCGCCCGGCCCACGCCTCGGGCACCGTGCCGGTGACGGTGATCCAACTGGTGCCCCACGGCGCGCCCCACGCGTCGCCGACGGCGATCGGGGTGCGCGGCGCGGCCAGGCCCTCGGCGACCGGGACGGGCTCGCCGGGCGCCGTCCAGACCGAGACCGTCAGCGGGACGGACTCGGGGTAGACCGCCGGGCGGATGCGCTCGTCCAGGACGCGCTTGAGGCGGGACTCGACCAGGGTGCGGTCATCGTGCATGTCTGCAGGCTCCGTTGCGTGACTGAGAGGGTGGGCGGTGATCGTCAGCGTACGTCTTCGGGGTGGACCACCTCGGTGATCCCGCGGGCGGCCAGGTGGGCGGCGTCCTCCGCGTGTTCGGCGAGCACCGTGGTCGGCCGGGCGCCGGCCTCGGCGAGGCGCATGAACGCCTCGAAGACGGCGCCGCCGGGGCCGCAGACCGAGCGCTTGGGCGAGGTCACCTCGTCGCCGGTGGCGACCACCACCGCGGTGGTGCGCGGGCGCGGCGGCGCCCAGCCGGCCCGCACCTGCGCGACGGCGGCGGCGATCCGGGCGCCGGCCGGCTTGACCCGGCGGTCGGTGGTGAGCAGGCCGAGGCTGTACTCCAGCTCGGGGAAGTCGGCCAGCGAGCGGTCCACGTCGTGCGAACACCACCAGGTGACGCCCCAGAGGTCCGGGCAGTCCAGCACCGCGTCCACGGTGTCGCCGGTGAAGCGGGCGGCGTCCTCGGCGGTGATGTGCGGGGCCGGCGCGCCGACCTCCTGCAGCCAGACCGGGCGGTGCGGGTCGTCCGCCCAGGCCTTGGCCAGCTCGACCAGGTAGGCGGCGTGCTGCGCGGTGGCGGTGGAGTGCGCGCCGTAGCGCTGCGCGGTGCCGTTGAACACCCAGGAGTGCACGGCGGTGGCCGCGCCGATCCGGGCCGAGTGCCAGGGCGTGAACGGGTGCTCGTCCAGGTACCAGGCGGCGTCGTAGGAGGCGTGCAGGTTGAGCCGGCCGGGCGCGCCCTGCTCGCAGGCGTCGAGCATCCGGCGCAGCCAGGCGTCGACCTGTTCGGGGGTGGCCCGGTCCGGGTCGGGGTGCGGCTCTCCGGAGAACTGGTTGACCTCGTTGCCGACCGTCATGCCCAGGAAGTTGGCGCGGCCCTGCAGCGCCCCGGCCAGCGTGCGCAGGTAGGCGGCCTGGCCGTCCACCACGTCCGGGTCGGTGAACATGTTGCGCCGGTGCCAGGTCTGCGTCCATGAGGGCTGGAAGTCGAAGCTGGACAGGTGGCCCTGGAGCCCGTCGACGGCGACGTCCAGCCCGCGCTCGCCGGCGGCGTCCACCAGCGCCGCCAGCTGCTCGACGGCGCGCGGGCGGATCAGGCTGCGGTTCGGCTGGAAGACGGGCCAGAGCGGGAAGACCCGGACGTGGTCCAGGCCGAGCGCGGCGACGGAGTCGAGGTCGGCGCGGACGGCGTCGAGGTCGAAGTCGAGCCAGTGGTGGAACCAGCCGGCGGTGGGGGTGTAGTTGACGCCGAAGCGCGGGGCCTGCGGGGTGCCGGTCATCTGCGGTCGATTCCTCAACGGTGTCGGGGCGTACGGACGGTGGGCTATCCCTTGACGGCTCCCTCCTCGACGCCTCGGAAGAAGAAGCGCTGGCAGACGCCGAACACCACGACGATCGGCAGGAAGGCGATCATGGTCCCCGCCGCGATCAGCCGGGGATTGGCGGAGAAGGTGCCGTTGAGGTACTGAAGCCCGACGGTGAGGGTGTACTTCTGCGGGTCGTTGAGCACGATCAGCGGCCAGAGGAAGTCGTCCCAGGCGCCGATGAAGGTGAAGATGACGATCACGCTGAGCATGCCCCGCACGTTCGGCAGGCCGACGTGCCAGAGCCGCTGCCAGACGTTGGCGCCGTCCACCAGTGCGGCCTGGTCGAGTTCGACCGGGACGGCGGCGAAGGCGGTGCGCATCAGCAGCACGTTGAGCATCGCGATCGAGCCCGGCAGCGCGACGCCGGCCAGGGTGTCGGCCAGACCGAGGCTGCGCACCAGCACGTACTGGGAGACGATGGTGACCTCGCCGGGGAGGACGAGCGTGGCGAGGAAGAGGCCGAGGACGAGCTTGGCGCCTCGGAAGCGCAGGCGGGCGAACGCGTAGCCGGCCAGCGTACAGCCGACCACGTTGCCGGTGATGCAGACCGCGGCGACGATCACCGAGTTGAACGCGTAGGTCCACACCGGGATGGTGTCGGCGACCTTGCCGTAGTTGCCGAGGGTGGGCTGGTCGGGCAGGAAGGTCGGGGTGCGGGTGTAGACGTCCTCGTGCGCGCCCTTGAGGGAGGTGGACAGCTGCCAGAGGAACGGGCCGATGACCAGGAGCAGGACGAGCAGCAGGAGCAGGTAGCGGACGGCGGTCTGGGCGGGGGAGGGGGTGTTGAAGCCCCGGGAGCCCCGGGAGCCCTTGGCGGTCTTCGTCGGGCGGGTGGTCGCGGGATCGCGGTGGGATGCCACGGGGTCGCGGAGGGTGGTCACGGGTTCAGGCCGCCTTCCGGTTGAGCCGCATCAGGAACAGCATCGGGCCGAGCGTGACGACGAACAGCAGCAGGCTGAGAGCCGAGGCGTAGCCGAGGTGGCCGTTGAAGCCGCGGCTGTACATCTGGATCAGCATCACCACCGACATGTCCCGCCCGCCGGGGCCGCCCTGGCCGTTGGAGAGCACGTACAGCTCGGAGAAGACGCGTAGCGAGCTCACCGAGATCAGCGCGGAGATGAGGATCATGGTCGGCCGCACCCCGGGCAGGGTGACGTGCCAGAACCGGCTCACCGGGCCGGCGCCGTCCACGGCCGCCGCCTCGTGCAGTTCCGGCGGGACGTTGGCCAGGGCGGACAGGTAGATGACCATGTAGTAGCCGAGGCCCTTCCAGACGGTCAGGGCGATCGCGCTGAACAGCAGCAGCCACCGGTCGGTGAGGAAGGAGACCGGGGAGCCGGCGAGCCCGGTCTGCTGGAGCACTCCGTTGACCAGACCACGGTCGTCCAGCACCCAGCCCCAGATCAGCGCCACCACGACGGCGGAGGCGATCACCGGGGTGTAGAACGCGGTGCGGAAGAAGGTGATGCCGGGGATCTTGCGCTGGACGAGCAGGGCGAGCAGCAGCGGCAGGACGGTCAGCAGGGGCAGGCAGATCAGCATGAAGACGATGCTGTTGAGCAGGGCGTCGGCGAGCTGTTCGTCGTCCAGCAGGCGGCCGTAGTTCTCCAGGCCGGTGAACTGCCCGCCGCCCAGGGGCTTGGCGTTGGTGAAGGACAGGATCACCGTGTTGACGGCCGGCCAGAGGTTGAAGACGGCCAGCCAGACTATCGCGGGCCCGGCGAGCAGCCAGGGGGTGAACCAGCGCCGGTGGGTCATTGCCGTTGCCTTCCTGGGGCCTGGGGGGTGGTGCGGGTCATTCCCGGGAGCGGCGGGTGGGGGAGACCCGCCGCTTCGCCGGTACGGGGTGGGGCGCGGTGGGGGTCAGCCCTTGAGCAGCTTGTTGCACTGCTCGACGGCGGAGTCCAGCGCCTGCTTGGAGCTCGCGTCGCCGCTGATGGCCAGGGCGATCTGCTGGTTGATGATGGTGCTCATCGCGTCGTCGACCTCGACGGGCTGGATCAGCTTGGCCTTGGCGAGCGAGTTGAACGCGATCACCTTGGCGTCGCTCGCGTTGCTGCCGTCGCTCTTGCTGAAGAACGGGTCGTTCGCGGAGGTCTTGGTGGACGGGAAGATGCTGGTCAGGTGGGCGAAGGCGGCCTGGTTCTCGGCGTTGGTGACCCAACGGGAGAGGGCGACCGCGGCGGCCGGGTTCTTGGTGTTCCTGGGGATGGACAGGCCCTGGACGTACAGCGGCGGGGTGCCCAGCGCGGGTGAGGGGATCACCTTCGGGGAGAGCGTCGGGTTGTCGGTGGCGAGGCTGGTGATGTAGTTGGCGCCGGCGGTGGTCCAGGCGGCGGTGCCGGCGTTGAACAGCTTGGAGTTCCCGGCGTAGCGGTTGGTCAGCACGTCGTTGGGGAGCAGACCCTCCTTGAAGGCGTCGCGGTACTTGTCGAGCAGCGCGGCGGCCTCGGGAGTGTTGAAGGTGAAGGACTTGCCGTCGTCGGACATGAGCTTCACACCGGCGTTGTAGAGGTCGCCGAGGCCCGGCTTGCGGCTCATCAGGTAGGTCTGGCCGCCGGACTTCTCCTTCATCACCCGGGCCTGGGCGATGAGTTCGTCCAGGGAGGTCGGGATCTTCTTCGGGTCCAGGCCGTTCTTCGTGAGGAGTTCCGAACTCCAGTAGTTCACATCGGTGTTGAGGTACCAGGGGTAGCCGAAGGTGCCCTGCCGGCCGGCGAAGCGGTAGGCGTCGACGCCGCCGGCGACGTACTCGTCGGCGAGCTTGGGGTCGGCCTTGGCGACATCCAGCAGGAGGTCCTTCTTCGCGAGCGGGAGGGCGAAGTCGGGCGGGAGGTTGACCACGTCGGGCAGGGTGCCGGCGGCGGCCTGGCTGAGCACCTTGTCGGAGTAGCCCTCGCCGGGCTGGTCGAGCCACTCGACCTCGACGCCGGGGTACTTCTTCTTGAAGCCGTCGATCACGCCCTGCATGTAGTCGGTGAACTTCGGCTTGAGTGCCCAGGTCTGCAGCGAGACCTTGCCCTTGACCTCGCCGGTGGCGGCCGCACTCGCCACGCTGTCGCTGTTCTTGGTGTCACCGGAGCCGAGTCCGCAGCCGGTGAGCGCGGCCGCGGTGAGGGCCGTTGTCGTCAGTGCCGCCCAGATTCTTCGCATGAGGGTCTCCCGTCCTGGGGGTGGGTGGGGGATCGTGCTGAGCTCGGGGTGTTGCCCGGGGATGTTCCGGGGTTCTCTCAACGGGGGTTGTGCCGCACTCCGGAACCTGACTAACTAAACCGGTCTAGCTATGGCAGGGACTATGCTCCCGCCTAAACTTGGATGTCAAGAGAGGAGTCGGATCCCGTGGGCAGACCGACCATCGCCGACATCGCCCGCCAGGCCGGTGTCTCCAAGGGCGCGGTGTCCTTCGCGCTCAACGGGCGCCCCGGGGTGAGCGAGGCGACCAGGGCCCGGATCCTCCGGGTCGCCGAGGAGATGAACTGGCGGCCGCACAGCGCCGCCCGCGCCCTGGGCGGCGCCAAGGCCGACGCGGTCGGCCTGGTGATCGCGCGCCCGGCCCGCACCATCGGCGTCGAGCCGTTCTTCAGCCAACTGCTCTCCGGCCTGCAGGCCGTGCTCTCGGCCCACTCGGTCGCGCTGCACCTGATGGTGGTCGAGGACACCGCCGCCGAGATCGAGGTCTACCGGCGGTGGGCCTCCGAACACCGGGTCGACGGCTTCATCGTGGTCGACCTCCAGGTCCGCGACCCGCGGCTGGAGGTCCTGGAGGAACTCGCGCTGCCCGCCGTCGTGCTGGGCGGCCCCGGCAAGGGCGGCGGACCGGTCCGGATCTGGGCCGACGACCGCGAGGCGATGCTCTCGATCGTCGACTACCTGGCCGCCATCGGCCACCGCCGGATCGCGCACCTGGCCGGCCTGCCGCACTTCCAGCACACCCAGCGCCGGATCCGGGCGCTGCGCGACGCCTCCAGGCGGCTCGGCCTGGAGGAGGCGCTCTCGGTGCCGACCGACTTCAGCGACGCCGAGGGCGCCGCCGCCACCCGCACCCTGCTCTCCCGCCCCCGGCGCCCCACCGCGATCGTCTACGACAGCGACGTGATGGCGGTGGCCGGGCTCGGAGTGGCCGGCGAGATGGGCGTCGCGGTGCCCGGCGAGCTCTCGATCGTCTCCTTCGACGACTCGGTGCTCGCCCGGATCGTGCACCCGCCGCTGACCGCGCTCAGCCGGGACACCTTCGCGCTGGGCGAGCAGGTGGCCCGGAGCCTGCTCGCGGTGGTGGACGAGACCGGCCCCGGACGCGACCTGCAGATGCCCACCCCGCGCCTGACCGTCCGGGAATCCACCTCGCCGCCGGGGCCCGGATCACCCTCCGGGGTGGCAGTTGCGCGGACCGTTGACACGGGACCTGAACCGGTTTAGCCTCGCAGCGCCGAGCGGGGCCCGCTCGGTGCGCCACCGCGGGCGGAAGGCCGGCGAGCCGCCCAGGGGAAACCACTCCGCGCCGCGCCGTGGGCCGCGGCGCGAACGGCCGGCACCGCGCCACCGGGCGCTGCCGCACGCCCGCGTCCGGCCCGGTCACCGCCTCCGCGGCACCCCGCCCCCACCTGTACAGCGCCACCCACGCACATGCACCCGGGCCGCCCCGCCGCGGCGGCCCCACCCACCTCCTCCGCTCGATCGGAGCCACCGCATGTCACGACGCATCCCCCTGCTGCTGAGCGCCGCCCTCGGGGCCGCCGTCCTGGGCGGCGCACCCGCCGCCCACGCCGACACACCGGCCGCCCCCACGGCCGCCACGGCCGCAACCGGCACCCAGCCGTACGCCTCGTACTGGTACCCCAACACCATCCTGAACTGGGACCCGGCCACCGACCCGGACGCCCGCTTCAACCGCTCCCGCGTCCCGCTCCAGCCGCGCACCAGCGACCCGGCGCTCAAGGCCAACCCCAACGCCCGGGCCGGCGAGGGCAAGGTGGCCTCCCTGGTCTCCTTCGGGCCGACCTCCAATAACCCCTCCCAAGGCTCCGCCGACCCCAACTACTACGCCTTCGGCTACTGGCAGTACGTCGACAAGCTGGTCTTCTGGGGCGGCTCGGCCGGCGAAGGGCTGATCCTCGCCCCCAACCCGACCGTCATCGACGCCGCCCACCGCAACGGCGTCAAGGTCTACGGGACGGTCTTCTTCCCGCCCGCCGCCTACGGCGGCCAGCTCCAGTGGGTCCGCGACTTCGTGCAGAAGTCCGGCACCCGCTACCCCGTCGCCGACAAGCTCGCCCAGGCGGCCCAGTACTACGGCTTCGACGGCTGGTTCATCAACCAGGAGACCGGCGGCGGCGATTCGGCCCTCGCCGGCGAGGTCCGCAACCTCATGCAGTACACCAAGGCGCAGAGCTCCACCGAGTTCATGTGGTACGACGCCATGACCGAGTCCGGCTCGGTGAGCTGGCAGAACGCGCTGACCTCCGCCAACGACTCCTTCCTCCAGGAGGGGAGCAGGCGGACCGCCGACTCGATGTTCCTCAACTTCAACTGGAGCTCCGGCGGCCTGGATTCGTCCCGCACCCTGGCCCGCGGCCTCGGCCGCAGCGAGTACGACCTCTACTCCGGCATCGACACCGAGGCCAACGGCTACAACACCTCCGTCGACTGGAACGCGCTCTTCCCCGCCAACAAGCCCCACACCACCTCGCTCGGCCTCTACCGCCCCGAGTGGACGTGGAAGTCCGCCACCGACCGCGCCGACTTCTACGCCAAGGACTCCCGCTACTGGGTCGGCGCCAACAACGACCCCTCCAACACCGCGACTTCGTCCAGCTGGAAAGGCCTCTCCAGCTACGTCGCCGAAGCCTCGCCGATCACCGCCAAGCCCTTCGTCACCAACTTCGACGCCGGGCAGGGCGACTTCTACAACGCGGCCGGCACCCGGGTCGCCGGCGGCGGCTGGAACAACCTCTCGCTCCAGGACGTCCCGCCCACCTACCGCTGGCTGGTCAGCTCCACCGGCTCCAAGCTCACCCCGTCCATCGACTTCACCGACGCCTACGAAGGCGGCTCCTCACTGCGCCTCACCGGCACGCTGGACGCCGCCAACACCGTCCGCCTCTACCAGAGCAAGCTGCCGGTCGCGGCCGACAGCAGACTCTCCGTCGTGGTGAAGACCCCGGCCGCCGGGGCGACCAGGCTCAAGGCCGCGATCTCCTTCACCGACGCGCCGACCAGCTTCACCACCCTCGACCTGGGCGCCAACTCCGGCACGGGGTGGGAGCGTCACACCCTCGACCTCTCCGCCTACGCCGGCCGCACCATCGCCCAGATCGGACTCCAGGCCGACGGGTCCGACCCTGCCTACGACGTGAGAATAGGCCAGCTCGCCGTCTACGACGGGACGGTGGACGCGCCCGGCGCGCCCAGCGGCCTCACCGTGCTCGGCGCGAGCGACGTGGTGGCCGGCACCAGCCAGTCGCTGCGGCTCTCCTGGACGGCCCCGGCGAGCGGCTCCGTCCACCACTACGAGGTGTACCGGCGAAACGCCGCCGGCACGCGCACCTTCCTCGGCGCGACGCCGTCCGACGCCTACTTCGTGAACAAGCTGGACCGGGCCGGCGCCGAGAGCAGCACCACCGTCGAGGTCGAGGCCGTCTCCACTGAGTACGGCCGTTCCACCGCGGCCACCACCACGGTCTCCTGGACCGGCACCCCGCCCACCGGCGGCAACCTGGCGCTCAACCGTCCGGCTACCGGCTCCGGCCAGTGCAACGCCAACGAGACCCCGGCCAAGGCGGTCAACGGCACCGTCAACGGTGGCAACGGCGACAAGTGGTGCACCACCACCTCGGCCAAGTGGCTTGAGGTGGACCTCGGTTCGGCCAAGCCGCTCTCCAAGTTCGTGGTCAAGCACGCCTCGGCCGGCGGTGAGAGCACCTCCTACAACACCCGCGACTTCTCGATCCAGACACGCAACTCCACGAGTGACGCCTGGACCACCGTCACCACCGTCACCGGCAACACCGCCGGCACCACCACCCACCCGGTGACCACCACGGCCCGCTATGTCCGCCTGGTCGTCACCAAGCCCACCCAGACCACCGATCCCGCCGCCCGCATCTACGAGTTCGAGGCCTGGGGCGCGTAGCTCCGCCGTTTCTTCGTGAAAGGACCCCACCCCGTGCCGGTCACCATCACCGCCGTCGAAAGCACGGACCTCTTCACCGGCCCCGAGGACGCTCCGCGCCAGCTGCTGCGCGTGACCCTCGACGGCCCGTCGGCCGCCCGGATCACCGTCACCGGCCCGGGCGTGCGCGGCGAGGCAGCCGGCACGGGGCTGGTCGAAGTCCCCCTGGAGATCACCGGCGCCGCGCCCGGCGCGCGGCTGCCGGTCACCGTGACCGCGGACGGCTCCGTGACCGCGGACGGCTCCGTGACCGCGGACGGCTCCGCGGCCGGGGGAGTCGTCGAAGCCGAGGGAGTCGTCGAGGTCGCCGAGCCCGGCTGGACGATGTTCATGGTCTCGCACTTCCACTACGACCCGGTCTGGTGGAACACCCAGGCCGCGTACACCTCGCCGTGGGAGCTGCTCTCCGCCGACGCCACCACCCGGCCGCTCTGGGAGCGCAACGGCTTCGCGCTCGTCGACGCGCACCTTGACCTGGCGCTGCGCGACCCGGTGTACAAGTTCGTGCTCGCCGAAGTCGACTACCTGAAGCCCTACTTCGACCAGCACCCGGAGCGCCGGGAGACGCTGCGGCTGCTGCTGGAGCGCGGCCAGGTCGAGCTGGTCGGCGGCACCTACAACGAGCCCAACACCAACCTGACCGGCGCCGAGACGACCATCCGCAACATCGTCTACGGCATCGGCTACCAGCGCGACATACTCGGCGGCGACCCGCAGACCGCCTGGCAGCTCGACGTGTTCGGCCACGACCCGCAGTTCCCCGGCCATCTCGCCGCCGCCGGGCTGACCGGCAGCGCCTGGGCGCGCGGCCCGTTCCACCAGTGGGGCCCGATCCAGAAGAACTTCCGCGAGGCCAAGGACGACGCCCGGGTGATGCAGTTCCCGAGCGAGTTCGAGTGGATCGCGCCCTCCGGCGACGGCGTGCTGACCCACTACATGCCGCACCACTACTCGGCCGGCTGGTGGATGGACTCCTCCGCCGACCTCGCCACCGCCGAGCAGGCCGTCTACGAGCTCTACCGCAAGCTCAAGCCCGTCGGCGCGACGAAGAACCTGCTGCTGCCGGTCGGCACCGACTACACCCCGCCGAACAAGTGGGTCACCGAGATCCACCGCTCCTGGGCCCAGAAGTACCTGTGGCCGCGGTTCGTCTGCGGCACCCCGCGCGACTTCCTGGACGCCGTCCGCGCAGGGCTGGCCGCCGCCGGCCGCCGGCCCAGCCCGCAGACCCGGGACATGAACCCGGTCTACACCGGCAAGGACGTCTCCTACATCGACACCAAGCAGGCCCAGCGGGCCGCCGAGGTCGCCGCCGTCGACGCCGAGAAGCTGGCCACCCTCGCCACCGTGCAGGGGCTCGGCCGTTACCCGGAGGCCGCGCTGGACAAGGTCTGGCGCCAACTCGCCTACGGCGCCCACCACGACGCCATCACCGGCTCCGAGTCCGACCAGGTCTACCTGGACCTCCTCGGCGGCTGGCGGGAGGCGTACGACCTGGCCGCCGCCGTCCGCGACAGGGCGCTGGAGGTTCTCACCGGCCGGATCGACACGACGGGCCCCGGCACCGCCGTGGTCGTCACCAACACCCTCTCCTTCGACCGGACCGACCTGGTCACCGTCCGGCTGCCGGAGGGGCAGCGGTCGGTCCGGGTGCTGGACGACGGCGGCTCCGCCGTGCCGAGCACCGTCGACCGGGGCACCCTGCGCTTCCTGGCCGCCGACGTGCCGGCGCTGGGCTGGCGGACGTGGCGGTTGGTTCCCGGCCCGGAGGAGGACACCGCCTGGTCCGCCGCCGACGGTCACACCATCGCCAACGCCCGCTACCGGGTCACCGCCGACCCCGCTCGCGGGGGCGGTCTGACGTCCGTTCACGACCTGCTCCATGAGCGTGAGTTGATCCGCGCCGGCGGGATCGGCAACGAGGTGCGGGTCTACGAGGAGTACCCGCAGCATCCCGACTTCGGCGAAGGCCCCTGGCACCTCGTCCCCAAGGGCCCCGTGCGCGGCTCCGGTGACGAGCCCGCGAGCGTACGCCGGGAGACCGGCCCGCTCGGCGAGCGGCTGCTGATCGACGGGACGGTGGACGGCGTCCGGTACGAGCAGACCGTCACGCTCTGGCGCAGCATGGACCGGATCGACTGCCGCACCCGGGTGGTCGACTACTCCGGCGCCGACCGGCTGCTGCGGCTCCGCTTCCCGGTCGACCTGCCCGGCGCGCTGCCGGTCAGCGAGGTCGCCGACGCGGTGATCGGCCGCGGTTTCGCCCTGCCCGACGTCGACTCCGCCGAGGCGCCCTGGACCCTCGACAACCCCGCCAACACCTGGTTCGGCCTCGGCGCCACGGCGCGCGTGCTGCTCACCGACCAGGCCGGCGCACCGCTCGGCGAACGCGCCCTCGGCGTCGCCGAGGTGGTCGTCCCCGACCTCGACGCCGCGGCCGACGCCCGCGACCTGGTCGTCGCGCTCGCCCGGGTCGGCGTCACGGCCACCACCTCCGGCGCCGACTGGGCCCGCTACGGCTGGCTGGACGTCGACTCCAACCTGCCGGACTTCCGCATCGTCCTCGGCGGCCCGGACGTCAACGACGCGGCACGGGAGTTGATCGAGCGCGCGGGCGAGGAGTACGCGAGCGTGCTGAAGACCCACGGCGCCGTCTGGGTGCCCGCGCTCACCCCGCTCGCCGAGGTCTGGCAGCCCGGCGCCGACCTTCGCGACCTGCGCGCGCTGCCCGCCCTCGTCGTGACGGACCCTGCCCCGCTCACCCGCGACCTGGCCGATGCCCGGATCACCGCCGTCTGCCCGGGTCCCGTCCATGCGTCAGAGCAACTCGCCGACCACACCGTCGGGTTGCTCAGCTTCGGCCTGCCCGGTTTCGCCGTCGACGCCACCGGCGCCCTGCACCTCTCGCTGATGCGCTCCTGCACCGGCTGGCCCTCCGGCGTCTGGATCGACCCGCCCCGGCGCACCCTGCCCGACGGCGCCTCCTTCCAACTCCAGCACTGGACCCACGAGTTCGGCTATGCCCTGGTGGGCGGCGCCGGGGACTGGCGGGCCCAGGCACTGCCCGCGCAGGGGCAGGAGTTCAACCACCCGTTGTACGCCCGGCTCGCCCCGGCCCAGGACGGCCCGCTGCCCGCCACCCTCTCCTGGCTGCGGGTCGAACCGGCCCGCGAGGTGCTGGTCGGCACGGTGAAGCCGGCCGGGAACCCGATCGCGCACGGATCGGCCGCGCCGGCCGGCGGCCGACTCACCGTCCGGCTGGTCGAATCCACCGGCCTGGGGCGCGCGGCCGTCCTCGGCGGCGCCCTCGGGCTGACCGACCTGCACCGCGCCGACCTGCTGGAACGGCCGCTCGGCCCGGCCGACCTCGACCTCGCGGGCTCGCAGATCGCCACCGTCCTGGCCCGGCCGAGCGTGACCTCCGACCCGGCCGACCCGGCTGGCCCGGTGCTCGGGGCCGTCGCCGAGGCGGCCCAGCCCGTCCACGCCCGCTACTGGCTGCACAACCGGGGCCCGGCACCGCTCGGCTACCTGCCGATGTCGGTCGGCGTCTCGCCCGGCCTGCTGCGGACGGCGGGGGAGCCGGTCCCGATCTCCGTCGCCCTCTCCTCGCAGCTGCGGGACGCCGCCGTCGAGGGGACGGCGCTAGTGCTGCCGCCCGAGGGCTGGACGGCGAGCCTCGGCGCCCGCCCCTACCGGCTGGAGGCCGGCGGCCACCTGCGGTTCCCCGTCACCCTCACCCCGCCGTCGGACGTCGAACCCGGGCTGTACTTCGCGGCCGTCCGGATCGCCCACGACGGCCAGGAGATCGAGGACGTCGTGACGATCGCCGTGGGCGAGGTCCCTGACCTGCTGCCCGTCGCCGGTGACACCCCTGAGGACTGGACGGCCGCCCAGGGCACCAAGGCGACCACCGGCCGCGACACCGGCCTCTCCGTCACCGTCTCCGACGAGACCCTGCGCGTCACCCCCGGCGGCCGCACCACCCTCGGCCTCACCCTCACCAACCGCACCCGCGGCGAGATCCGCGGCGAACTGCAACTCGTCTCCCCGTGGGGCACCTGGGAGGCCATCGCCGCCCCGGTCCGAGGCTTCACCGTGCCCGCCCGATCGTCCTTGGCCGTGGACTTCGAAATCACCGCCCCGGAATCCACCGACCCCGGGTCGTACTGGGCCCTCGCCAAGGTGATGTGGTTCGGTCGCTGCCAGTACGCCCCGACCGTCGCCCTGGAGGTGCAGGCATGACACTCGGCCTGCTCGACGGTCAACCCCTCCCACGTACGGCCCTCGACCACCGCCTCGCCGCCCTGCGCGCCGGCCCGCGCGCCACCGCCCTGCCGCAGCCCGGCAGTTCGGAGGACCGGCAGCTGACGCGGTGGGTCGCACAGGTGCTGCTCACGGAAGCCTTGTGCGAGGCGGTGGCTGCCGAACGGAATCTGCCCGTCGGAGCGCTCGGCCCCGTTCACCTCGACCAGCAGGCTGCCGTCGAACTCGGCTCCATCACGGCCGCCGCCTACGAGGGCAGCCCGGCCGTCCGCGCCGTCTACGAGGCGGTCACCGCCGACATCGAGCCCTCGCCGACCGACGTCGCCCACTACCGCACCCTGACCGCCCGACCCACGGCGGTCCGCTGGCGCCTCGCCCTCCCCGATGGGGAGGTGGAGGCCGACCCCGACACCCTTCCGAGGGCGCTCACGGAAGCGCTCCGCGCGGCGCCCCCGGGCGAGTGGGTCACCGTGGGCCCGTGGAAGGCGGCCCTCCTCGCCACCATGGCCGCAGCCCGGAGCGACGATCCCACCCCCACCCTCCGCGAAGCCGCCCGCCGAGTGGCCTTCGTCCGCTGGCTCGACCGGGAGCGCGCCCAACGCCTCACCCTGGTCGAGGGCTTGGAACACCCCGGCGACCCCGCCCAACCGGACAACCACCACCGCCACTGAGAACGCCCGATGGACGCCCGCCGCGCTCGCCCGAGCGCGGCGGGCCAAAACTGCCTCGGATGCGCCTCGCATCGCCGTCGGGTCTTCGGATGCCGGCGTGACCGGACAGGGACTGCGGCGGCTTGGTGTCGGCCGGCAGCTGTTGCACGGCGGCTCATGCTGATCGGGTCACCGAAGGGTGCGGACCATGACGGCGTAGAGCGGAGCGTCTTCGAATGGACGGTGCTCTCCGACCTTTGTGTAGGCCCAGCGCTCGTACATCGCCTGGACACGAGGGTGGGTGACGTCGACGTAGAGCACGGCCAGGGCCTCGTCCTGTCCGGACAGCAGCGCATCGTGTGTCTGCTCGGCGATGCCCAGCTTCCGCCAGGCGGGGCGCACCATGATCTCGGACACGGCGAACGTTGACGTGTCGGAGGGCGGTGGCATGTGCTGGCGCCACCACTCGCGGCCGTCTTCCAGCGGGGCGCCGTAGCTGTAGCCAACCGGCTCGTCGTCGTCGTAGGCCATGACGCAGCTGTAGCCGGGCCGGGACGTCCAGTGCTTGGCGAACCAGGGAAAGCGTTGGACGAAGGGGTCGTCGCCTTGGTCCCGGTAGGCGTCCGCGTGGACGTCGATGAGCGACTGGATGTGGTCGGCGGGAACGCTCCCGGCCTCGTAGCGGCGGAGGGCTATCGTCACTGAGTTTCTCCCTGTGCGTGGACCCGGTCGGTCCACTCTCGCGTAGCCGCCGAGGTCGGTGCGAGGGTGATCAGGCCGCGGTGGAAGTCGCCGAGGAGGGTGCGCAGCCTCGGCGGAAGCGGGTCGGAGCCCATCAGCTCGTACACGCTGGTAGCAGTGGCGGTGGCCTGTTCGACTTCTCCCTGTCCGAGCTGGGCGAGCGCGAGGCGGGCGGTGGCGGACGCACGGTTGCGGCGGAACTGTGGGGGGATCCCGGCCAGGGCGCGATGTGATGAGCCCTCGGACTCTGCACTGTCGTTGAGGTGCTGGTGGACGACGGCACTCAGGGCGAACAGTTCGGCCGGCCCGTAGAAGTCGGTCCATGTCGGACGCTCGCGGCTGTCCGCCCGGCCCAGCGCATCACGGGCGTGGCCAAGGCAGCGCAGGGCGGCCTGCCGGGCGCCTGCAGTGGAGTGGGCAATGGCGGCCCGGGCGTGTGCGAGGGAGGCGAGGAACGGGTCGCGGCGGGCTGCCCGGGCGTTCTGGGCTGCCCGGGCGGCCGACAGGGCAGCCGCAGGCCTGTTGCGTTGGTAGCCCACCATGGAGAGGCAGTTGAAGACCCGCATTGCTGTGACGTGGTCGTTTCCGAGGCCGGCTAGGCGCAGAGCCGTCTCGAAATGCCGCTCGGCGTCGTCCAAGCGGCGGTCGTCGATGCACGAGAACGCGGCCGTGGCGGTGTAATCGGCAGCGAGGCTGTAGAGACGTCGCTGGACGCCGTCGCTGATCGTCCTGTCGACCTTGCCGAGTGCCTGGTTGGCGCCGGTCAGCGCGGCGACCTCAAGTGATCCGTGTCCGCCGCGGTGGTCATCGAGAGCGGTGAGGGTCTTGAGGCTCTCCTTGAGCCGGTCGACGTCGGTGTGACCGACGGCCTGGCCTCGGGAGGCGATGGCGGCCGGGAGAGCAGCGGCGGCTGATACGGCGAGGAAGTTGCGGCGGAGCACGGGTTCCTCCGGCGGTGCTTGGGGCTGGGCGGTGCGGGACGGAATGAAGCCGAGTTGCTCGGGCGTGCGCTTCAGCGTGCGTTCGAGCGCGATCCTGATTCTGCCCTGAGGCCATCGGGACTGTCCGGACAGCCAGGTTGCCACTGTCCGCACCGAGAGCGTCCCCGGGCACCCGAGGGCAACGAGTTCGGTGTTGACCAAGCGCGCCAGGTCGGCCCGCGTGAGCCCCAGATCCGCCATCACGGCGCGCAGTTCGGGATTGTCTCCCATGCGCTCAGAGTATCCCGATGGTCACTGGGCGCACATGTGCCTATGTAAAGGGATGCCCAAGTTTTCCCTCGGGACGTGGTCGCGGCGGCTCGGTTTTTCACTCGTCGTGGGCGAGGAGGTGGAGTTGAGTGAGCGTCAGTACAGGGTGGGTGCCCATCGGGATCCTGTTGCCGTTTGCGGCTGCTTGCCCATGCCCGGTGATGGAGGAGCAATGGGGTCGAACATGATCGTCAGCCCGCTCAGGACCGCTCGGTTTCCGGTGCCCCTGGGCTGGGGTGTCCCGCCGGACGCGGCGGCGGTCCCGCCGGCGCGGCGGTTATTGGTGGCGATCGTCCGGGCCTGGGATATGCCCCTGTCCGCAGACACGCTGCAGGAGTTGGAGCTCTGTGCGAGCGAGGTGATCGCGAATGCGATGGAGCACGGGAAGGCCCGCTGCACGGTGACCGTTCGCCGGGTGGGCGAGCGGCTGCGGGTCGAGGTGGCGGATCCCGGTCCGACTCTCGAACGGCGTGCGGCGGACCCGGATGCGACCAACGGACGTGGGCTGATCCTGGTCGAGGCGCTGGCCGACGCCTGGGGCTGGGGCCCGGCGCAGGCAGGCAAGGTCGTGTGGTTCGAATTCCTGGAATCCTGCGAGGCGCCGTGCCCCACGTACGGGTGGGGCACGGCGCAGGACCTCCGCTCCCTACGGTCGGTGGCGTGACCAGCCCGGGACCGTCCGGTCCACGCCTTCCGTCATCGATGTGGCATGGGTACGCCGGCGGAGCGGAGTTTGGCCTCGGTGAGGGCGGTCAGGCGGGCCGAGATCGGGGCCTGGTCCTCACGGTGGTTGTTGATCAGCTTGTACTGGGTGGAAGCCCTGCTCCAGGCCCGCAGGCTGGTGGGACTGCCCAGCAGCGCGGGGTTGGCGAGGTAGTGGTCGGCCATGGCGGTCGCGAGTTCCTCGATCCTCGGGTCGTCCGGGTCCCAGGCCTCGGCCTCGTGGCCGCGCTTGGCCAGGTCGATGTACCCGGGGTCGTCGAGCCGGTGTTCGAGCTGGGTCAGGAAGCCGTCGAAACCCTCCGGCACGAGTGCCCGGGCCAGCACCAGGGCGTCGCGTTGCGCGGCCACGTAGTCGGGACCGAAGCCGAGGCCGGGCATCCGATCCAGGATCGTGCAGGCGCGGTCGGGCAGCAGGGCCCGGTCGCCGTCGGCGAGCCGGTGCAGCGTGTCGCGGCGCGCGACCAGGTCCGCGATCCGATCGGTGAGCTGCCGCTCGACGTCGGCAAGGGAGGCGGCGAACTGCTCGGTGTCGGCGTCGAGCAGAGGCCCGATCTCGGCCAGCGGTACGCCGGCGGTGGCCAGTGTCCGCACCTGGACCAGCCGCAGCAGCTGGTCCGATCCGTACCGTCGGTAGCCGGAGCTGTCGCGTTCCGGCTCCTCGACCAGGCCGAGCTTGTGGTAGTGCCGCACCGACTTCACCGTGACGCCGACGAATGCCGCCGCCTGCCCGATCGTGACTCCGTTCATCATCTGCTCAGCCTGCCTTGCGTTCGGGGCCGGTGTGGCCCTGGGGCGTTTCCTGTTCGTTGCATGACGGGTGCTCAGTCCACCGGCCAGGTTTTGTCCGGTCGATCACGTGCGGAGCCAGATGGCCGGCGCGGCTGCCGTGGCTCGCGTCGAGGAGGCGGGGGACGCGCTTGTCGTACGTTGCCTCCAGGGCACTGATGTTCTTCAGTTGTTGTCCACCCGCTCCGGCGGCGGACCGAGTCGCATCTCAGGAATGCATCGACCTGGTCCACGAGTTCTCTGGAGCCAGTCGCGGAGTCACGGAGTCGCGGAGTCGCGGAGCGGGCCACTCGGTTGCCTGCGGGGGCTCCGGTCTCAGCCCTGGTCTGCGGTTGTAGGCCCTTGGTCGACGGCGTAGGTCGTCTGCACGAAGCCGGCGCCGAGCGCGCGGGTCTCGCGGTGGCTGAGGTCGACGTCGTGGTCCAGGTGGCCGAACAGGGGAATGCCCGCTCCCAGCAGGACCGGGGCGGTGGTGATGATGAGTTCGTCGAGGATGCCCTCGCGCAGGAACGTCTGCACCATCTGTCCGCCGTCCACGTACACGTTCTTCGCGCCCTCGGTGGTCAGGCTTTCCAGGAGTGCGTCCAGGCTGCGGTGGACGGTGACGTTCGCGTCCTGCGTCGTCAGCCGGGTGCTCAGGACGGCCACACGCTTGCCTTCGTAGGGCCAGAAGTCGAAGGTGAGGATCTTCTCGTAGGTGTTGCGGCCCATCACCAACGTGTCGATGCCGGCCATGAACGCGTCGTACCCCATGTCACCGGCTTGCGCGCCACGCTCGTTGAGCCAGTCGATATCGCCGTCCGGGCGGGCGATGAACCCGTCCAGGCTTGTGCCGATGTAGACCAGGGTACGGAAGGCGCGCTCGGGGGCTTCGGGGGCGGTGGTGGCAGTCATGAGGGTCTGGCTCCTTGCCGAGCAGGAGAAAACGGGGGTCATGGGGTGAGGCGGTGGGGGGCGAGAACGGCGTCCAGGGCGGCGCGCTGCCGTTCGGCGAGGGTGCCTTGCCGGTCGACCGCCCAGAGCACGGCGGCGCCCGTCGTCGTGGCGTGCACCGTTGCGGCCAGGGTGGTGGTGTCCGTGTCCGGCCGCAGTTCGCGCGCGTCCTTGGCGTGATCCAGCAGCTCGCCGATCCAGTGGGACTGCGTCCGCTGGGAGGCGAGGGCGCAGTCACGGAACTGTGGGTCGTCCAGATCCGCGCACAGGAAGGCGAGATGGTTGGCGAACGTCTCGGGGCTGGTGGCCGCCGCCCAGGTTTCGATGACCAGTGCCGCGAGCGCCGCCAGCGGGGAGTCGTGTTCGGCGCGAACACCCTCGTACAGCGCGTTGGCATCGTTCGCCGTGTGCTCGGCCAACGCCAGCAGCAGACCGCGCTTGGATCCGAACCGCTGCACCAACGTGCCGGGCACCAATCCGACCTCCCGTGCCAGCAGGGCCAGTGTCAGCTTGGCCGGGCCTGTGCGGCCCATCACGTCCACCGCCGCCCGCAAGATCGCCGCGTCATCGATACCTCTTGGGCGCCCTGCCATCGTCCACACCTCCGATTAATAAATGCCTGTTCGTTTATTAAAGCGGGGAGGGCCACGCAGGGCAACCCATCAGGCAGTGGTGATTTGCCGGGTCGGGGCTGACGCGCACTACCGGGCCGGACCGGCCTGCCCGCCGCAGAACACCTCGTCGACGAGCCGCCGTTGGGCGTTCTGGAACGCTGCCGCTATGGACACGTCGGCGTCGTCCACGTAGTTCAGCCCGGCGGTGAGGGTCGTGCTGCCGTCGGGTGTGCTGTACATCAGCGATGCCGAGCCGATGGTGGCGCCGTTGTGGTGGAAGACGGTGCCGCCGGGGGCCGTGTCCTGCGCGAACACTCCCAGGCCGTAGCCGATCGTCGCCTCCGGCGTGCGCATCTCGGCCAGCAGCTCGGCCGGCAGGAGCCTGCCGCCCATCAGCGCGGAGAAGTAGGTGTGCAGATCCTGAGTGGTGGAGATCATGTCACCACCGCCCCCGACCCAGGAGGGGTTGTGGCGGGTGACGTCGATCGTCTTCTCCTGCCCGGCGTCCTCGTAGCGGTAGTAGCTGTGGTGGTGCGGTTCGGGGATCTCCGGCGAGGTGCCCGGCGCCACGGTGCCGGTCATCCCCAGTGGCCCCAGCATCAGCCGCTGCAGCTCCTCGGAGAACGAACGGCCGGTCACCTTCTCGATCACCAGTCGGGCCAGCACGTAGTTGGTGTTGGCGTAGCTCCAGCCCGCCCCCGGCGCGAACCGCGCCGGCTTGGACAGCGACAGCCGTACCAGCTCTTCGGGCTGGTAGGTCTTGAACCGGCTGTCCACCCACTCCTTGCCCCGCCAGGGGATCCCCAGCACGATCGTCCCGTCCTCGTAGAGCTCTCCGGTGTGGTTGAAGATCCCGCTGGTGTGCTGCAGCAGCATCCGCACCGTGATCCGCCGGTCGAGGCCGAACTCCGGCAGGTAGTCGTCGGCCGGGGTGTCCAGGCCGATCCTGCCCTCGGCCACCAGCATGAGCACCGAGGTCGCGATGAAGTTCTTGGTGGTGCTGCCGGTGCGGAAGTGACCGTTGGTCAGCGGCTTGGCGCTCCCGCCCAGCTCGCGCGCCCCGGCGCTGCCGACCCACTCGCCCTGCTCGTCGTTCACCCGCAGCTGTACCCCGACGAAGCCGGACTCGACGATCTCCTCGATCGCCTGCTTCAGCTCCGGACGATCCTGTCCCTGGTCGGAAGAGGTGATGGACATGGTGCTCCTTCGCATCGGTCGTGCCCGACTCGGCGTCGGGCCGTTGCGACGAGCTTTCACCCTGACCCAGGGTCAACCTCAACTGTGCTCCGGATCACAGCTCTCTTCGAAGGGGGTCTTCGGCGTGAGCGGTGGGAGACGCCGTCACCGCCGCTGGTCGGCGACAGGCGTGCCGGTCGGCCCGCCGAGCCGGTTGCTCGGCGGCCCGGGTCGGGTCGTGCGTTACGCCCAGGGGTCGGTGAACGACCGGCCGGGGACCGGCTTGGCGATGAGGGCGATGGCGGTGAAGAAGTTGACCTGGCCGATGGCGGCGGTCAGGGTGGTGAGCGCCTTCGGGTCGTAGTGCTCGGCGACCTGGGCGTACAGCTCGTCGGACACCCGCTCACCGTGCGCCGACGGCTGGAGGACGGCCTCCGCCAGGGCCAGGGCGGCGCGCTCGGGGCCGGTGAAGTACGGCGAGTCCTGCCAGGACGACACCGAGGTGATCCGCTCCTCCGTCTCCCCGGCCTTGCGGAGGAATCCGGTGTGCAGGACGGTCAGGTAGGTGCTGCCGGCGATCTGGCCGGCCCGCAGCTGGACCAGGCTGATCGTGGCGCGTGGCACCGAGCCGTTGCCGGTGGCCTTGAACAGGGCTGCCGAGACCTCGGCCAGCTCGGGGACGAGCTGGACGGGGTCCTGCTCCTGCCGCGGGCGCAGCGGGATCTCGGTGGTGATCGAACGGGTTTCCATCGCCGTGTTCCTCTCGGGTTTCACGTTGCTGTTACCGGTCCGACGGATCGCGGCGATGGATTGTGACGGCGGGCGGTCACGGGATTTGCGAGACCTGATAGTGGGCGATGGACCAGCCGTCGGTGGAGCGGCGTAGCAGGGTGCCGAGGTAGACGGTGAGGGTGGGGCGGTCGGTGAAGGCGAAGTCGACGCTCTGGTAGCCGAGAAGGAGGTCGGGGGCGAGCCGGCGGGTTTCCAGGATGCGGTAGGTGGCCGTCATCCCGAGGGGCTGGGAGTCGTAGTACTCGGCGATGCCCGGCCGTCCGACGCTGTACGGGTGCAGGCCCTGGAAGATCGCGTCCTCGCTGAAGCAGGCCGCGACCTGCTCGGGCTCGTGCGCGTCGACGGCGGCTTTCCAGGTGTCCAGTACCTCGCGCAGGACGGCTTCGTCGCTCATCGGTTCCCTCCCGCGCCGGGGGTCGCTCGGGTGCGGCGACAACGGGGTGACGGTGTCATGCCGCCACACCCGCAGCGGCATCGACGCGAGTACCTGCTCCAGCCGCTCCGCGTCGGGTGCGCTGAACAGCCCCCAGGTGCGCCACTCGCCGGGTGCCAGGGGAGGCCGCCAGAGCCGCAACAGACTTCCGTGGTCAGCCAGTTCGCCTGCCCGGGCGGCCTCCCGGGCCCGGATGTCCGTCACCGCCTCCTCCGATGTGCCGTCGGGGACGGTGGTCACCATGTCGACCAGGAACTCCATGGGGATCCTTTCGTTCGTGTGACTCGGAGTATCGAGGGCTCCGCGACCGGGGCCAGAACGGCGCGCCGCTCACTGCGGGGTGGCGTGGGGCGGCTCGTCAACTGGGGCTGTGCAGCCGGCAGCCGGTCCTGTGGACGGTCTCGATCGGCTCCGGGGCGCCGAATCGTCGGCGTGGGGGTGGTCGCCGGCCGTCACCGTCCGGGGCCGGGCGGTGTTACTACGGGCTGCCGCGCCGGCTCACGCTGTGTACTGGGCGAGCCCGTGGGCGTCGCCGGCAGTATCGTCGGTTCCAACGGGAATCGTCTCGGCCCCATGACTGCGTCCGGCCTGCTCGGGTGCATCAGGGGGAGGAGGTGGGAGCGGTGCCGCACTCCTCCAATGGTCCGGCCCCGGCTGTCGCGCCTGGTGCGACCGGCTCGGGCGCGGGCGAGAAGGGGCTCAAGACCGGCGCGCTCGGCCTGGTCTCCTCCGTGGCCATCGGCCTGGCGTCGACGGCCCCCGCGTACAGCCTTGCCGCGACGCTCGGCATCATCGTGGTCGGTGTGGGGCTCCAGGCCCCGATCATCACCGTTCTGGCGTTCGTCCCGATGCTGCTGATCGCCTACGCCTACAAGGAGCTCAACGCCTCCGACCCGGACTGCGGCACCACCTTCACGTGGGCCGCCCGGGCCTTCGGGCCGCGTACCGGGTGGATGGGCGGCTGGGGCATCGTCATCGCCGACATCATCGTCATGGCGAACCTGGCCCAGATCGCCGGGGTCTACGGGTTCCGGCTGTTCGGCCTCGACTCGCTGGCCGACAGCACGCTGTGGACGTCGATCGCGGGCGTCGTCTGGATCATCGTGATGACGGCGATCTGCTACGTGGGCATCGAGCTCTCCGCCTTCCTGCAGCGCTGGCTGCTCTCCATCGAGGTGGTGATGCTGGTCCTGTTGTCGATCACGGCCCTGGTCAAGGCCTACGGCAGCAGTCCGCCCGCCACGGCGGTCCATGTCAGCGCCTCCTGGTTCAACCCGTTCAACATCGCCTCGACCGGCGCCTTCACCGCCGGCATGCTGGCCGCGGTCTTCATCTACTGGGGCTGGGACACGGCCGTCTCGGTCAACGAGGAGACCGCCGACGCGAAGCGCACGCCCGGACGGGCGGCGGTCATCTCCACAGTGCTGCTCCTGATCATCTACACCCTGGTGTCCACCTCGGCGCTGGCGTTCGCGGGTGTCGGCACGGAGGGCATCGGGCTGGGCAACGAGGAGAACTCCGGCGACGTGCTGTCCGGCCTCGGTGATGCGGTCTTCGGGACGGCGGGGTTCGGCGGGTTCCTCAGCAAGCTGCTGATCTTCATGGTGCTGACCTCCGCCGCGGCCTCCACCCAGACCACCATCCTGCCCACGGCCCGTACCGCCTTCTCGATGGCCGCGCACAAGGCGATCCCGGAGCCGTTCGGCCGGGTGCACCCCCGCCACCTCACCCCGACGTGGTCGACCGTGGGCATGGGACTGGCGTCCATCGCCTTCTACGTCCTGCTGACCGCGATCAGCGGCAACGTGCTGGCGGACTCCATCGCCTCGGTGGGGCTCGGCATCGCCTTCTACTACGGCCTGACCGGGTTCGCCTGCGTCTGGTACTACCGGCGGGTCCTGACCAGGAGCGTCAAGGACTTCGTCCTCAAGGGGCTCTTCCCGTTCGCCGGCGGCGTGATGCTGCTCTACTTCTTCTGCTACGGGGCCTTCGACGTCTACGCGGACCCGGATTACGGCGCGACCTCGATCGATCTGCCGTTGTTCGGGGAGACCGGTGGCGTGACCGTCATCGGCATCGGGGCCCTGGTGCTGGGCGCCGTGCTGATGCTGGTCCAGTGGGCGGTCCAGGGCTCCTGGTTCCGCCATCCCGACGTCCCGGTGACCGCCGCGGACCCGGCCGACGCGCCGTAGCGGGTGCGGCCGGCACGGGCCCGGCCTACTGCCCCGGCCCGGTCTGGAGGTTGTGGGTCATCCGCTCCAGGACGGTGACGGCGGTGCGGTACTCCTCCGGGGAGATGCCGGCCGTCGACAGGGCGCGGAAGGCGTCGACGCGTACGGCGACCTCGGCGAGGCGGGCGCGGCCGTCGTCGGTCAGGGCGAGCCGGGCGGGCCCCGGGCGGGCCGCCCAGCCGTCGGCGAGGACCTGTGCGACGGCGGCGGTCAGGGCGTCGGTGTCCGCGTTGGCGGCGAGCACGGTGTGGACGTCGGCGTCGGTGGCCTGCGGGTCGTCCTCGACGACGTTGAGGACCTGCCAGGCGAGCCTGGTGAGGCCGAACTCGGCCAGCATGGCGTTCATGTGGCCGGTCAGGGCCTGGTCGGTGCGGCTGAGCCAGTAGCCGATGGGCTTCATGTGGTGCTCCTGAGCAGGTGGGGCGGGTCGGTTCAGCGCGCGGTGGTGAAGGCGGCGGCGTTCTCGCGGGTCCACTGGCGGTAGGTGCGGGCGGGCCGGCCGAGGAGGGTCTCGGTGGTGTCGGCGATGGCGGCGGGCCCGTGGTCGGCGGCCTGCCAGAGGTCGAGCAGGGAGGAGACCATCGGCGCGGGCATGTGGCGGCCCATCTGCTGCTCCGCCTCGGCGCGGGTGATCCGCTCGACCGGGATCTCGCGGCCGAGGGTGTCGGCGAGGACGGCGAGCTGCTCGCGGAAGGTGAGCGACTCGGCGCCGGTCAGGGTGACGGCGCGGCCGGTGAGGGGGTCGCCGGTCAGGGAGCCGCCGGCGGGGGCGGCGCCGGTCAGGGCGGCGACGGCGATGTCGGCGATGTCCTCGGGGTGGATGGGCGCGATGTGCGCGTCCGGGTAGGCGAGCTGGATCGGCATCGAGTTGCCGATGAACCAGGCCCAGCCGAGGGAGTTGCTGGCGAAGGCGTCCGGGCGCAGGAAGGTGCAGGTGAGGCCGGAGGCGGCGAGGGCGCGCTCGACCTTGAGGCTGTGGCTCGCCAGCGGGTCGTTCTCGGCGTCGGGGCCGAGGACGGAGGACGAGGAGAGCAGCACGACGTGTTCGACGCCGGCGGCCTCGGCGGCCTTGACCAGCTCGTGGATGCCGGCGGGCTCCGGGTAGAGGAAGACCTGGCGGACGTCGCGCAGGGCGGCGGCGAAGGTCTCGGGCCGGTCGAGGGCGAGTTCGGCGACCTCGACGCCGGCCGGGACGGTCAGGTCGGCGGGGGTGGCGCTGGCGGCGCGGACGGTGTGGCCGGCGGCGTGCAGGCGGTCGATGACGGCCTGGCCGACCTTGCCGCGGGCGCCGGTGATGAGGACGGTCATGGGGTGCTCCACTCGGTTCATTCGTTGCTGTAGACATATGCATGCTGACATGCATGCAATTTCATGTCAACACATGTCTTCGGCGAGGCATCCATCCGGATACGATGGGGGCATGACGAAGCACGAACCGAAGACGGCCGACGAACTGCTCGACGCCGTCGGCCCCGCGTTCGGGAAGCTGCGGCGCTCCTCCCTCCTGGAGGTCGAGAACCCGATCTCCCAGAAGGACCTCAGCCGCACCCTGGTGCTGAACATCGTCCTGGCGGCCGAGCAGGACGAGGCCCGGGAGGTCACCGTCGGCGGGGTGGCCGAACACCTCGGCGTCGACCCGTCGGTGGCCAGCCGCATGGTGACCGACTCCATCACCGCCGGCTACCTGGTCCGCGCCGCCTCCCAGCAGGACGGCCGCCGCACCGTCCTCCACCTCAGCCCCGCCGGCCGGGACTTGATGGCCCGCTTCCGCCGGCACCAGCGCTCCGCCTTCGAGCAGGTCACCGAAGGGTGGACCGAGCACGAACGGCTGGAGTTCGCCCGCCTCATGCTCAAGTACGTCGCCGCCCAGGAGGGCCTGCGCCAGCGGGTCGCGGGCGGCCGGGACGCCGGTCGCTGAGCCGTCCGGGGCCCGGCGGGGGGAGGCCGGGCCCCCCGGGGGGCACCGCCCCCGGTGGGCGGCGACGAGCCCGGCGTAGCGCCGGCCGCTGGTCTTGACCGTGCGGCGCTGGGTGGCGCAGTCGACGTGGACGAGGCCGAACCGCTGGTCGTAGCCGTACGCCCACTCGAAGTTGTCCAGCAGGGACCACGCGAAGTACCCGGCCGGCGGGGCGCCCCGGGTGACGGCCCGGGCGCAGGCGGCCAGGTGCTGTTCGAGGTAGGCGGTGCGCTCCGTGACGCCGCCCCGGCCGTGCCCACCCGGGCACGGCCGGGCTCTGCTCAGGTCAGCACCGCCGGGGTCGGCCCGTCCGGGCGGACGGTGATGCTGTAGGCGGCGCCGGCGGGCACGCTCAGCAGGCGCGGCGAGTACGCCGGCAGGAGGAGCTCCAGCACGGCCGTGGTCTCGCGCACCGCGAACTGCGTGCCCAGGCAGGCGCGGGCGCCGAGACCGAAGGGGTAGTAGGCGCCGAGGTGCGCCGGGCGGGCGCCCGGGGTGGTGAAACGGGCGGGGTCGAAGCGCTCGGGGTCGGGCCAGAGCGCCGGGTCGCGGTGGGTGAGGTAGGGGGAGAGCAGCAGGTCGGTCCCGGCCTCGACGCGGTGGCCGGCCAGGGTGTCGGCCTCGGTGGCGTGCCGGGGGAGGATCCAGGCGGGCGGGTAGAGCCGGAGCGTCTCGCTGACCAGCGCCTGGATCGCCTCCCGTCGCTCGGGCGAGCCCTCGGGGCCGGCCGCCAGCGCCCGGGTGCGGGCCTCGGGGTGGCGGTCGAGGAGGAGGAAGAGCCAGGTCAGCGTGGTGGCGGTGGTCTCGTGCCCGGCCACCAGCAGGGTGACAAGCTCGTCCCGGATCAGCGTGTCGGTGTACTCGGGGTGCTCCTCGCCGGCGTCCAGCAGCACCCGCAGCAGGCCGTCGCCGGCCGGGTCGCGGCGGGCGGCGTCGATCGCGGCGTGTGCGACGGCGTCGATCCGGGCGAGGTCCTCGGCGACCGCGTCCCGGCCGCCGCCGCCGTCGGCGGGCAGCGTCGGAAGCGCGGCCACCACCCGTGCCACGGCGGCGAGTTCGCGGTCGGCGTGGTCGTCCAGCGGACGGCCGGTGAGGGCGCGCCAGATGGTGTCCAGCGCGAAGTGCCGCATCTCCTCGCCCACGTCGAACTGCTCCCCGGTACGGGCGTACCCGGCCCAGCGGTCGGCGGCGTGGCGGGCGGCCTCGGCGATCCGCTGCTCGTAGCGGCGCATCCCGGTGCCGGTGAACTGCGACTGCAGCATGCGCCGTTGGCGCTTCCAGGCGTCGCCGGCAGCGGAGAGGACGCCCTCGCCGGCCAGCATCCGGGCCCGGTGCGAACGCTTGACGTAGCGGTCGGGGTGGCGGCCGAGCACGTGCTGGACGGCCTCCGGGTCGGTGACCACGACGGTCGGCTCCGGTCCGAGCCGGAACGCGGCGACACCGCCCAGCTGCCGGTGCGCGCGGGCCAGCAGCTCGACCAGGTCGGCCTGTTCGGCCCGCCACTGCGCGACGGCCTCGGGCGCCAACTCGGGCACGGGCCGGGCCACGCCGGGGGCGGGCGGCGGGACGGGGACGGGGTGGGCTTCCGTGGCCACGGGGACTCTCCTCGATCGACCGCTGGGGCGGGACGCGCTGCCTGGGCCGACTGTACGTCAGTGTCCGCTCACCGGTGGCCGCTCGCCCGATCGGGTGACCACTCACCGGAACGCGTGGCGTCCGGGTTGCCGTGCCACTCGGCCGGCGGACAGCCCGGCCGTGTGCGAACGGGTAGCGTTCGGCGAGGCCGCTCCGGCCCTGTTCTCGTCTCGCCCCTCGAATGGGAGACCGCATGCCCGGGACACCGTGCACCATGCCCCTCGCGATCGTCGGCAGACCGGCCCGGTGGTTGGCCGCCGCACTGCTCGTACCCGTCCTCGCGGCCTGCGGGGGTGGCGGTGGCGGCTCGGGATCCGCGGCGGCGTCCTCGGCCGCGCAGTCCGGCGGCGACCTCGGGGACTCGCCGCCGGTGGAGGGCTCGGGTGAGCAGCCGGAGGACAAACGGACCGGGGCGGGCGGAAACCAGGGCGGGTTCAACGCGGCCGGCCAGGTTTCGGCGAACGCCAGCGGGACGTGGAGTCTCGCCCGGATCGACCTGTCGAGTCCGCGGAAGGACACCTTCACGGCCACCATCAGCCAGGTCACCGACTGCACCGGCGGCAAGGAGTCCGCGCCCGCCAGCCCGAGCAGCCAGAAGATCAGGGTGGTCGACGGCACCACGCCCGAGACGGCCGAGTTCACCCTCGCCGGGCCGAGGCCGTCGGCAGGCACGAAGCGCAAGATCTGCGTCACCGTCACCGTCGACGGCGCCAGCAATCGGGTCACCGCGGACGGGACGGTCGACGTCCCCGAGGACGCCCCCGACGGCGGCACCGATGAACCCGGCGGTGGCACCACTGACGGTGCCACGCCCGGCGGCGGGGCGTCC
Organism: Kitasatospora sp. NPDC041988; assembly: GCF_055588525.1. NCBI lineage: Bacteria > Bacillati > Actinomycetota > Actinomycetes > Kitasatosporales > Streptomycetaceae > Kitasatospora > Kitasatospora sp. NPDC041988. Next base: position 75,262 of record NZ_JBVJCO010000040.1, read on the forward strand.
GAGGGCGGGCCGTCCGAGCAGCCCGTCCCCGCCCCCGGGACTGCGAGCCCCCGCTGAGCCCGACCGACGAGCGGCCGCCCGGCGGCGACACACCCGACGAACCGGAACCGGCCGGACCGGATCAGCAGCCAGGCCCGCCGCAGCCGGAAGGGCGCTCGTGGAGCAGCTGGATCGGTCTGATCGCCTCCTGGATCGCGCCGACCACCTTCATCACCGCCCTGCTGTTCTTCTTCGGCTACGCCTACACCGACTCCCTCTACAGCTACTTCGGCGTGGACTCCGCCACGATCGGCTTCTCCACTCAGGACCTGCTGCTCCGCAGTTCGCCCGCGCTCTACCTCCCGGTCGGCGTCCTGCTCTGTGGCGCCCTGCTGGCCGCGGTCGCCTACCATCTGGCCACCCGGACCGTCCGCAGCGGCGCGGAGGGGCGCCGGGCCGTTCGCCGGGTCTGCCGGACCGTCGCGCTGCTGGTCGTCCCGCTTGTGCTGCTGGGGTTCCTCGCCGGCTTCGAGGTCATCGACGCGGGCCATATGGGCACCCCGCTGCTGCTCGGCGGCGCGCTCCTGCTGGTCGTGCTGGCCCGGCTGCTCGCCGTCCGCACCACTGGTGCCCCCTACCCGCTCACCGGCGAGCGGGCAGCGCTCGGCATCAGTACGGCGCTCATCGTGCTCTGCTCGTTCTGGGCCGCCGGCGGCTTCGCCCACCAGAAGGGGGAGGGGGACGCCGAGCGGCTGGCCGGCAACCTGGCGCTGCGGCCGGCCGTCGTCCTCGACACCACCGAGCGGCTCTACCTCCAGTGGTCCGGGGTGGACGAGCGGGCACTGCCGGACGCCGGTGCGGGGCAGCGGTTCCGCTACCGCTACCGGGGGCTGCGGCTGCTGGCGCAGGCGAACAACCGGATGTTCCTGATCCCGCGCGACTGGACGTGGGATCAGGGCAATGTGCTGATCCTCCCGGTGGACGCCAACGTCCGGATCGTCTTCCACCCGGGCTGACGCGCGCTCACCCGTGCCGTCCCGTCCGCGGGCAGCCGGTGCCCGCGCGCGGACGCGGCTGTGCCGCGGCTCGTCCCCCTCGACGAACCGCGGCACAGCCCATCCCGCCGCCGGAGCGGATCCGTCCGCTCAGATCTGCTGCCAGAGGGCCGGGACGATGTTGGGCTCCCAGCCGACCTGGGCGGTGTGGCCCTGGATGCAGCGGTAGCTGACGCCGTTCCAGGTGACCACGTCACCCGCCTGGTAGGTGGTGCCCGGCTTCCAGGTGCCGCCCGGGTTGCCCGGGTCGGTGCCGACCACCAGCGAGTAGGTGGTGCTGTGGGTGGCCGAGCCGGTGCCGGTCACGGTGATGGTGTAGGTGCCGGCCGCGGTGCCGGAGCCGACCGCCACGGAGAGCGTCGCGGAGGAGCCGGACTGCACCGAGGACGGGCTGACGGTGGCCGTGACGCCCGCCGGGGCGCCCGAGACGGAGAGGTTCACCGTCTGGGCCGAGCCGCACGTGGTGGCCGTGGTGACGGTCGCACTGGCCGAGCCGCCCGGAGTGGTGGTGCCGGTGGCCGGGTTCACCGCGACCGAGAAGTCGTTGGCCGGGATCGGGCCGCTGCCGACCGAGGTCTTCCAGATGGTGTACGCGACGCCGTCGGCGCTGCGGTCCAGCACCGTGGCGTTGATGTTGCCGGTGGTGTCGCACGCCGAGTGGTAGCAGGAGTCGTACGCCCGGCCGGCGGTGCCGCCCCACTTCGCCGCCTGCGCCGCGGTCTTGGTGTCGCTGGCGCCGGCCGCGTAGCCGGAGGTGGGGATGCCGGCCTGCTGGAACGAGTAGTCGTCGGAGCGGCCCTGGCCCTCGACGTTCTCCTCGGGCTGGACGCCCAGGGAGTCCCAGTACGCCTTCATCGGCGCGGAGGCGGTGGAGTTGAGGTTGTTGATGAAGTAGCCGGCGTTGGGCGAGCCGACCATGTCGAAGTTGTAGTAGCCCTTGACGGCGCTGCGCTGGGTGGGGCTCAGCCGGCTCACGTAGTACTGCGAGCCCTGCAGGCCCTGCTCCTCACCGGTCCACCAGGCGAACCGGACGTGCCGGGTCAGGGTGGGGTTCTGCTGGGCGAGGGTCAGCGCGTTCTCCAGCAGGACGGCGGAGCCGGAGCCGTTGTCGTTGATGCCCGGGCCGGCGCCGACGCTGTCCAGGTGGGCGCCGAACATGGTGACCTGGTCGGCCGGGCCGCCGGGCCAGTCGGCGATCAGGTTGTTGGACTGGTAGGTGCAGGAGGTGCAGGTCTGCTCGCTGACGGTGTAGCCGGCCGCCTGCAGCCTGCCCTTGATGTAGGCGAGCGACTGGCTGTGCCCGGCGGTGCCGGCCCGGCGGTTGCCGCCGTTCTGCGAGGCGATGGTGTTCAGCTGGGCGAGGTGCGCCTGCACGTTGGCGACGCTGATGTCGGGCGTGCCGGGGTTGGGGTTGCCGCCGCCGACCGTCAGCGTGTACTGCGCGGTGTGGGTGGCGGAGCCGGTGCCGGTCACGGTGAGGACGTAGGTGCCAGGCGTGGTGGAGGCGGCGGTCGCGACGTTCAGCGTCGCGGAGGAGCCGGCCTGCACGGACGACGGGCTGACCGAGGCGGTGACGCCGGCCGGGGCGCCGGAGACGGCCAGGCTGACGGTCTGCGCACTGCCCGAGGTGACCGTGGTGTTGACGGTGGCGGTGGTGGACGCGCCGGGCTGGACGGAGCCGCCGGCCGGGTTCAGGGCCAGCGAGTAGTCGTTGTTGCCGGACGGCGTGCAGGTCGGCTCACCGCTCTGGGCGGGCACGCTGATCGCGTCCCAGGCCGCCTTGGTCCGGCCGAAGGAGGTGCAGGTCGGGTCGAGGTTCTTGGCGGCGGTCAGGGTGGCGACCCGGTACTTCTTGTAGGTCATGCCGCTGGTCTTGAGCAGCATGCCGCCGTAGAAGATCCGGCCGGCGTCCTTGATGCCGACGCCGGTGACCGAGGAGTTGTTGCAGGTCGGGCTGGTGGGCTTGCCGCCGCCCGGGTTGGAGCCCTCGGAGAGCAGGTAGAACCAGTGGTTCAGCGGGCCGGCCGCGGCGTGCACCTCGGTGCTCGGGATCGACGAGGAGTAGCAGTTCGGGTTGTTGCTCACCAGCGAGGGGTTGTACATGTTCCGGATCGGCCCGCTGCCGACCAGGTTGATCATCTCGCCGACGGTGAAGTCCGGGTTGTCGTACGGGGCCGGCTCGTTGGCGTAGGCCTCGGTGAGCGCGCCGAAGATGTCGCCGGTGGCCTCGCCGAGGCCGTTCTCGTTGTTGGCACCGCCCGGTGTGTACTGGTCCAGGCCGTGGCCGAACTCGTGGCCGACCACGTCGATAGAGGCGATCCACTCGTTGGCGTTGTTGTGGCCGATCGAGACGGACGAGCCGTCCCAGTAGGCGTTGACGTCGTTCAGGCCCACCTTGACGGGCCAGCTGCCGCCGTTGCCGTTGTGGCCGTTGCGGCCCAGCCAGTCGCGGAGCATGTCCCACTCCTTCTGCGCCGCGAACATCACGTCGGCGCAGCCGGTCTCCTTGCTGGTGGGGCTGCCGTTGCCCCAGGAGTCGGCGGACTTGGAGAACACCTGGCCGCTGCTGTAGTCCGCGCAGCTCAGTCCGGGGCGGTTGGGGTCGCGCAGCGAGTACGAACTGCCGGAGCCCGTGGTGCTGATGGTGACCGGGGCGGGGCCGTTCCACTTGCTGTTGGCGGTCCCGGCCTTGACGTCGTCGTAGCTGTCGATCATTTCGCCGGTGCGGGCGTCCACGAAGACGTGCAGCCGGCTCGGGGCGGCGGAGGTGCGGCCGGTGAGCACGGTCTCCCAGGCGAGCCGCCCGGTGCCGTCCTGGACCTTGACCACCAGGCGGCGCGTGTCCACACCGTCCACCGCGGCCAGCTTGGTGCGGGCGGTCTTCTCCGCGTCGGCGGCGCTGACCAGCGGGGCGGTCGACAGCAGGGTCGCCCCGCCGACCGGGCCGGTGGCCGCGGACTGCAGGCCGCGGACCTTGCCCTGGCCGTCGGCTATCACGACGGCGTCGCCGCCGACCACCGGCAGGCCCTGGTAGGTGCGCTCGTACGCGACCGAGTAGAGGCCGCCGAGCCAGGGGGTGACGGACTGGCGCTCGTAGGTCTCGCCCGGGCCCTTGGCCAGGGCGTCCAGGCCCGCCGCGGCCGCCTGGTCGGCGGCGTTGACGGCGGCGGCCAGCGCGCTCGGCGGCGCGGTGACGGCCGGTCCCGGGTCTGCGGCGGCCTGCCCGACCGCGGTGGCGGTGAGCATGCCGGCCAGGACGGTCAGGGTGGTCCCCGCCGTCAGCAATCTGTGTTTCATTCCGAGGCTCCTCGAACGTGGGGGAGCCCGACCGCGGAAGGCGCGCCTGACCGGCGCTCACCTCGGGCCGCATCGGGGGACGGCCGTGCGGTAGTCCGCGTTCGGGTGCCGGAACCCTCACACGCCGTCATGCCCCGGTCAACGGATCCGGCAGGCCGTCCGTGCAGTTGGCAAGTTCTGTCAAGCTGCGGGTTTTGTGAAGAGGTTGAGACCAAAAGGTTGAGACCAGTTGAGGTGGCCTCATGTACGGGGGCTGGTCCGGTCCAGTACCGTCCTCCTCATCGGAAGGACCGGGATCGGACTCGGGAGGGCAGCCCCGTGCACCGGAACCACGCCGACGCAGCGGTCGGTGACGAACTGTCAGCAGGCATGCTGTGGCGGGCCTTCGGCGCGCGCCTGCGGCACTGGCGGCGTCGCGCCGGGCTCACCCAGGCCCAGCTCGGGGCCGAGATCGGCTACGACCACACCGCCGTGAGCAAACTCGAACACGGCACCCGCCGGACCAGCCCGCGGATCGCCGACCGGCTGGACGACCTGCTCGCGGCCGGCGGCGAACTGCGGACCGCCTGCCGCCGGGCCGAGGACGGACCGCCGCAGGCCCCGGCCGGACCGGCCGGCTGGGCGCGGCCGCCGCTGCCAGGGCGAGCCGACGCTCCGCAGGCCGTCGCCTCACCGCTCGCCGGGGGCGAACCGCCCCGCCGCCTCCCCGACTACGGGCTGCTCTGCCCACTGCACGGCGCCGCCGGCTGCGCCGTCCCCGCACCCGGCGACCTCGCCGCCCTGCACGCCGCGTTCTGCGCCGCCGACCCCGACACCGCGCCCCCGCTCGACGCCGACACCGCCCACGCCCTCGCCGGCCTGCTCGCCGCCCGCCTCCGGGCCGGCGAGCAGGCCGGCGACGGCACCGCCGTCGTGGAGGAGACCCTGCGCGCCGTCCTCGGCCGGCTCATCCGCACCTCCTCCGTCGTCGCCCGCCGGCCGCTCGCCCGGCTCGCCGCCGAGTACGCGCACGCCGCCGGTGCCCTGCGGATGCAGCGCGGCCGCAACGCCACCGCGATGGCCTGCTTCGACCGGGCGCTCAGCTGGTCCGAACTGGCCGACGACCCGGCCACCCAGGTCGCCGCGCTCAGCGACATGAGCACCCTGGCCCGCCTCGACGGCGACCCGGCCGCCGCCCTCGGCTACGCCCGCGAGATCGCCCGCGCCGCACCCGGCCGGCACTGGGCCGGGGCGATGTCCCAGGTCGGCCAGGCCCGCGCGCACGCCCTGGCCGGCGATGTCCGCGCGACCGTCCGGCACATCGCCCGCGCCCGGCTCCACCTCGACCACATCGGCGAGCCCGACGAGGCCGACGCGCCCTGGCTCACCATCGCCTCCATGCGGCTGCGCGTCGAGTCCGGCGCCGCCGCCGCCCTGCGCGATGCGGCCGCCGCCGTCGACGACCCCCGGCTCGCCCTGCGCGCCGTCGACGCCGCCGAGACCTCGCTCCGGCTCCTCGGCCCCGGCCAACTCCCCACCACCCGCATGCTGTTCACCATCCGGATTGCCGACTGCCACCTCTGCGCGCGCGACCCGCAGGCCGCGGTCGCGCTGCTCGCCCCGCTGTTGGACGACGACTCCGCGCTCCCCGCCCTCGCCCGCCACGAACTGCGCGGGCTGCGTACCCGGCTGGCCGCCGCCGGGTTGGCGGGATCTTGATGGTCGTGGGCGATCACGCCGCTCGCGGGCCCCGGTCCGGACCGGCGAAGATCGAACCACCGCCGAACAGGGCGGGCCCCGGGGCGGCTTCGCCCCGGTGGGACTTCGCCCAGGCCCGAGCCGAGGAGCACCGTGATGACCAGCCAGACGACCGGCCAGACGACCACCAGCGCCGTTCTCAGCGTCCCCGCCGCCGACCCCGCCGTCGCCGCCGCCCACTACCTCGCCCGGCTCGCCTTCGAGGCCGACGTCTCCGACGTGCACGCCGACCTGGCGGCGGGCGTCCCCGGCGTGGTCGTGGTCGACTCCCGCAGCGACGTCGCCTGGGCTCAGGGCCGCATCCCCGGGGCCGTGCACATCCCCACCGCGCGGATCGCCGAACTCGCGCCGCAGCTGATCGCCCCCGGCACGACCGTGGTCACCTACTGCTGGGGCCCCGGCTGCAACGGCGCCACCCGGGCCGCACTCGCCTTCGCCCGGCTCGGCTACGCGGTCAAGGAGATGCTCGGCGGTTTCGAGTACTGGGCACGCGAGGGCTTCGCCTATGACACCGACCAGGGCGCCGCGCAGCGGCCGGTGGACGACCTGACCGCGCCCCGCTCGGGCATCTCCTGCGCCTGCTGACCGTGCCGGGGCGGTCAGTGGGTGCCGTCGGTGGCGAAGTCGGGCAGTTCGGTGGAGAGCAGTTCTTCGGCGCCGCGGTCGAGAGCCTGCTGCATCTTGTGGGAGCGGGGCAGCATGGTCTTCTCGTAGGCGTGGAGGGCGTCGTCGACGGTGTCGGTGTTCGCGATGGCGAGGGCGAGTTCGCAGGCGTCGAGCATGGCGAGGTTGACGCCGACGCCGAGCGGGGGCATGAGGTGGGCGGCGTCGCCGAGCAGGGTGACGGTGGGGTTGTGCTCCCAGGTGTGGGGGACGGGCAGGGCGTGGATGGGGCGGTCCACGTAGAGGCCGTCGTTGTCCGTGATCAGCCGGCGCAGGCGGGGTGACCAGCCGCGGTAGCGGTCGAGGAGGAGCGCTCGGATGGCGTCGGTGTCCTGGATGGTCAGGCCGCCTGCGGTGATCCAGTCGATGGGGACGCGCTGGATGAGGTAGACGCGGATGTGGTCGCCGCTGTTGCGCTGGGCGAACAGGCCGCGCTCGCCGTCGGCCGCGGCGGCGCCGCCCTGGCCGACGAGTTCGGCGATGTCGGGGTGCCTGGTCTCGACGTCGTGGAACCAGGCTTCGAGGAAGCTGACGCCGCTGTACCGGGGGGTGGCCGGGGAGATGGCGCGGCGGACCTTGGACCAGGCGCCGTCGGCGCCGATGACGAGGTCGGTTTCGATGGTGGTGCCGTCGGTGAAGTGCAGTTGCCGGGGGCCCTCTTCGGGACCGTCGACGGCCTTGAGGGTGTGGCCCCAGCGCACGGTGCCCGGCTGAAGGGAGTTCAGGAGGAGGTCGCGCAGCCGGCCGCGGTCGATCTCCGGCTTGAAGCGTTCGTCTTCTTCGGGGGTGTGGTGGAAGAGGATCGTGCCGTGCGGGTCCATCTGGCGCATCTCCTGCCCTTCGGGGCGGGAGTGCCGGAAGAACTCCTCCAGAAGTCCGGCTTCGCGCAGGGCTGTCTGGCCGTTGTCCTCGTGCAGGTCGAGGGTGCCGCCCTGGTCGCGGGCGTCGGGACCGGTTTCGTGGTCGTAGACGGTGGCGGTGATGCCGTGCTGTTGGAGGATGCGGGCGCAGGTCAGGCCGCCGGGGCCGGCGCCGATGATCGCGATGCGGGCGGTGGGGGTGGTGGTCATGGTGGTGCTCCGTTCGTGTGACGCGGTGCTTCGGATGGCGGAGCGAAGAGGGGCCGGGCAGTGCCGCGCGGCCGTCACTTCAGAAGAGCACACCAGTTCACTAAGTGCAACTGTTCCACTTTTGTAGTTGTGCAACCATCGGATAGGCTCTTCGATGTGCCCGATACCTATGCCGATGCCGATGGCGATACCGGCCCCGCACCCGCGCCGATGGGGCGTCGTGAGCGCAAGAAGGCCGCCACCCGCCAGGCCATCGCCGATGCCGCGATGCGCCTGTTCCTGGAGCGCGGATACGACGACGTCGGCATCCGCGAGATCGCGGATGCCGCCGACGTGTCCACCACCACCCTGTTCAAGCACTTCCCGGCCAAGGAAGCCCTGGTCTTCGACGAGGAAGTCGACCAGGAGGCCCAGCTGCTGGCCGCCGTACGCGAACGCCCCCAGGGCCAGTCGATCCCCGCGGCGCTGCGCGAGCACGCGCTGCGCCACCGCATGGCCGCCGCGGACGACGACGCCCGCTTCACGGCCTTCGTCAATCTGGTGAACAGTGCTCCGGCACTGCGGGACTACCTACAGGGCATGTGGCTGCGCCACACCGCCGCCCTGGCCCAGGCCATCGCGGAGGACAGCGGCCTGCCCGCAGCCGATCCCGCCTGCACGGCCCTGGCCCACTTCGCCCTCGAAGCGCCGCGCGCCGCCCGCGGCCACGACGATCCCCGTCAGGCCGTCACCCGCGCCTTCGACCTCCTCGAAAACGGCTGGCACACCCTCGCCCCCGGCCGATGAGCCACGCCGCCGCGGCCCCACCGGGCGGCAACGAGCCGGACTTCTCCGCCATGACCCGCCGAGCCCTGCGCCACGGGGACTTCTCCGGCCGCGACGACCTCATCAGCGAACGGGAGACCCTCCGTCATCAGTTGCGCCTTCCTGCGGCATGCTCCCGCAGGAAGGCGCCCGCGTAGGCTGCGGCCTCTTCCTTGGTCTCGTACCAGGTGTCGTCGCCTGCCGCGCCGCGCGATCCGTCGGCACCCTTGCCCGTCCACGTCCAGCCGCCGGACGAAGGCTCCGGTGTCAGTTCGGCCTCGCCGCCGAACAGTTCCAGGGTGGTCGACGTCGCGGTCGAGGGGCGGGCGACGGCGTCGGGCCACTTCTTGCGGGCGCCTTGCCGGGTGATGCCCCAGGCGGCCCCCAGCTGCTCGTAGCTTGCGCCGTACGATCCGGCGGTTCCCGCTGCGATCGCCGCCAGTCGTTTGACCTCCGCGTCCACCACCTTCCAGGTGGCGAGGACGGTCAGGGCCACCTCGGCCGGGTCCGCCTCCCACATGCGGCTCTCGGGGAGCCCGGTCAGCCGGGACCGGATCGCCGAGGCGAGGGGATTGAGGGCATCCAGGAGGGCCTTGTCGAGCTCGACCTGTTCCTCGGGGGTGATCTCAGGCATTGTCATGCGACAACTATAGTTAACGAGGACGGATAGCGGTAACAAAAGTTCCGACCAGTTTTCGTGGGCGTGCCGGCCGGGCGCGTAGGCCCTGGCCCGACCCCTGCCGAACGGCAGGGTGGCGGGGCCGTGGCGGGGCTGAAGAGCTGCCGAACGGCACATGGACCGGGTAGTGGGCCGGGCGGGAGGCTGGACCCGTCACCAGGAAGACGCCCCGGCCCCCGGCCGACGGGCCCAGCAGACAAGGAAGTTCGCCATGTCCGTCACCCCCACCACCGCCCGCGCGAAGGCCTTCGGGGCGCTCGCCGCCGCTGCTCTGCTGGTCGCCGTGGGAGGCGGCGCAGAAGCCTCCGCCTCCGCTGGCGCCGGTGTCGGTGCCACGCCCGCCCCCAACTCGTCCGGCGGGGCGGCGAAGGCGGCGGTGAGCGGGTCGGTGCGGATCGCCTACGCCTACTCGCCCGACGACGACATTCGCTTCACCTTCGACGTGGAGGCCGCACCGTTCACCCGGCCGCTCCCGGGGCTGCCGCAGGGCCTGCCGACCGACGCGCGCGGCACCGTGCGGATCTCCCACCATGTCGCGGCGCTGAACCGCACCGTGACTTCGGAGGCCGCCGTGGACTGCCTGGTGACGGGGGAGCGGACGGCCTCGTTCACCGCGGTCGTCACCCGGGCCGACCCCGAGGTCGCCGACACGGTCGGCCGGCGCCAAGGCTTCAGCGTCCTCGACGGCACCTCGCCCCGGCACCCCGACCGCGTCGGCTTCTCCTGGGGTGTGGCGAACATGGACACCGACCCCTCCGGCCGCCCGGCCGAGGGCAAGGTCGGCACCTGTATGGCCCCCGCCCCGTTCGCCCCGGTCATATCCGGCGGCCTGACCGTCCGCCCCGCCGAGCTGCCCCCGCTGCCTGCTGCCCAGGGCACGGAGGAGTAGCTCCGGAGGGGGAGGCGGATCATGCGGGTGGCTGACGCACCGCCGTCGCGGGCCGACGACAGTGAAGTCATGCCGATCAAGCTCCCTTTGGGCGATACCGAGCGTCCGGTCCAGCGGTGGGCGCTCCGTCTCGCGAAGCTTCTGCCGCTCGTCGTCCTGCCGCACTGCCTGTGGCGGCTGCCGTTCGCCTTCGACTTCGACATGGGGACGGTCGATCCGTTGGCTCCGGCCTTCCCGTGGTGGGGCGGGTTGTACGTCTTCGGGCTGAGCGTGCTCACCGAGGCGCTGGCCCTGCTCTGTACCGGCCTGGTCAGCGGGTGGGGTGAGTCCGCTCCGACCTGGCTGCCCTTGGTCGGCGGCAGGCGGATCCCGCCGGCCGCCGCGATCGTCCCGGCCACCCTGGGCGGCCTGGGCCTGGTCGCACTCTGGAACCCCATGCCGCTCGCCTGGTTCGGTGTGCTGGGCTTCCACGAGGTGCCCTACAGCAACGGGTGGTGGAGGGCGCTGGCCTATGTGTGCACCGGCCCGGTGATGCTGTGGGGCCCGATCGTGCTGGCCCTCGCCTATGCCTACAGCCGACGCCGCCGCGTCGTTTGAGGTCCTGCTTCCAGCCCCCGCTCCTCCTCGTCCCGTCGAGTCCGTCAAGTCCAGCGAGTCCCGGACCGGCCGGGCAGTTGCCGCCCCCCGGCCGGTCCGGCGGGCAGTGGCCCTACCCCGGCTGTGGGCAGTGGCCGGTCCGAACTCCTGCTCCGGTCACGGGCAGACGGTGTGCTGCTGCTCGGCGAGGACGCTCTGGGCGAGCGATGCCAGCGCGCGTATGTGGTTGTCCTGGTCGGTGGGGGTCTTCGGCCAGAGGCTGGGGTCGGACATGACGGAGACCACCGTCGCCAGGTCATGGGTGCCGGGGCAGTAGCCCGCCACCGAGGCGCTGCCCAGGCCGGCCACCACGCCCCGTTCGACCAGGCCCCGGACGGAGGGGGCGGTGGCGTCGGTGCCGCTCGGCCGGTCCGGGTCCTGGCCGGACATCAGGACCCGGACCATCACGTGCCCGTCCACCGAGATCACACAGGAGAGCTGCGGGTGGCCTCCCATGGCACCGTGCGGCGAGACACCGCCCTCCTCGACCCCCGGCCGCCCGTCGGGCAGCACGGCGCCGAGTGCTGTCCCGTCCGCCCGAGGCAGCCCGCAGAGCGTCTGCCTCAACGCGGGCTCCCGCGCACCCGCCACGAAGGCGCCGACCACCGCGGCAGCGGCCACGACCGCGACCGCCACCCCACCGACCACCCAGCGCCGACGCGCACGCCCGCGTTGCACCTGGTCAACTGTCACCCTGCTCAGCCCCCATCCTCGATTTCTTGATCAGCAGAGCGTAGTGCCATGGCTGTGAGCCCGGCCGCCCCCTGTGGGCGACCGTGCGGTGTGGGCCGGACGGAGACATCCGGCCCGAGCGCCCGCCGGCCGGTGGCTCGCCCGGTCCGACGACCGGGGCACGGCCCATTGCCCTGAGCGCGGAGGGCCGAAATCATGGCTCCATGGCGAAGAAACCCGAACCGCAGGCCTTGATCGTCAACAGGGTTCTCCGGGGGGACGGAACGAGCCGCGACATCGAGCAGGCCAAGGCGAACTTCCGGCAGTGGATGCTCAAGGAGTGGGGCGGGAGCGAGTACCGTGCCATCGCCGCCTGCGTGGGCGCGCTGGCCACGGCCTGCGGAAGTGACTGGAGCACCATCGCGGAACGCGACAAGGAAGCGCACATATGGCTCTTCGGGTTCCTCTGCCCCAGCCCGGACCACATTCATTCCGAGGCGCGCGACTACCGGGACGAGGTCCTCGTCCAGGGCGGGTTCCACAGGTTCGCGGTCTTCATCCGCAGGGTCCAGGGAATTCCGGAGTGACCGCCGCCTCATTCCACTGATGCCTCGTCAGGCGACCGCTCGCCTCCGTTCCTCCGATGACGGACGAGGCGCAGATCCTGCTGGCGGGCCTCGTCACCCGCTTCACGCTGGTGGACGCGGAGCGGCAGTGGGCCACCGAGTGGTCCGCGTATCCGCTCGATCGCAACGGTGACCGGCTCAGGAACCATGACGGACTGCTGGCGGGCAATCAGCGCCGCCTGTGGGGATCGGGAGACTCCTGGGAACTGCAGTGGTCGGGGTATCCCCACCCGCGAGAACCTCGGGCCGGCCATGACGCACCCGGTCATCGGAATCCCGGGGGCGGAGCTGAGGCGGCACCGGGACAGCCATGAGGTGATGCTGGGGGACACGGTCCTCGAACTCCGTGACTGGCGGAACCAGCCACGTGAACGGTCGGGCACCGGCGCTCAGCCTGGGATGAGTGCGTCCCACTGGTCCCGGGTCGGGCCGTCGTGCTGTGGGGAGAAGTCCGGGTGGGCAGCCAGCCAGGCGGTGACGTGCCGGTCCACTTCGTCGGTGCCGTAGGCGTCGTCGGCCGGTCGCAGGAGATGGCGCACCTGGGCTCGGGCCCGCATGACGACGGGGTCGTCGAAGGCGCAGGCGGCCAGGGCGGCAGCCCGCCGATCCGGGAGTGGTGAACTCTCGGCGAGCTGTTGCTCGTTGGCGCGGTCGGCCGTCACCTGCGCGTCGAACCACGGGCGGAGGGCCTGTGCTGTCCAGGTGTGGTAGTCGGTGGGGTCCGTGGCGATCCGGTCGGCGTGGGTGGCGAGGTACTGGGCGGCGCGCAGGCCGAGGGCCACGCCATGGCCCAGGGTGGGGTTGGTGTGGATGAGGCTGTCCCCGGCGTTGACCAGGCCGGTGACGACAGGTCCGTCATCGTCGGCGAGGGCGGTCCAGCGGTTGTCCAGGCCGGCCATCGCCAGGACGGCCGACTGTGGTTCGGGGGCCAGGTCGAGCCAGGCGGCGCTGGCGGGGAAGCGGCGGGCGGCCGCCTCGAACACGGCAGGGTCGGTGAGCGCGCCGCGGGTCGGGTCACCGGTGGAGAGCACCAGGTTCACCGCGAAGGTGTCGTTGTCGGAGGGGAAGACGCCGGCGAGCGCGAACGGTGCGGCCGAGCCGTTCTTCACCCGCCCGGGCTCGCGCGGGCCGTCGGCACGCAGGCGGTACCAGCGGCACAGATAGGCGATCCCGGCGCGGTGGCTGTCGACCACGGGCGGGCGGCAGCCGGCCGCGATCAGCCAGGCGGGAACCGGCGAGCGACGACCGGACGCGTCGACGACGAGGTCCGCCTGGTGGATTTCCGCGCCCACCTGCACGCCGGTGACCCGGACGGGGCGGCCCTCCCCGAAGGTGAGGGCGTTCACCCGGCAGCCTTGCCGCACCACGATGGTGGGTTCCCGCCGCACGGCCGCGGTCAGGGCGGCCTCCAGCACGATGCGGCGGGTGCGCAGGGTCACCAATTCCTCATCGCCGGCCCGATGCGGCGGATGCTCGCCGAACCAGTCGAAGTCGTGGTACTCCCGGGCTCCGCGTGCCAGCAGGTCCGCGTAGACATCAGGGGTCTCGGTGAGCAACACGGTGCGCACGGGTGCGAGGAACGAGTGGGGCTGGACGGCCTGCGGGACGCGGGGTCTGTGCCAGTGGAAGAAGTCCCGGTTCAGGTCCTCTTCGGCCTGCCGCGCGTCCTGCTCGAACAACGTGACCAGGTGGCCCCGTCGGCCGAGCATGAGCGCCGTTCCCAGCCCGCTGATGCCCCCGCCTATCACTGCAACCCGCGCCACTGCAGCTCCCCTTCGCGTCGTGTTGCGAAACGATCTTACTGCTCGGCGATCTCCGGTCAGGCATCGGGGGTGGCTCGGAGTAGCGTTCACTTTCCATCCAATGCAACGCAAAGGGTGTCTGGCGTTGCGTTAGATTCAGTCCCGTGCAACGATATTTGTGCTCTGACCTGCATTGATGCTGATTATGCGCAACAAGCTTGTTGCCTGATGCTCGAACGCAACGTAGCTTTTGCGAAGTCAGAAACAACGAGTGCAGGAGAGACACCATGCAGAAGTTCGCCACCGCCGCCCCGATCGCCGCCGTC
>NZ_JBVJCO010000041.1:0-7697 GCF_055588525.1 Kitasatospora sp. NPDC041988
CGCCCGTGGGCGTCGGCCGCGATCTCGGGGATCTCGTCGCCGACCGGCGCCTCATGCACAACCGTCATCTCGAACCACTCCAAGGGTGAGGGAACCGTCCGAGCCCGCAGGCGGCGATCCGCTCCGCTGGGCGAACACATCTTCGGTCATGCACACTACTGAACCAGGAGGCATGATGGCGGACGGTTGATCAAGTTCACAGCTGTGCACGGGTGTTGTCGAGGCATCTGGCTGATACCACATCACCTCCGCCCGAAATCAGCGTCCGAATGGGCCGGAACCGATCGGTGTCAGGGATTTTCGCGGTCCGGCCGACGTGTGATCAGGTCCTGGGCAGGCCCGGGCGGATCGGGTGCATGGGAGGGAAGTTGACGGTGGGTGGAGCGGCACGCCGGACCGATTCCGTCGCTCCCTGTCCACCCTTGGTCAGCACAGTGCACCAATCGTTTACTTGACGATCGGTTAGATCTTGCAGGATTCTGTTCCGCGTAGGGCATGTCCATGGGTGTCGACAAGAGGGGAGGTCCCTGCATGGCCGGAAGCGGTCACCTCAGGGCCTTGACTCGCCGGACACCATGGAATATCCCCGCCCGGGCCGGCCTGTCCCGGGCTGCCGGCGGACGGAATGCCACACATCTCGGGGGCATTCGACAAGCGCAGGTCGAGGACTGCGCGAAAGACGGCCGCCGCGGTTGGGAGCGCATCAAAACACGAACCGACACGCAATCCGGCTGATCGCCACCCAGGGCGAGTCGGGTTGCGTCGCGCCGAAAAGCCGTGGTCAGGCGAGGATCGGGCACCGGTCGGCGGCTGCCGGCAATGACGCCGGTCCGGTGTGCCTGTTGAACCCCGTCCGGAGTTCCGGCTCCGACACGTGCAATTGACGCTCGACGCCGAGGCACGCCCGCTGCCGTGGCACAGCCATGGAAGCAGTCCGTTACGGCCGGGGCACCGGGGATGTCAAGAGGGGTCTTCCCATGCAGAAGAACGACGTTGCTGTCATCGGCATAGCGTGCCGGTTTCCCGGGGCGGAGAACTACCGCCAGTTCTGGGACAACCTGAAACACGGTCGCTCGCACATCGGCGAAGTCCCTCAAAGCCGTTGGGACTGGAGGAAATACGCTTCTCCGGACGGCGATCCCGGTGCGGGACCGGCGCGTACGGGCATCAGCAAATGGGGCGGCTTCCTCACCGGCGTGGACGCCTTCGACGCGGCGTTCTTCCATCTCTCCCCGCTGGAGGCGGAGAGCATGGACCCGCAACAGCGAATCATGCTGGAACTCGCCTGGTCCTGTATCGAGGACGCCGCCGTCCGGCCCGAAGCACTGTCCGGAACCGATGTCGGAGTCTTCCTCGGTTCCTACAATCTGGACTACAAGGAACTGCAGGAACGGGAGCTCCGCGAGGTCGCGGCGCACCACTCCACGGGCACCGCCGGCGCCGTCATCGCCAACCGCGTCTCCCACTTCTTCGACTTCCGCGGGCCGAGTGTGACGGTCGACACGGCGTCCTCCGCCTCCCTGCACGCGCTGCACCTGGCCGTCCGGTCGCTGAACCAGGACGAGTGCGGCGTCGCGCTCGCCGGCGGGATCAACCTCGTGCTGACCCCGGGCCGGAACGTCTCCTTCTCCAAGAAGGGCATGCTCTCCCCGACCGGCTCCTGCAAGACCTTCGACGAGCGGGCCGACGGCTACGTCCGCGGGGAGGGCGCGGGGCTCGTCCTGCTCAAGCCGCTGGCCGACGCCGTCCGCGACGGCGACACCATCCACGGCGTCATCAAGGGCAGCGCCGCCAACCACAGCGGCCGCACCCGCACCCTGACCTACCCCAACGACGAGGCGCAGGCGCAGGTCATCGCGGACGCGATCCGCCGGGCGGGGATCTCCCCGGACACCATCGGCTACGTCGAGGCGCACGGGACGGGGACGCCGACCGGCGACCCGATCGAGATCCAGGGCCTGCTGAAGGGGTTCCGGGCGGCGCGCGGCGACGGTGCGCAGGCCGGCGCGGACGCGGAGGCCGGCGAGAAGGCGGACGCGGAGTCCGGCCGGTCGAACCACTGCGGCCTGGGCTCGGTGAAGCCGAACATCGGCCACCTGGAAGCCGCCGCGGGGATCGCCGGGTTCATCAAGGCCCTGCTGGCGATGGAGCACCGGCAGCTGCCGGGCCTGCACGACTTCCGGACCCTGAACCCGCGCATCGAGCTGGAGGGCACGCCGTTCCACATCGTGGAATCCCTGCGCCCCTGGAAGCCGCTGCTCTCCGAGACCGGTGAGCCCCTTCCGCGCCGCTGCGGCGTGAGCTCGTTCGGCTTCGGCGGCACCAACGCGCACGTCGTGCTGGAGGAGGCGCCACCACGCCCCGCCGCCACTCCGCAGCCCCGCCCCGGCTACCTGATCTGCCTCTCCGCCCGGACCACGACGGCGCTGGAGCAGCGGATCCGCGACCTGGCCGAGTGGCTCGACCGGGAGTGGCCCGGCACCGACCTGACGGACCTCAGCGCCACCCTGCTCCTCGGGCGCGAGCACCTCGACCGCCGGACGGCGCTGGTCGTACGCAGCGCCGACGAACTGCGGGTGAAGCTGAAACGCCTGCTGGAGGCCGGGCGGGCAAGGAACTGCTTCCACGATCGGGGCTCCGCCGGGCAGCCGGCCCCGGCCGACGGAGAGCAGTCCGAAGCACCCGGCCCCGAGGCCTCGGACGCGTTCCACCTCGGCGCGGACATCCCCGCCGACGAGTACACGGAACAGCTCCTGGCCCTGGCCGAGGCCTTCGGCGAGGGAGTCGACCGCCCCTGGGCGGACCTCTTCCCGGCCGTCGGGGCGCGAAGGCTCCGCCTGCCGACGTACGCGTTCGACCGGCGGCGCTTCTGGATCACCCCGGACGCCGCCGACGACGCCCCGGCCCCGGCCCCGGCCGGGGGCGCAGAGGCCGAGTACGAGGAAGCCAGGCACCAGGAAGCCGGGAACGAAGAACCAGCATCGGATGCGGGCGGGAACGCGCGCCACGGGGAGTGGGCAGGTTTGGGCGTCGAAGAGAGTGTCGAGGCGGATCTCCGCAGCATCGCGGGCGAGGTCCTGAAGCTCGCGGCCGACGAGATCCACCCGAAGGACCGGCTGACCGACCTCGGGTTCGACTCGGTCGGCAACACGCAGCTGGCCCTGCGGCTGAGCGGTCACTTCGGGATCGACGTCACGCCCGAGCTCTTCTACACCTACTTCACTCTGGAGATGGTCCGGGACCACCTCGTCCGGGACCACCGGGACGCGGTGCGGCGCACCTACGGGGTGGCCGGGGACGCCGCCCCCGCCGTGGCCGAGCCGGCGGTGCCCCGGGCCGAAGCCGCCCCCGCGCCCTCGTCGTCCGGTATGGCCGACGACGACGCCATCGCCATCATCGGGATGAGCGGACGCTTCCCCCAGGCCCGGACCGTCGACGAGTTCTGGAACCTCCTCGCCGAGGGCCGGGACGCGATCGGGCGGATACCCGCGGACCGGCTGGAGAGCTGGCGCAGCCCCCTCGACGTGACCGGCGTCAGGGCCGGATGGCTGCCCGGCGCGGCCGAGTTCGACCCGCTGTTCTTCGAGATCTCCCCCAAGGAGGCCGAGACCATGGACCCGCGGCAGCGCCTGCTGCTGCAGGAGTCCTGGAGGGCCCTGGAGGACGCCGGGTACGGGGCGAAGCAGCTCGGCGACAACACCATGGGCATGTTCGTCGGCGCCGAACAGGGCGACTACCAGCGCCTCACCGGGGACGAGGAGACACTCACCTCCGGCCACGACGGCATCCTCGCCGCCCGCCTCGGCTACTTCCTGAACTTCTCGGGCCCGGTGCTCAGCATCAACACCGCCTGCTCGGCAGGCCTGGCGGCCGTGCACCAGGCCTGCCTGAGCCTGCGCAGCGGCGAGTGCGACACCGCCGTCGCGGCCGGCGTCAACCTCCTGTCGACCTCCAAGTTCTTCGAGCACGCCACCCAGGCCGGCATGCTGTCGGAGGACGGCGTCTGCTACGCCTTCGACCGGCGCGCCAACGGCCTGGTGATGGCCGAGGCCGTCGCCGTCGTCGTGCTGAAGCCGCTGTCGAAGGCGGTCGCGGACGGCGACCGGATCCACGCGGTCATCCGGGCCAGCGGCGTCAACTACGACGGCCGGACCAACGGCATCACCGCGCCCAGCCAGCCGTCCCAGGCCGCCCTGCTGAACACCGTCTACGACCGGTTCGGCATCGACCCGGCCGGCATCGACCACGTGGTGGCGCACGGCACCGGCACCCGGCTCGGCGACCCCATCGAGGTCAACGCGCTCGCCGGCGTCTTCGGCCGCTACACCGACAAGAAGCAGTACTGCGCCCTGACCTCGGTCAAGACCAACGTCGGGCACACCCTGGCGGCCTCCGGCGTGGTCAGCCTGATCGGCCTGGTGCAGGCCCTGCGGCACGAGACGCTGCCCGCCAGCCTGCACTGCGAGCAGGAGAGCGACTACATCGACTGGGCCCACAGCCCGTTCTACGTCAACCGCGAGGCGCGGCCGTGGAAGGACGAGCCGGGCCGCAAGCGGCTGGGTGCGGTCAGCTCCTTCGGCATCAGCGGCACCAACGCCCATGTCGTGGTGGAGAGTTACGGTACCGACCCGGCCCGCTCCGGCGCCGGTGACCGCCCCTCCCAGCTGCTCGTGCTCTCCGCGAAGACCGACGAGGCGCTGCGGACCAGGGCCGCGGAGCTGCTCGCCGCCCTGCGTGCCGACGAGACCGGCCTCGACCGGATCAGCGCCACCCTGCTCGGCGGCCGGCACCACTTCGCGCACCGCTGCGCGCTGGTCGCCGGCACCCGGGCGGAGGCCGAGCAGCTGCTCCAGCAGTTCCTCGACGGCAAGAAGGCCCCCCAGCTGTTCCGCGGGGTGGCCGGCCGGGACTTCCAGCCGCAGGTCGCCCTCACCGAGTACGGCAACGAGCTCATCGCGCGCGCCGCCGGCGCGGTCGCGGACCGTGGCCGGTACCAGGACGCCGTCCGCGCCCTGGCCGACCTCTACACCCAGGGCTACGAGCTCGACTGGGAGCGGCTGTTCGGCGACCGGCCGCCGCTGCGCGCCTCGCTGCCCGGCTACCCCTTCGCACGCGAGACCTACTGGGCCGGGGCGAACGGGTCGCGCCCCGCCCTGCCGGCGGCCGGCCGGGCGGCGCGCCTGCACCCGCTGCTGGACAGCAACGAATCCACGCTCCACGCGCAGCGGTTCGGCAAGCAGCTGTCGAAGGACGAGTTCTTCCTCCGGGACCACGTCGTGGACGGCAAGATCCTGCTCCCCGGCGTCGCCCACATGGAGATGGCCTACACGGCCGCCCGGCTCTCCAGCGGCTCCGAGGCCGTGACGCTCCAGGACATCATCTGGGGCCACCCGATCGTCATGGAGGGCGACTCCCGGACGGTCAACATCGAGCTGAGCCCGCTCAAGCAGGACTCGCTGGAGTACCTCATCCACAGCGAGATCGACGGCAAGAGGACCGTCTTCTCCCAGGGCCGGGCCAACTACGCCGCGGAACAGCCCTCGCGGGTGCGGGGCAGCATCGACATCCCCGGCATCCTGGGGCGCTGCACCGGCCGCCAGGAGAACGCCGAGATCTTCGCGAGCTTCCGGGAGCTGGGCTTCGGCTACGGCGAGACCTTCCAGGCCATCGAGACCCTCCACTGCGGCGAGACCGAGGCCCTGGCCCGGATCGTGCTCGGCGACGGCCTGGCGGGCGAGTTCCCCGAGTTCACCATGCACCCCTCGCTCTTCGACGCCGCGCTCAACACCCTGCGGGGCATCGGCGAGCAGGACGGCGTGCTGAGAATCCCGTTCAGCCTCGAAGAGCTCGTCGTCTTCGCCCCGATCCCGAGCGTCTCCTACTGCCACGCCACGATCCACCGGATCGCCCGCGACGGCGCGGTCAGCGTCAACCTCGCGATCTGCGACGAGAACGGCGCCGAGTGCGTGCGGGCCACCGGCCTCGTCTTCAAGGAGTTCGCGGCCAAGAAGGACGAGGAACTGCACCTCTACGTCCCGCGCTGGATCGAGGGCACCGGCGAGAGCGCCGAGCAGGAGCCCGACTCCGCCGCCGGCGCGGAGCGCGTGCTGCTCGTCCTCGACGACGACGAGGCGCGCCCGGCGCGGCTCGCGGCCGGGCGCCCCGGCCGCGTCGTCCGGGTGACGGCCGGGCCGGCCTTCGCGGAGCCGTCCCCGGGCGTCTTCACCGTCGACCGCCGCAGCGGCGCCGACTTCGACCGGCTGGTGCGCACCCTCGACGAGCGGGGGCAGCTGCCGCACGCGATCGCCGACCTCTGGGCGCTGACGCCCGGTCAGTCCGGGCTCACCCTCGGGCTGGAGAGCCTTCGCCACCTCTTCCGGGCCGTGCACCAGGCCGGCATCGAGCACGAGATCCGGTACCTGGCCGTCCTGCCCGGCCGGCAGGGGTCGGGCGAGCAGGGAGCGGGCGAGCAGGGACCGGCCCGTGCGGCGGCGGAGGCGCTCTCCGGGTTCGCGCGCGCCATGACGCCCGTCAACCACCTGTTCCGGATGAACAGCCTCCAGCTCGACGCGGCCGCGGGCGCCGAGGCCGTCGCCGCCGGCGTGCTGCGGGAACTGCGCCTGGCCGAGGGCCCCACCGCGCGCGGCGGACACGAGATCCGGCACGCCGACGGCACCCGCTCCGAGCGGGTCCTCCAGCCGTGGAGCGGCGGCGGTCAGCCCGCGGCCTCGGCGCTGCCCCTGAAGGAGGGCGGCGTCTACCTGATCAGCGGCGGCGCCGGAGCGCTCGGGCTGCACCTCGCCGGCTACCTCGCCCAGCAGTGCCGGGCCAGGCTCGTCCTGCTCGGCCGCCGGCAGCCCGACGCCGAGCGGCGGGAGAAGCTCGCCGCGCTGGAGGCGGCCGGGGCCGAAGTCCTCTACCTCGCCTGCGACGTGGCCGACCGCGCCGACGTCGGCCGGGCGCTCGCCGCGGCACGCGAGCGCTTCGGCACGCTGGACGGCGTCTTCCACAGCGCCGGCCTCGTCGGCAGCGCGGGCGTCATGGAGGCCGGGCAGGCGGAGTTCGACGCCGTCCTGGCACCGAAGGTGCACGGCACCGTCCACCTCGACGAGCTGACGCAGCAGGACCCGCTGGACTTCTTCGTCCTCTTCTCTTCCATCGCCGCCTACGTCGGCGACTTCGGGCAGGGCAGCTACGCCGCCGCCAACCGCTTCCTCGACGCCTACGCCCACCAGCGGGAGGCGCTGCGGGCCGAGGGCCGGCGCCAGGGCCGGAGCATCTCGGTCAACTGGCCCTACTGGGACGAGGGCGGGATGCTCGGCGACATCGAGCAGGACGGCACGGCCAAGACCCTGTACTACGACTACTCGGGCATGCGCGGCCTCAAGACGGCCGAGGGCATCCGGGCGCTGCTGAGGATCCTGGTCTCCGGGGAGACCCAGGTCGTCGTGACCAAGGGCGAGCGGGCGAAGATCGAGAAGGTGCTGCGGGTGGCCGGCGCGGACCGCGCCAAGGCCGCCCGGAAGGCCCCGGCGCCGCGGGCGGCCGTGCCCGCCGCCGTGGTCCGCCCGTCGGCCCAGGCACGCGTGACCGTCCCCGTCCCCGTGGAGCCGGTGGCGGTTGTGGGTGGTGGTTCGGAGGAGTTGCTGGGGCGGACGGTCGAGTATTTGAAGGACCGTTTGTCGCAGGTGTTCCGG
>NZ_JBVJCO010000041.1:7797-78824 GCF_055588525.1 Kitasatospora sp. NPDC041988
GCCGCCGCGCAGCCGGTGCCGGCCGCCGTGGCCGTGGAGCCGGTGGCGGTTGTGGGTGGTGGTTCGGAGGAGTTGCTGGGGCGGACGGTCGAGTACTTGAAGGACCGTTTGTCGCAGGTGTTCCGGATTCCGAAGGGGCGGATCGACGCTGCTGCGGAGTTGGGTGAGTACGGGATCGAGTCGATCCAGATCATGGAGTTGATGCGGCTTCTGGGGAAGGACTTCGAGTCGATCCCGGGGACGTTGTTCTTCGAGTACCGGACGATCGACGAGTTGGCGGGGTACTTCTCGGAGAACCAGGCGGAGCGCCTGCGCGAGCTGCTGGGCCTCGGGGAGTCCGCTGCCGTGACCCCGGCCGTGTTGGTGGCCGCCGCGCAGCCGGTGCCGGCCGCCGTGGCCGTGGAGCCGGTGGCGGTTGTGGGTGGTGGTTCGGAGGAGTTGCTGGGGCGGACGGTCGAGTATTTGAAGGACCGTTTGTCGCAGGTGTTCCGGATTCCGAAGGGGCGGATCGACGCTGCTGCGGAGTTGGGTGAGTACGGGATCGAGTCGATCCAGATCATGGAGTTGATGCGGCTTCTGGGGAAGGACTTCGAGTCGATCCCGGGGACGTTGTTCTTCGAGTACCGGACGATCGACGAGTTGGCGGGGTACTTCTCGGAGAACCAGGCGGAGCGCCTGCGCGAGCTGCTGGACATCGGGCAGACCGCCGCCGAGGCCCCGGCCACCCCCGTCCAGCCGCTCCGGACCCAGCCGGCCCCGGCCGTGACCGCCGCCCCGGCGGCCACCGCCGTGCCGGCCGTGCAGGAGCGCCCGCAGGCCGTCGGACGGTCGCGCGACGTGGCGATCATCGGCGTCAGCGGCCGCTACCCGAAGGCCTGGGACCTCGACGAGTTCTGGAAGGTCCTGGAGCGCGGCGAGGACTGCATCGAGGAGATCCCGGCGCACCGCTGGGACAAGGACGAGCACTACGCCGCCGAGAAGACGCCCGGCAAGAGCAGCAGCAAGTGGGGCGGCTTCATCGACGGCGCCGAGAACTTCGACGCCCTGTTCTTCAACATGTCCCCGAACCAGGCCGCGCTGACCGACCCGCAGAGCCGCCTGTTCCTCCAGTCCGCCTGGGAGGCGATGGAGGACGCCGGGTACACGCGCAAGACCCTGAGCCCCGACAAGGCCCGCAAGGTCGGCGTCTACCTCGGCATGATGTGGAACGAGTACCAGCTGCTCAGCGGCCAGGAGGTGGTCCTCTCCGACCGTGCCGCGGCGTCCAACGCCGTCTCCTACTTCTTCAACCTGCACGGCCAGAGCCTGACCGTCGACACCGCGTGCTCGTCCTCGCTCTACGCGATCGCCATGGCGGTCGAGAGCATCCGCAACGGCAGCGCCTCGCTGGCGTTCGCCGGTGGGGCCAACCTCTCGCTGCACCCCAACAAGTACGTGTCGCTGAGCCAGATGAACTTCTTCGCCAAGGACGGGCGCTGCCGCTCGTTCGGCGACGGCGGCACCGGCTACGTGCCCGGCGAGGGCGTGGGCTGCGTCCTGCTCAAGCCGCTCGACCAGGCCGTCGCCGACGGCGACCACATCCACGGTGTCATCCGCGGCGTCGCCACCGTCCACGGCGGCAAGACCAACGGGATGACGGTGCCCAACCCGCTGGCCCAGGCGGAGATGGTCACGGCCGCCCTGGCCGACGCCGGCCTCTCGGCGGAGGACATCAGCTACATCGAGGGCCACGGGACGGGCACCTCGCTCGGCGACCCGATCGAGATCACCGGTCTGACCCGGGCCTTCCGCAAGCACACCGCGAAGAAGCAGTACTGCCCGATCGGGTCGGTCAAGTCGAACATCGGCCACCTGGAGGGCGCGGCCGGCGTCGTCGCCGTCACCAAGGTGCTGCTGCAGATGCGGCACGGGATGCTCGCGCCGTCCCTGCACTCCGAGAAGCTGAACCCCTACATCGACTTCTCGAACACGCCGTTCTACGTCCAGCAGGAGCTGGAGCCGTGGACCCGCCCCACGCGGACGGTCGACGGCGTGACGCACGAGCTGCCCCGGATCGCCGGTGTCTCCTCCTTCGGTGCCCACGGGGCCATCGCCCACGTGATCATCGAGGAGTACATCCCCGCGGAGGAGCCGCGCCCGCGCGCCGGCCGCACCGCGCAGCCGCAGATCGTCGCCCTGTCGGCGAAGGACGGAGACCGCCTGCGGGAGAAGGCCCGGGCACTCCTGACGTGGCTGTCGGAGCAGGGCCGCGACGCCGCCCTGCCGGACATCGCGTACACGCTCCAGGTCGGCCGGGAGGCCATGGAGGAACGGCTCGCCCTCGTGGTCGACGGCCACGACGCGCTGAGCGAGAAGCTCCGGGCCTTCCTCGACGGCGGGCAGGACGTCGAGGGCGTCTTCCACGCCGGCGTGCGGCAGCACAAGGACACCGTCGCCCTCCTGGAGGCCGACGAGGAGATGCAGGAGGTGGTGGCGCGGTGGCTGGAGCGCGGCCGGGGCGAGAAGCTCGCCGAGCTCTGGGTCAAGGGCCTGGCCCTCGACTGGGACGCCCTCGCCCGTGGCGCCGAGGTGCGCCGCATCCCGCTGCCGGCGTACCCGTTCGCGCAGGAGCGGCACTGGCTGGACGCGCCCAGGCCGCTGTCCCTCGGCCGGGCACCGGTCGAGCCGGTCACGGCTGAGCCGGCCGCCGTCGCGTCGGTCGCCGCCGTGCCGGTGGTTGCCGCGCCGGCCGTCTCCGCCCCGGTCGTTGCCGCGCCGGCCCCCGGGGCCGGGGAGCAGATCCGGCCGCTGGCCTTCGTGGAGGGCTGGGAGCCGCAGGCCCTGGACGGGGCGGCGGCGCGCAAGCCCGGCGGGATCGTCTTCCTCTGCACCGGGGCGGAGCGCCAGGCCGAGATCGCCCGGGCCGTTCGGGCGCTCGACCCCGCCCTGCCGGTGGCCTTCGTCGGCTTCGGCGACGCCTACCGCAAGCTCTCCCCGGACTCCTACGACGTCCGGCGCGGTGAGCCCCAGGACTACCGCGAGGCGTTCCGCGACCTCGCGGCGAACCGGACCGGTATCGACGCGGTCGTCAACCTCCGGGCGCTGGAGCCCGGTTCGGACCCGGAGGACTTCGGCGACGTCGTCCTGACCCTCCAGGCCGTGGCCGCGGCCAAGCTCCCCGCGCGGCGCCTCGTCCTCGCGGGGGAGTACCGCGACGGCGTCGAGCGTGCGCTGCTGGAGGCGAACCTCGGCTTCGAGCGCTCGCTGGGCCTCGTGATGCCGCAGCTGTCCGTCGTGGCCGTGCTCCAGGACGCCGCCGACCCGCAGCGGCCCGCCACCGCGGCCGCGTGGACGGAGCGGCTGCTCGCCGAACTCCGCACCGAGAAGGCCGTCAGCGCGCTCTACCGCGCGGGCGGACGGTTCGTCAGCCGGGTCCGGCCGGCCGCCCTCGCCGAGCGCCCCGGCGCCCTGCGGCGCGGCGGCACCTACCTGGTCACCGGCGGGGCCGGCGGCCTCGGCATGATCGTGGCCCGGCACCTCGCCGAGAACTACGGGGCGAACCTCGTGCTGACCGGCCGCTCCACGCTGGACGCGGCGCGGCAGGAGAAGCTCGACGGCCTGACCGCCGCCGGGGCCCGGGCCGTGTACGTGCAGGCGGACGTGGCCGACGCGCAGGACATGAAGCGCGTCGTGGCGCAGGCCCGCGAGCGCTTCGGACCGCTGAACGGCGTCGTCCACGCGGCCGGCGTCCAGGGCGAGGGCAGCGTCCTGCAGAAGGAGCTGAGCTCCTTCGAAGGGATCCTGGAGCCCAAGATCCGCGGCACGCTGGCGCTGGACGAGGCGCTGGCGGGCGAGAACGTCGACTTCGTCTGCTACTTCTCCTCGACCTCGGCCGTCATCGGTGACTTCGGCACCTGCGACTACGCGGTCGGCAACCGCTTCCAGATGGCCTACGCCGCCCACCGCGACGCGCGGGTGAAGGCCGGGCAGCTCTCCGGCCGGACGGTGGTCGTCAACTGGCCGCTGTGGCGCGAGGGAGGGATGGGCTTCGACCAGGACACCACCACGATGCTCCTGCGGTCGAGCGGCCAGGACTTCCTGGAGACGCGGGACGGCATCGCGCTGTTCGAGCAGCTGCTGGCCCAGGACGCCTCCCAGCACATGATCCTGGTGGGCAGGCCGAGCCGGGTGGTGCGCTTCCTCGGCCTGACGCAGCGGCAGCCGGCGGCCTCCCCGACCCGGCCGGCCGTCCCGGCCGCGCCGGCGGTGAGCCCCGAGGAGAGCCTGGACCGGGACCTCAGGGAGATCATCAGCGGGGCCGTCAACATCGCCCTCGACAAGATCTACGAGGACGACAACCTCTCCGACTACGGCTTCGACTCGGTCAGCCTGGCCGAGCTGGCGGCCCGGCTCGGCGCGCACTACGGCGTCGAGGTCTCGCCCTCGCTCTTCTACAGCCACTCCACGCTGCGCAAGCTCAGGGGCTGGTTCGCGGCCGAGCACAAGGACGTCCTCGCGGCGCTCCACGGCGGCGGCGCGGACGACGCCCCGCCCGTCGTCGAGGTGGCCGAGCCCGACTGGTTCCGGGACGCGCTGGACGCGGCCGCACCCGAGCCCACCCCGGCCCGGTCCGCCGACACCACCGCCACCGACGGGGCCGTCGAGGCCATCGCCGCCGTCGAGGCCGCGACGGCCGGGCAGCGGACGGCCGGCACCCTGCCGGAGCCCGCGGCCCGGGCACCGTTCGGCACGGGCGGGGACGACGACGCCATCGCCGTCATCGGCATGAGCGGCCGCTTCCCCGGCGCGGACGACGTCGACCAGCTCTGGTCCGTCCTCGCCGAGGGCCGCGACACCGTGACCCCGGTCGGCCGCGAGCGGCTCGCCCTCTGGGGCGAGCCCGAGGACAGCCCGTTCGCCGCCTTCCGGGTCGGCCAGCTGTCCGGGCCGGACGAGTTCGACCCGCTCTTCTTCGAGCTCTCCCCCAAGGAGGCGCAGAGCCTCGACCCGCGCCAGCGGCTGCTCCTCCAGGAGTCGTGGCGGGCGCTGGAGGACGCGGGCTGGAAGCCGGCGGCCACCCGCAGGGTCGGCATGTTCGTGGGCGTCGAGCAGGGCGACTACGGCGACCTCGCCCGCGGCACCGGCAGCATCACCGCCAACCACGACGGCATCCTCGCCGCACGGCTCTCCTACTTCCTGGACCTCAACGGCCCGGTGATGGCCCTCAACACGGCCTGCTCCTCCGGGCTCGTGGCGGCTCACCAGGCATGCGCGAGCATCCGCAACGGAGAGTGCGAGACCGCCCTCGCCGCCGGGGTCAGCCTGATCACGACCCCGCAGCTGCTGGGCGGCACCCAGCAGGCCGGCATGCTCTCCGAGGACGGCGTCTGCTACGCGTTCGACAAGCGCGCCAACGGCATGGTGCTCAGCGAGGCCGTCGCCGTCGTCGTCCTGAAGAAGCTCTCCGCGGCCGTCGCCGACGGGGACCGGATCCACGCCGTCATCCGCGCCAGCGGCATCAACTACGACGGCCGGTCGAACGGCATCACCGCCCCCAACGGCGACGCCCAGACCGAGCTGCTGCGCTCCACCTACCGGCAGTACGGGGTCGACCCGGCGGACATCGAGTACGTGGTCGCGCACGGGACGGGCACCCGGCTCGGGGACCCGGTCGAGATCAACGCGCTCAACGACGCCTTCAAGGGCTTCACCGACAAGCAGCAGTACTGCGCCCTGACCTCGGTCAAGTCGAACGTCGGGCACACGCTCGCGGCCTCCGGCCTCGTCAGCCTCATCGGGCTCGTCCAGGCCATGCGCCACGAGACGATCCCGGCGAGCCTGCACTGCGAGCAGGAGAGCGAGTACATCGCCTGGAAGGACAGCCCGTTCTTCGTCAACAAGGCGAACCGGGCATGGCCCGAGCGCGCCGGGCGCAGGCGCGTCGCGGCCGTCAGCTCGTTCGGGATGAGCGGGACCAACGCACACATGGTTGTGGAGAGTTATCCGGTGCAGAACGAGGACGAGGCCGCGACGATGCCCGCCCACCTCCTGGCCCTGTCGGCCAAGTCCGAGGAGTCGCTGCGGCAGCGGGTCGCCGACCTGATCGACTTCCTGGAGGACGCCACCCGCCCGCAGGGCCTGCGCGAGGTCGGCGCGACCCTGCTCGACGGCCGGCCGCACTTCCCGCACCGCTGCGCCGTGGTGGCCCGCGACGCCGCCGAGGCCGTGCGCCTGCTGCGGCAGTGGGCCCGGGACGGGCAGGCGCCGGACGTCTTCACCGCGCGGGTGCCCAAGGGCTTCGCGCCGAAGGACGAGGTGCGCGAGGCCGGCAACCGGCTGCTGGAGCAGGCGGCCCTGCTGCACCACGACGCCGCGCTCCACACGGACGCGCTGCGCGCCGTCGCCAAGGCCTACTGCCAGGGGAACGACCTCGAATGGCTGCGGCTGTTCGGCGGCCGCCGCCCGGCCCCGGTCTCGCTGCCCGGCTACCCCTTCGCCAGGAAGCAGCTGTGGCAGGACGTCGCGCGGCAGGCGGTGGGCGCGCCGGGCGCGGCCGGCCACCCGCTGCTGCGGGGCGCCGCGGAGCCCGGCCGGCCGGCCGGCGTGACCCTCACCGGCCGGGAGTTCTTCCTGCGCGACCACGTCGTGGCCGGGGAGAAGGTCCTCCCCGGGGTGGCCCACCTGGAGCTGGCCCGGGCCGCCCACGCCGCCGACCGGGCGGAGCAGGGCGGGCAGGCGGGCGGCGTCTCGATCCGGGACGTCGTCTGGATGCGGCCGGTCAAGGTCGGTGACACCCCGTCGGACGTGCGGGTCGAGCTCGAACCGGACGCCGCGGGCGTGCGCTACCGCATCCTCGCCCCGGTCGCCGGCGCGCAGCCGGCCGTGCACAGCCAGGGCCGCATCGTCGTCGCCGACACCCCGCGCCCGGCCCCGCTGGACCTGGCCCGGCTGCGGGCCGAGTGCGGCTCCTTCGAGATCGCCGCCGCCGAGGCCTACGCCTCGTACCGGCGCAAGGGGATCGCGTACGGGCCGGCCTTCCAGGGCCTGGTGCGGATCTTCGTCGGTGAGGGGCAGGCGCTCGCCGAGCTGGCGCTGCCGCAGGAGGCGGAGCACGGCCTCGACCGCTTCGTGCTGCACCCCAGCCTGCTCGACGCCGCACTGCAGGCCTCCGTGGGCCTGCTGGACGCCACCGACGGCGCCCACCTGCCCTACGCGCTGGAGGAGTTGGAGATCCTCGGCCCCTGCGCGCCGACCATGTGGGCGTGGCTGCGGCGCAGCGGGCGGGCGGCCGCGCAGGGCGGCGACAAGCTCGACATCGACCTGTGCGACGCGCAGGGCAACGTGAGCGTGCGAATCAGGGCGTTCAGCACCCGCCCGGTCAAGCGCGGCGCTCCGGCGCTGCCCGCCGCGGCCCCGGCCGCGGGGCGGCCGACCCTGCTGAAGCCGGGCTGGGAGCAGGCGCAGCCGCCGTTCCCGCCCGCCGCGCAGCGCGGCCCGGGCGGGCGGATCCTGCTCGTCGGCGACCAGCCGGACGCGCTGGGCTCGGTCCTCACCGGGCACGAGGGCGTCGAGGTCCTGCTGCTGCGGGCCGGCGACACCGTCGACGGCCTCCGGGCCCGGCTGGCGCGCGGCGGCGCGGTCTACGACCACGTGGTCTGGGTGGCCGGCGGCGGCGCGCCGGTGGGGCCGGAGAGCGACGCCCTGGTCGAGCGGCAGGAGGAGGGCGCGTACGCCGGCTTCCGGCTGGCCAAGGCGCTGCTCGCGCTCGGCTACGAGAAGCGGGCCCTGGAGTGGACCGCCGTGACCGTCCGCAGCCAGTTCGTCGGCGACGCCGACAAGGTCGACCCGACCCACGCCGGCGTCCACGGCCTGCTGGGCTCGCTGGCGAAGGAGAACCCGCGGTGGCGGGTGCGCCTCGCCGACGTCGAGGAGCTGCGCGAGTCCGTCCTGCGCGAGGCGCTCGACCTCCCGACCGAACCGGTGGCCGCCACCTGGGCGCACCGCGGCGGGCACTGGTACCGGCAGACCCTGGTGCCCGTGCCGGCCGACGAGGCCGTCCCCGACGACGCCACGGCGTACAAGCACGGCGGCGTCTACGTGGTCATCGGCGGCGCCGGCGGCCTCGGGGCGGCCTGGACCGAGCACGTCGTGCGCGACTACCGCGCGCAGGTGGTCTGGATCGGCCGCCGCCCCGAGGACGAGGCGATCCGGGCCCGGATCGCCGAGCTGGGCCGGCTGGGCCCCGCGCCCTGGTACCTCCAGGCCGACGCCACCGACCGGGAGTCCCTCGCGGCCGCCGTCGCCCGGGTCAAGGCGCGCTTCCCCCGGATCAACGGCGTCGTCCACTCCGCGATCGCCCTGCTCGACCAGAGCGTGGCGCGGATGAGCGAGGACCGCTTCCGGGCCGCCGTCCGCGCCAAGGTGGACGTCAGCGTCCGGATGGCCCAGGTCTTCGCCGGCGAGCCGCTGGACTTCGTGCTGTTCTTCTCCTCGCTCAACTCCTTCCAGCGCTCCGCCGGGCAGAGCAACTACGTCTGCGGCTGCGTCTTCAAGGACGCCTTCGCCCGGCTCCTCCAGCAGACCTGGCCCGCCACCGTGAAGGTGATGAACTGGGGCTACTGGGGCAGCGTCGGCGTCGTCGCCGCCGACGCCTACCAGCGGCGGATGGAGCTGGACGGCATCGGCTCCATCGAGCCCGCCGAGGGCATGGCGGCGCTGGACGTGCTGCTCTCCGGCCCGTTCGACCAGCTCGCCGTCGAGAAGACCACCACCCCGAAGCGGGCCGGGCAGCAGGCGGCCGGTGCCGCCGATGCGGTGCCGACCGCGGACGAGCGCCGGCTGCGGCGCATCCTCGCCGACTCCGGCAGCGCCCGGGGCTTCGACGACGAGCTGCTCTGCGAGCTCCTGTTCGCGCAGCTGCGGGCCGTGGGGCTGAAGACGGCGGGCGGCTCCGTCGCCGAGCTCCGGGCCGCCCTGAAGCCGGGCGGCGGCTACGACCGCTGGCTCGACGAGAGCCTGCGCATCCTGGCCGGCCACGGCTACCTGGAGTACGACGGACACGGCACCGGGCACTACACGCCGACCGCCAAGGCGCCGGCCGACGGTGACGCCGTGTGGCGGCGCTGGGAGGCGCTGCGCAGCGAGAGCAACGGCGCCAGCGCCTACGTCAACCTGCTGGACCCGGCGCTCCGCGCGCTCCCGGAGGTCATCACCGGCCGCCGGCCCGCGACCGACGTCATCTTCCCCGCCTCGTCCATGGCGCTGGTCGAGGGCGTCTACCGGCACTGCGACAGCGCCGACGCCCTCAACGAGATCATGGCGGACCAGGTGGCGGCCCGGGTCGCGGCCCTGCTCGACCGGGATCCGGCCCGCAAGGTCCGGATCTTCGAGATCGGCTCCGGCACCGGCGGCACCAGCGAGAAGGTGCTGCGCCGGCTCGCCCCGTACCGCGACGGCGTCGCCGAGTACCGCTACACCGACCTCTCCAGGTACTTCCTGCTCAAGGGGCAGAAGGAGTTCGGCGCCGAGCACCCCTACGTGCGGTTCGACCTCTTCGACGTGGAGCGCAGCCCCGCCGCCCAGGGGGTGACCGAGGGCGGCTACGACATCGTCCTCGCCACCAACGTCCTGCACGCCACCCGCGACGTGCGGGCGGCCGTCCGGCACGCCAAGGCGCTGCTGGGCGCGGACGGCGAGCTCCTCCTCAACGAGATGGCCGCGCGCACGCTGTTCCTGCACCTGACCTTCGGTCTGCTCGACGGCTGGTGGCTCTACCAGGACGCCGAGCTGCGGATCGAGGGCTGCCCCGGCCTGGCGCCCGCGACCTGGCGGACGGTGCTGGAGGAGGAGGGGTTCGGGCCCGTCGCCTTCCCGGCCGCCGCGGTGCACGACGCGGGGCACCAGATCGTCGTGGCCCGGGCCGGTGCCGCCGCCGTCCCCACCGTCGTGGCCGCCGTCGTGGCCGGGCCGACCGCCGGGCCCAGCGTGGTGGCCGCGCCCGTGGCGGTCGCGAGCGAGGGCGAGGTGCGGGCGCAGGTGCAGCGCACGATCGTCACGCAGATCCAGACCTCCCTCGGGCTGGCCGCGAGCGAGATCCACGAGGAGGACGCGTTCGCCGACTACGGCGTGGACTCCATCCTCGGCGTGCAGCTGATCCAGGACCTCAACGAGGTGCTGGGCGGCGTGCTGGTGACCACCGACCTCTTCGACCACAGCTCGGTGCGCCAGTTGGCGGCGTACGTGGCCGACACCTTCCCGGAGCAGGCGCGGGCGCTGGCGGCCCCGGTCGCGGCTCCGGCTGTCGTCACGGTCGCGGCCCCGGTGGCGGCCCCGGCCGTGGTTCCGGCCGCGGCCCGGGAGGCCGGTGCCTTCGACGGCGCGGCCGCCGAGGCGCGCGTCCGGGAGGCGATCGTCACGCAGATCGAGCAGTCCCTCGGCCTGGACCGCCGGGAGATCTCCGAGGAGGACGCGTTCGCCGACTACGGCGTCGACTCCATCCTCGGGGTCGGGCTGACGCAGGATCTGAACGCCGCCCTCGGCATCACGCTGGCGGCCACCGACCTGTTCGACCACAGCTCGGTACGGGCGCTGGCGCGCTACGTGGTGGAGTACCACCGCGACGAGCTGGCCGCCGCCTTCGTCGCGGCGCCCGTGCCCGCGTCCGCCGCGCCGACTGTCGCGGCCCCGGCCGTCGCCGTTCCCGCCGTCGCCGTTCCTGCCGTCGCCGCCCCGGCGCCGGTCGTTGCCACCGCAGTCCTCCCCGCGCCGGAAGCCCCCGCGGCCGTCGCGCCCGCCACGGCAGCGGACCCGTCCACCGAGCCGATCGCGATCATCGGTCTGAGCGGAAAGTTCGGCACCGCGAAGGACGTCCACCAGCTCTGGCAGCACCTCGCCGAGGGCCGCAGCCTGGTCGGCGAGATCGACCGCTGGGACCTCTCGACCTACGTGTCCCCGGGCGCCGGCCACCCCCGGTACGCCTCGCTCATGGACGACATCGACCTCTTCGACCCGATGTTCTTCCAGATATCCGGCCTTGAGGCCACCTACATGGACCCCCAGCAGCGCCTCACGCTGGAGGAGTCCTGGAAGGCGCTGGAGGACGCCGGCTACGCCGGCGAGGCGGTCCGCGGCCGGGCCTGCGGCGTCTACATCGGCACCCAGGTCAGCGACTACCTGACCGCGCCCGCCGAGGACGCCCCGGCCCAGGCCATGTGGGGCAACGCCGAGGCGATCATCCCGGCGCGGATCTCCTACTACCTCGACCTCCAGGGCCCGGCCATCGCCGTCGACACGGCGTGCTCCGGCTCGCTGGTGGCCATCCACCTCGCGTGCCAGGCGCTGCGCGCCGGTGAGGTGGAGCTGGCGCTGGCCGGCGGGGTCTCGGTGCAGTGCGCACCCGACTACTACCTGGCGGCCCACAAGGCCGGCATGCTCTCCGACACGGGGCAGTGCCACACCTTCGACGAGCGGGCGGACGGCTTCGTCCCCGGCGAGGGCGTCGGCATGGTCGTGCTCAAGCGCCTGCGGGACGCCCTCGCCGACGGCGACCACATCCACGGTGTGGTGCGCGCCTCCGGCCTGAACCAGGACGGCACCTCCAATGGCATCACCGCCCCGAGCGCCAAGTCGCAGGAGCGGCTGGAGCGTACGGTCTACGACACCTTCGGGATCGACCCGGCCGACATCCGGCTGGTCGAGGCCCACGGCACCGGTACCAAGCTCGGCGACCCGATCGAGTTCCAGGCGCTGAGCCGGGCGTTCCGCCACTACACCGACAAGCAGGAGTACTGCGCGATCGGCTCGGTGAAGACCAACATCGGGCACGCGGCACCGGCCTCCGGGGTCGCCGGCCTCGCCAAGATCCTGCTCGCCATGCACCACCGCGAGCTGCCGCGCTCCCTCCACTTCGAGCAGGGCAACGCCCACATCGCCTTCCGGGGCAGCCCGTTCTACGTGAACACCGTCCACCGAGACTGGACGGCCGAGCCGGGCCGCCCGCGGCTGGCCGCGCTCAGCTCGTTCGGTTTCAGCGGCACCAACGCCCACCTGGTGATCGAGGAGGCCCCCGAGCGGCAGCGCACCGCCCCGGCCGCCGCCGGCCAGCTGGTGGTGCTCTCCGCGCTCTCGCGCGACCAACTGCGCACCCAGGGCGCGCAGTTGCTGGACCACCTGGACAAGAACCCGGGCATCGAGCTGGGTGACATCGCCCTGACCCTGCTCCTGGGCCGCCGGCACTGCCCGGTCCGCCTGGCCTGCGTCGCCCGGGACACCGCCGAGCTGGCGGCGCGACTGCGCGAGTGGCTCGCGGACGGCCGCGAGGAGCACGTGCGCGTCGCCGACCTCGCGGACCACGCGCCTCGCCCGCAGACCTCCCTGGAGCAGTTCGGCAACAGCTGCATCCGCCAGTGCGCCGAGGGCGCGGCCGGGACGGCCCGGACGGAGCAGCTGGAGGCCGTGCGCGACCTGTACCTCCAGGGCTACGAGCTGGAGTACGCGCGGCTCTTCGCCACCGGCGCGCACCTGCGTGTCCCGCTGCCGACCTACCCCTTCCTGCGGCAGCGCTACTGGCTGCCCGAGGAGGCCCGGACGCAGCGCCCGGCCCTGCCCGCCGCCCCCGTGGCCGCGGCCCTGCCCGCCGGGCGCGCCGCCGGCCCGGAGGACGCCGACCACCTGTCGCTGGCGCCGCTCTGGGTCCGCGAGCCGGCCCCCGAGCCGGCCACCGGCCCGGCCCTGGACGGCAACGTCGTGGTCGTCGGGGGAGACGCCGCGGAGCGCGCCGCCATCGCCGCCCGCTGCGCCGCACCGCACTTCCTCACCGCCGGCGACACGCAGAGCGTCGAGGCGCTCACCGCGGCGCTGCAGCGCGTCGGCACCGTCCGGCACCTGGTCTGGATCTCGCCGGCCGACGACAGCGCCGAGGCCACCGCGCTGCTGCGGCGCACCGACGCCGGGGTGGTCACGTTCTTCCGCCTGACCAAGGCCCTGTTCGCGCTGGGCTACGGCGGCGAGGAGCTCGGCTGGACGGTGGTGACCCGGCAGACCCAGTCCGTGCTCCGGGGCGAGACGGTCCACCCCGCCGACGCGGCCGTGCTCGGCCTGGCCGGCGTGATGGCCAAGGAGCTGCCCGACTGGGCCGTGAAGTCCTTCGACCTCGGCGCGACCGAGCCGGCCCCCGTGGCCTCCCTGCTCGGCGCTCCGGCGCGGACGGTGCGGGCGCTGCGGGGCGGGCAGTGGTTCCGCCGCAGCCTGGCCCGGGTGGAGCTCCCCGCTCCGGCCCGGACCCCGTACAAGGAGGGCGGCGTCTACGTCGTCCTCGGCGGGGCCGGTGGCATCGGCGAGCTCTGGAGCGAGGACGTCATCCGGCGCTTCGGCGCCCAGGTGGTCTGGATCGGCCGCCGGGAGAAGGACGACGCCATCCAGCAGAAGATCGACCGGCTGGCGGCCCTGGGCCGCGCGCCCTGGTACGTCCCGGCGGACGCGGCCGACCCGGAGTCGCTGCGGGCCGCGTACGCGAAGGTCAGGGAGCGGTTCGGCACCGTCCACGGCGTGGTCCAGTCGGTCTTCGGCCTGGTGGACCAGAGCCTGCCCAACACGAGCGAGGAGCAGTTCCGCCAGGGCCTGAGCGCCAAGGTCGACGCCACTGTGCGGATGGCGGAGGTGTTCGACGCCGAGGGGCTCGACTTCCTGCTGTACTTCTCCTCGATCGCGTCGATCAACCCGACCATGGGTTACTGCAGTTACGTGGCCGGCAATGCCTTCGAGGACGCCCTCGCCGACCGCCTGTCGGCGGAGCGCGGCCACGCCGTCAAGGTGGTCAACTGGGGCTACTGGGGCGCTGTCGGCAGCGGGCTCGACGTTCCGCAGCACGTCCGGGAGCGGATCTACCAGCAGGAGGGCCTGGGCGACATCGACCCGGCGCTCGCCATGGCCGCGGTCGAGCGGCTGCTGGCCGCCCCGCTCGGCCAGCTGGTCTACGTCAACACCCGCAAGCCGGAGCGGTTCGAGGCCTACGCGGACCACGAGTCCGTCCGGGTGCTGAGCCCGGCGGCCGCGCAGGCCGGCCCGCTCACTCCCGAACTCCCCTCGCGCCAGGGCGCGTTGCGGACGGTGGAGACGCAGGCGAAGGACAAGCTCCGGGAGCTGGACGCGCTGCTCGCCAAGCTGCTCTGGTGCGAGCTGCACGGCCGTGGCTGGTTCCCCGGCGGTGCCTTCGACGCGACCTCCTTCCAGCGGGCCAACGGGATCACCGGCAAGTACGACCGCTGGCTCCAGGAGACCCTCAAGATCTTCGTGCAGCAGGGCTGGCTCGTCGACACCGGCGCCGGCTACCGCGCCGGTGCCGGGAACCCGCTCGACCCGGCCGCCACCGCGGCCGAGTGGGAGCGCAACAAGCGGGCGTGGCTCGCCGACCCGGAGCTGCGGGCCTCGGTGGACCTGGTCGACAAGACCCTCCAGGCGCTGACCGGCATCCTCACCGGGGCGACCTCCGCGGTCGACGTCATCTTCCCCGGCTCCTCCCTGGACCTCGTGGAGGGCATCTACAAGCGGAACATGATCGCCGACTACTTCAACGACGTCGTCGGCGACTGCACCGTCGCCCTGGTCGAGCGCCGCCTCGCGGAGAACCCCGGCGCGAAGTTCCGCATCCTGGAGGTCGGCGCCGGCACCGGTGGCACCACCGCCACGATCATGCGCCAGCTGCGCCCGTACGCGGAGCACATCGGCGAGTACTGCTACACCGACCTCTCCCGGGCCTTCCTCATCCACGGCAGGCAGCAGTGGGGAGCGGAGAACCCGTTCCTGCGCTGCGAGCTCTACGACGCCGGCCGCCCGGTGGCGGAGCAGGGGTTCGAGGAGGGCGGGTACGACCTCGTCATCGCGACCAACGTGCTCCACGCGACCAAGGACATCCGCGTGTCGCTGCGCAACAGCAAGGCCCTGCTGCGGCCCGGCGGTGCCGTCGTCGTGAACGAGATCGACGGCTACACCGTGTTCGGCATGCTGACCTTCGCGCTCCTGGACGGCTGGTGGCTTTACGACGACCCGGAGCTGCGGGACGCCGGCGGCCCGGGGCTCGAACCCCGGATGTGGCAGTCCGTCCTGGAGTGGGAGGGCTTCGCGGCCGTCGAGTTCCCCGCGCGGGACGCGCACCCGCTCGGCCAGCAGGTCGTCGTCGCCTTCAGCGACGGCGTGATCCGCCAGGCCGACGGCGGCGAGCCGCCCGTCGTGGTCGCGCCACAGCCCGTCGCGTCGCAGCCGGTAGCGTCGCAGTCCGTCGCGCCGCAGCCGGTGCCGGCCGCCGCGCCGCAGCCCGTGCAGGCGGACCCGGCGGCGTTCAAGGACGCCGTGCGGACCTACCTCAGGGAGCTGGTCGCGCGGACCCTGCTCATCCCGGCGGAGTCCATCGACGCCCGGGAGGCGCTGTCGGCCTACGGCATCGACTCGATCCTCATCCTCCAGCTCCTCAACAACCTCAAGAAGGACCTGGGGGAGGTGAGCAGCACGCTGTTCTTCGAGTACCGCACGATCGAGGCGCTCACCGAGCACTTCGCCGGCCGTCAGGACGAGGCCCTGGAGCGGGCGGTCGGCCTCGCGCCGGCTGCCGCCCCCGCGGCTGCTCCCGCGCCGGCGGCCCCGGCCGCCACGCCGGTGCAGGCGGTCCAGGCTTCCACGCCGGTGCAGGCAGTGCCGGTGGTGCCGGTGGTGGCGGCCGAGCCGGTGCGCCCCGCGCCCGCCGCGGCGGCCCGTACCGGTGACATCGCGATCGTCGGGATGAGCGCCCGGTTCCCGCAGGCCGAGACGCTGGACGCGTTCTGGGAGAACCTGCGGTCCGGCCGGAACTCCGTCACCGAGATCCCCGCCGACCGGTGGCCCCTCGACGGGTTCTACGAGCCCGACAAGGAGAAGGCCGCCGCGGAGGGCAAGAGCTACAGCAAGTGGGGCGGATTCCTCGACGGCTTCGCCGAGTTCGACCCGCTGTTCTTCGAGATGACGCCCAACGAGGCCCTGGAGATCGACCCGCAGGAGCGTCTCTTCCTCCAGGAGACCTGGAAGGCCTTCGAGGACGCGGGCTACACGCGGGCGCGCATCGAGGAGGAGTTCGACGGCCGGGTCGGTGTCTTCGTGGGCATCACGCGCGCCGGGCACAACCTCTACGGGCCCGAGCGGTGGCGCCGCGGCGACACGGCCTACCCGTACACCTCCTTCGGGTCGGCGGCCAACCGCGTCTCGTTCAAGCTCAACCTGAACGGCCCGAGCATGCCCGTCGACACCCTGTGCTCGTCCTCGCTGACGGCGCTCCACGAGGCGTGCGAGCACCTGCTCCGCGGCGACTGCGAGCTGGCCGTGACCGGCGGGGTGAACCTCTACCTGCACCCGTCGAGCTACCTCAACCTGTGCAACCTCCAGATGCTCTCGGACGAGGAGAAGTGCCGCAGCTTCGGGCTCGGCGGCAACGGATTCGTCCCCGGCGAGGGCGTCGGCGCGATCGTCCTCAGGCGGCTGGAGGACGCCGAGCGGGACGGCGACCACATCCACGCCGTCATCCGCGGCACCGGCATCAACCACGGCGGGACGACCAACGGCTACACCGTGCCGAACCCGGTGGCGCAGGGCAAGGTCGTGCGCCAGGCGCTCGACCGGGCCGGCGTCGACGCGCGCACGATCAGCTACATCGAGGCCCACGGCACCGGGACGGCGCTGGGCGACCCGATCGAGATCAACGGCCTGACCAGGGCGTTCTCCGGCGACACCGGGGACGTCCAGTACTGCGCGATCGGCTCGGCCAAGAGCAACATCGGCCACGCCGAGGCCGCGGCCGGCATCGCGGGCGTGCTCAAGGTCGTGCTCCAGCTGCAGCACGGCGAGCTGGCTCCCAGCCTGCACGCCGAAGAGCTGAACCCGCACATCGACTTCGATTCCACGCCGTTCGTGGTCCAGCGGGAACAGGCGGAGTGGAAGCGCCCGGTCGTCACCCTGGACGGCGTCACCGCCGAGGTGCCGCGCCGGGCCGGTGTCTCCTCCTTCGGGGCGGGCGGCGCCAACGCCCATGTGGTGATCGAGGAGTACGTCCCGAAGGCGCCGGCCGCCGCGGGCGCTGCGGCCGGCGGGCCCGCCGTCGTCGTCCTCTCCGCCAAGGACGAGGAGCGGCTGCGGGAGCAGGCCGCCGCCCTGCTGCGCTGGCTGCCGACCGGGGAGCAGCGCGGGGTGTCCGTCACCGACGTCGCCCACACGCTGCAGGTCGGCCGCGAGGCCATGCCCGAGCGGCTGGGGACGGTCGTCGGCTCGCTCGGCGAACTGAGGGAGCGGCTGCAGGGCTTCCTGGACCGTCCGGAGCGGACCGAGGGGCTGCACCGTGGCCGGGTCAAGCGCCACGACCGGGCGCTCTCGGCGCTCACCGCCGACGAGGACATGGGCGCGATCCTCGAAGTCTGGATCGCCAAGGGGAAGTTCGCGAAGGTGCTCGACCTCTGGGTGAACGGCTTCGAGCTCGACTGGCGCAGCCTCCACCCGGGGCGAACGGCCCGGGTCGTCCCGCTGCCCACCTACCCCTTCGCCCGCGAGCGGTACTGGATCGCGGAGAAGCCGATCGACGGTCCCGGGACGGACGGACCCGAGAGCGACGGTCCCGGGGGCGGGGCCGGTGCGGCGCAGGCCGGTCTGCCGGACGCGCTGCTCGACGACGTCCTCGACAGCTACCTGAGCGACTCCCTCGGCATGGAAGCCGCCGCAGAGCACATCCGCCGGTCGTTCGACGACGCCGGCCGCACCACGGACAACGGGGGTCGCTGACCATGGACAGGCAACTCGAGCAGCTGCTGCTGGATCTCAAGGCCGAGCGCGTCTCCAAGGAGTACGTCAAGGAGTTCCTGAGGCGCCGCCAGGAGGCCGGCCAGGATCATGCCGGCCAGGATCAGGCAGGCCAGGATCAGGCGGCGCAGGAGAAGGCGGGCCCGGAGCAGGCCGGTCAGGAGAAGGCCGGCCCGGAGCTGGTCCGGTTCCACCCGGTCTGGCAGCCGGCGGACGGCACCCCGGCGACCGGGCGGGAGCCCGGCCACCTCGTGCTGCTCGCCGGGCCGAGCGAACTGGCGGCGGCCCTGCAGGAGTCGGACAGCACGGCCGTGGTGCGCCTCCTGGAGAGCCCCGCCACCGGCCTCGCGGAGCGCTACACCGACCTCGCGGGCCAGGTGCTCGACGCCCTCCGCCGGCTCCTCGCCCTCCCGTCGCTGCCCCGGACGCTGGTGCAGCTCGTCTGTCCGTGGAACGGCGAGGACGCCCTCGGCGCCGGCCTGCTCGGCCTGCTGAAGAGCGCGGCCCTGGAGAACCCCCGGCTCGTGCCCCAGCTCGTCCTGGTCGACGCCGCCGCGCCGGCCGCGGCCACCGCCGCGCAGCTCCTGACGGTCCGGGACCGCCCGGACGAGCGCGCCGTGCGGCTGCACGACGGCGGCCGGTCCGTCCTGGCCTGGCAGGAGCTGCCGGCCCCGGCGGAGCCCGCGCTGCCCTGGAAGGAGGGCGGCACCTACGTCATCACCGGCGGCCTCGGCGGCCTCGGGCTGATCTTCGCGCGGGACGTCCTGCGGTCCGTCCGCAGCGCCACCGTCCACCTCACCGGCCGTTCCCCGCTCGACGCGGGCTGGCGGCAGCTGCTGGAGTCGCTGCGGCGCCCGCAGGCGCAGGTGCACTACACCCCGCTCGACGCCGCCGACGCCGCGGGTGTGGCGGCGTTCCTGGCCGGGGTGCGGCAGCAGCACGGCGCGATCAACGGCATCATCCACAGCGCTGGCGTCCTGCGGGACGGTTTCGTCCTCCGCAAGAGCGAGGACGACCTGCGCGCCGTCCTCGCCCCCAAGGTGGCCGGGACGGTCAACCTCGACGCCGCCAGCCACGGCGACGCGCTGGACTTCTTCGCCCTGTTCTCCTCCGCGGCGGCGGTCACCGGCAACGTCGGCCAGGCCGACTACGCCGCCGCCAACGCCTTCCTCGACGCCTTCGCCCGGCACCGCGCCGGCCTGGTCGCCGAGGGGCTGCGCTCGGGCCGCAGCATCTCGCTCAACTGGCCGCTGTGGGCCGAGGGCGGCATGGCCCCGGACGCGGAGACGGAGCGTGCCCTGCTGGAGCAGGTCGGCATGCGTCCGCTGCGTACCGAGTCCGGCGTGCGGGTCCTGCACGAGAGCCTCTCCCTGACGCACCACCAGGTGATGGCGGTCGAGGGTGACGGGGCGCTCATCCGCCGGGCGCTGCTGGGGCAGCCGACGGCCTCGCCGTCGTCCGGCCCCGCCCCGGCCGGCGCGTCCGTCGCGGCCCCGGTCGCCGCGTCCATCGCTGCGCCGGCGGCCGCCGTGGCCGTCGACGCGGGCGCGCTGCGCGACAAGGTCGTGCACCGGCTCCGGCAGGTGCTCGGCGGCGTCATCGGCCTCCCGGCGGCGAAGATCGACGCCGAGGCCCCGCTGGAGAGCTACGGGATCGACTCCATCGTCGTCACCCGGCTCAACCGGAAGTTCGCCGAGACCTTCGCGGGGCTCCCGAAGACGGTCCTCTACGAGTTCAACTCGCTGGACGCCCTTGCGGACTACTTCCTCCGGGAGCACCGGGGGACGTGCCTCACCTGGACCGGGCTCGCCACACCGGCTCCCGCCGCAGGGCCCGCCGATGCAAGGACCGCCGCCGGCGCGGCCCCGGCCGTCGCCGACAAGCCCGCCGCCGTCGCGCAGCCCGCTCCCGCGCAGCCCGCCCCCGCCCCCGCCTCCGTTCCCGCTCCCGCCCCGGCCCCCGAGGCCCCGGCGGCCGCCGACGCCATCGCGATCGTCGGCATGAGCGGCCGCTTCCCGCAGGCGGG
Source organism: Kitasatospora sp. NPDC041988 (assembly GCF_055588525.1). Classification (NCBI taxonomy): domain Bacteria; kingdom Bacillati; phylum Actinomycetota; class Actinomycetes; order Kitasatosporales; family Streptomycetaceae; genus Kitasatospora; species Kitasatospora sp. NPDC041988. Next base: position 27,611 of record NZ_JBVJCO010000041.1, read on the forward strand.
GAACCTGGACGAGTACTGGCAGAACCTCGCCGCCGGGCGGGACTGCGTCACCGAGATCCCCGCGGACCGCTGGGAGCTGGAGGGCTTCTACCACCCGGACCGCGACGAGGCGGTCGCGCTGGGCCGCAGCTACAGCAAGTGGGGCGGCTTCCTCGACGGTTTCGCCGACTTCGACCCGCTCTTCTTCGGCATCTCGCCGCAGGAAGCCATGAACATGGACCCGCAGGAACGCCTGTTCCTCCAGGAGTCCTGGAACGCGCTGGAGGACGCCGGCTACACCCGCCGGCGCCTGGCCGACGCGCACCGCGGGCGGGTCGGCGTCTTCGCCGGCGTCTCCAAGACCGGCTTCGACCTCTACGGGCCCGCGCTCCGGGAGCAGAACGAGAACCTCCACCCGCTGACCTCGTTCGCCTCGGTCGCCAACCGCGTCTCCTACCTGCTCGACCTCCGGGGCCCGAGTCTGCCCGTCGACACCATGTGCTCGTCCTCGCTGAGCGCCGTCCACGAGGCGATGGAGCACCTGCGGCGCGGCGAGTGCGACCTGGCGCTCGCGGGCGGGGTCAACCTCTACCTGCACCCGTCGAACTACACCCTGATGTCCGGCAAGCGGATGCTGTCGCACGACGGGAAGTGCCGTAGCTTCGGCGCCGGCGGCAACGGCTTCGTGCCCGGCGAGGGCGCGGCCGTCGTGCTGCTCAAGCGGCTGGCGGACGCCGAGCGGGACGGCGATGTCATCCACGCCGTGCTGCGCGGCAGCAGCATCAACCACGGCGGCCGGACCAACGGCTACACCGTGCCCAACCCGGGCGCGCAGGCCGAGGTGGTGCGCGAGGCGCTGGACCGCGCGGGGGTCTCGGCCGACGAGGTCAGCTACGTGGAGGCGCACGGCACCGGGACGGAGCTCGGCGACCCGATCGAACTCGACGGGCTCACCCAGGCGTTCGCGAAGGACACCGACGCCCGGCAGTACTGCGCCGTCGGCTCGGCCAAGACCAACATCGGCCACCTGGAGGCGGCGGCCGGCATCGCCGGACTGCTGAAGATCGTCCTCCAGATGCAGCACGGGCGGCTCGCCCCCAGCCTGCACGCGCAGGAGCCCAACCCCAACATCGACTTCACCCGGACGCCCTTCCGGCTCCAGCAGGAGCCGGCCGACTGGCAGCGCCCCGCCGGCGCCGACGGCACGGCGGAGCGGGCCCGGATCGCCGGCGTCTCCTCCTTCGGCGCGGGCGGCTCCAACGCGCACGTCGTCGTGGAGGAGTACCGCGGCACCGGCACCGGGGGCACCGCCACGGACGGGAGCACCCCGCGGCTGATCGTGCTCTCGGCCAAGGACGGCGAGCGGCTGCGCGAGCGGGCGCAGGCCCTGCTGGACTGGCTCGCCCGCCAGGACGGGGCCGGACCGGACCTCGACGCCGTCGCCCACACACTGCAGTCCGGCCGCGAGGCGATGGAGACGCGGCTCGCGCTGCCCGTCACCTCCGCCGCCGAACTCACGGCCAAGCTCACCGCGTTCGTCGCGGGTGACGACGCCGTCGAGGACCTCCACCTGGGCAACGTCAAGGAGCACCGGGAGACCCTGGCCGTCTTCGCCACCGACACCGACATGGCGGCGACCGTCGACGCGTGGATCGAGAAGGGCAAGTTCGACAAGCTGCTCGACCTCTGGGTCAAGGGCCTGGCCGTCGACTGGAGCCGGCTCCACCGTGATCGGCGCCCCCGGATGGTCCCGCTGCCGGGCTACCCCTTCGCCCGCGAGCGCTACTGGGTGGGCGACCTCACGGCCGGCCGGGCCGCCACTGCCCCCGGCGCCGTCCGGCTCCACCCGCTCGTCCACGCCAACACCTCCAGCCTGGACGCCCAGCGGTTCGGCTCGGTGTTCTCGGGCGAGGAGTTCTTCCTGACCGACCACGTCGTCCGGGGCCGCAAGGTCCTGCCCGGCGCCGCGTACCTGGAGATGGCGCGGGCGGCCCTGGAGGCCTCGCTCGACGCCCGCCCGCAGGGCGTGACGCTGCGCAACGTGGTCTGGGCCCGCCCCGTCACGGTGGACGGGCAGCCCGTGCACGTGCGGACCACCCTGGTCGCCGAGGAGAGCGGCGAGGTCGCCTTCGAGATCGCGAGCCTGCCGGACGGCGACGCCGAGGCCGTCGTGCACAGCCAGGGCGTGGCCGTCCCCGTCGCGGTGGCACCGGCTGCCCCGGTGGACGTGGCCGCGCTGCTGGCCGCCTGCTCCACCGCGCGGCTGGACGCCGACGAGTGCTACCGGACGTACCGGGCCATGGGCCTCGACTACGGACCGGCGCACCGCGGCATCGAGAGCATCGCGATCGGCGACGGCCAGGCGCTGGCGCGCCTGGTGCTGCCCGCCGGGGCGCGGGAGGCGCTCGACGGGTTCGTGCTGCACCCGGGCCTGCTGGACTCCGCCTTCCAGGCCTCCGTCGGCCTGTTCGGCGAGGCCGACGGCACGGTGCTCCATCTTCCCTTTGCCCTGGACGAGTTGGAGGTCCTCGGGCCGCTCGCCCCGGAGCTGTGGGCGTGGGTGCGGTACAGCGCGGACGACCGGCCGGGCCACAAGGTCCGCAAGCTGGACATCGACCTCCTGGACGACGCCGGCGCCGTCCGCTGCCGGCTCCGGGGGTTCACCTCCCGGGCCTACGACGCGGACGCGGCCCCTGCTCCGGCCCCGGCCCAGGCCCCGGTGGAGCGCACCGGGCCCGAGCCGGTGCGGGACACCGAGCCGTCGCGGCCCGCCGGCACGCAGGCGGAGCGGGCCGGCCGGTACCTGGTCGGTCTGCTGGCCTCCCAGCTGCGCCTGCCGGCCGACCGGATCGATGTGAACGACGCCCTGGAGCACTACGGCATCGACTCCATCATGACGATGAACCTGACCAACAAGCTGGAGCAGGTCTTCGGCTCGCTGCCCAAGACCCTGTTCTTCGAGTACCAGAGCATCCGCGCGCTGACCGAGTACTTCCTCGACGCCCACGGGGAGCGGCTGGCCGCACTCCTGGGGCCGGACGACCCGGAGCCCGCCGCCATCCCCGCGGCCGTCACCCCCGCGGCCGTCGCCCCGGTCCGCACCGCCGCCCCGCGCCGCGGGCGGAGCGCACGGCGCGCCCCGGCCCGCCGGACCGAGGCGGCCTCCGAGGGCCTGGAGATCGCCGTCATCGGGCTGGCCGGGCGCTACCCGCAGGCCCGCAACGTCCGGGAGTTCTGGCGCAACCTGGCCGAGGGCCGGGACTGCGTCACCGAGATCCCGGCCGACCGCTGGGACCACAGCGCGTACTTCGACCCGGACAAGAACGCGCCGGGCCGCACGTACACCAAGTGGGGCGGCTTCCTGGACCGGGCCGACCACTTCGACCCGCTGTTCTTCAACATCTCGCCGCGCGAGGCCGCGTTCATGGACCCCCAGGAGCGGCTGTTCCTGGAGTGCGTGCACGAGACGCTGGAGGACGCCGGCTACACCCGCGAGACGCTGAGCCGCTACGGCGACCGCGGACTCGCCGGGAACGTCGGCGTGTTCGTCGGCGTGATGTACGAGGAGTACCAGCTCTACGGCGCCCAGGAGCAGGCGAAGGGACGCAACGTCACCCTGTCCGGCAGCGCCTCGTCCATCGCCAACCGGATCTCCTACGTCTTCGACCTGCACGGCCCGAGCCTGGCCGTCGACACCATGTGCTCGTCCTCGCTCACCGCCCTGCACCTGGCCTGCCAGAGCCTGCAGACCGGCGGGTGCGAGCTCGCCGTCGCCGGCGGCGTCAACCTGTCGCTCCACCCGAACAAGTACCTGATGCTCGGCAACGGCAAGTACGCGTCCAGCAAGGGGCTCTGCGAGAGCTTCGGCGAGGGCGGCGACGGCTACGTGCCCGGCGAGGGCGTCGGCGCCGTGCTGCTGAAGCCGCTGGCCCGGGCGATCGAGGACGGGGACACCATCCACGGTGTGATCCGGGGGACGGCCCTCAACCACGGCGGCCGGACCAACGGGTATTCCGTTCCCAACCCCCGCGCGCAGCACAACGTGATCGGCCACGCGCTGCGCGAGGCGGGCGTCGACGCGCGCTCGGTGAGCTACGTCGAGGCGCACGGCACCGGGACGTCGCTCGGCGACCCGATCGAGGTGGCGGGCCTGACGAAGGCGTTCCGGGAGTACTCGGACGACCGGCGGTTCTGCGCGATCGGCTCGGTGAAGAGCAACATCGGCCACGCCGAGAGCGCCGCCGGCATCTCGGCGCTGACCAAGGTGCTGCTGCAGCTGAAGCACGGCAAGCTGGTGCCCTCGCTCCACTCCGAGGTGCTCAACCCGCACATCGACTTCGAGAACAGCCCGTTCTACGTGCAGCGCGAGCTGTCGCCGTGGCGGCGACCGGTCGCCGCCGACGGCACCGAGGCGCCGCGGATCGCCGGCATCTCGTCCTTCGGCGCGGGCGGCTCCAACGCGCACGTCATCGTCGAGGAGTACGTCCCGGCGCGGGCCGTCGAGGTCACCGAAGCCGTCGAGGCCGGCACCGGCCGGCCCGCCGTCGTGGTGCTCTCCGCGCGGACGGAGGACGGCCTCCGGGCCCAGGCCGAGCAGCTGCTGCGCTGGACGACCGAGGAGGAGGGCGCCGGCGTCGCGCTCGCCGACCTCGCCCACACCCTCCAGGTCGGCCGGGAGGCGTACGAGGAGCGGCTCGGCCTCGTCGCGGGCACGACCGGCGAACTCGCCGCCAAGCTGCGGGCGTTCCTCGCCGACGAGGCGGGCGTCGCCGAGCTGTACCGGGGGCGGGTCGAGCGCCGGCAGGGAGCACTGGCCGTCTTCACCGCCGACGACGGCCTGGCGCGGGCACTGGACGCCTGGATCGCCGAGCGCGCGTACGGCAAGCTGCTGGAGCTCTGGGTCACCGGCCTGGTGCTCGACTGGGAGAAGCTGCAGGACGGCACCGCCCGCCGGGTGCCGATGCCGACCTACCCGTTCCAGGGCGAGCGCTACTGGCTCTCCCCGGGGCCCGGCGCCGACCCGCAGCCGGCCGCCGGTGCCGGTCGGCTCCACCCCCTGCTCCACGCCAACACCTCCAGTCTGAACGAGCAGCGCTTCACCTCGGTCTTCACGGGCGAGGAGTTCTTCCTGAAGGACCACCTGGTCCAGGGCGAGCGCGTGCTCTCCGGCGCGGCCTGCCTGGAGCTGGCGCGCGCCGCCGTGGCGGCTTCGCTGGACGAGCCGCACGGCTCCCTGCGGATCCGCAACGTCGTCTGGTCGCGGCCCGTCACGGTGGAGGGCCGGGCCCGGACCGTCCAGGTCCGCCTGCTGCCGAAGGGCCGGGACGAGGTCGGCTTCGAGATCTACAGCACCGGTGACGAGGACGCTCCCGCGGCGCAGCTGGTGATCCACAGCGAGGGCCTCGTCCGGGTGGCCCCGGAGGCCGGCCCGGCCGCCGCCGTCCTCGACCTGCCGCAGCTGCAAGCCGCCTGCCAGGGCGCCGAGTTGGACGCGGAGCAGGCCTACGAGGCGTTCCGCGCCCGGGGTATCGCCTACGGCCCCGGCCACCGCGGCCTCGACCGGCTCTGGACCGGCGACGGCCAGGTGCTGGCCCGGCTCGTCCTGCCGGCCGCGGTGCGCGGGACGCTGGACAGCTACGGCCTGCACCCGGCCCTGCTGGACTCCGCCCTCCAGGCCTGTGCGGGCCTGCTGCCCCTGGCCGGCGAGGACGGGCCGCTCCTGCTGCCGTTCGCGCTGGACGAGGTGGAGATCGCCGGCCCGTGCACCCCCACGATGTGGGCCTGGGTGCGCGAGGGCGGCGGCCGGCCGGGCGACGCCGTCCGCCGCCTCGACATCGACCTCTGCGACGACGAGGGGCGGGTGTGCGTCCGGCTCAAGGGCGTCTCCCTGCGCGCCTACACCGCGCGGGCCACCGGTGAGCCGCCGGCCACCGCCGGGCAGCCGGCCGTCGCCGAGCTGCTGGCCGCGCCGTGCTGGGTCCCCGCGGAGCGCGCCGAGCGTACCGGGGCGCCCGAGGCCGGCCTGGTGCTGGTCGCCGGGCTGCCCGAGGTCGCGGCGGCGCTGGAGTCGCAGGGCACGGCCCGGGTCGTGCGCCTGGACTCCGCCGCGCCGGGCGTCGCCGCCCGCTACACCGAGGACGCGCTGACCGTCCTCGCCGCCGTCAAGGAGGTGCTGGGCGAGCGCGGGCAGCAGAGCGTCCCCGTCCAGCTGGTCGCCTCGGCGGCCCAGGAGCCGTCCCTGTGGGCGGGGCTGGCCGCCGTCCTGAAGTCGGCCCGGCTGGAGAACCCGAAGGTGCTCGGCCAGCTCGTCCTGGTCGACCCGCAGGACGGCCCGGAGCAGGCGGCGGCCCACGTCGCCGCCGACCGCGCCGCCCTGTCGGACGCCGCCGTCCGCCACCACGGCGGCACGCGCGAGGTGCTGCGGTGGCGCGAGGAGGAGGACGGCGGCCCCGCCGTCGAGACGGCCTGGAAGGACGGCGGCGTCTACCTGATCACGGGTGGCGCCGGCGGGCTGGGCGCCGTCTTCGCCCGGGACATCGCCGCCCGGGTGCGCGAGCCCCGGATCGTCCTCGCCGGCCGGGCACCGCGCGACGGGCAGAAGGATGCGCTCCTGGCGGAGCTGACCGGGCTCGGCGCCCACGCGGCCTACGAGCGGGCCGACGTGGCCGTGCGGGAGGACGCCGAGGCGCTGGTCCGCACGGTCCGCGAGGCTCACGGCCGGATCGACGGCATCCTGCACAGCGCCGGGTTCATCAAGGACGCCTTCATCCTGCGCAAGGACGCGGACGACTTCGCCCGCGTCCTGGCACCGAAGGTGGCCGGCCTGGTGAACCTGGACGAGGCCACCCGCGAGGACGGGCTCGACTTCCTGGTCGCGTTCTCCTCCGTCGCCGGGGCCCTCGGCAACGTCGGCCAGTGCGACTACGCGGCCGCCAACGCCTTCATGGACGCCTACGCGCACCACCGCAACGCCCTCGTGGCGGCGGGGGAGCGGCAGGGCCGGACGGTGTCGCTCGGCTGGCCCCTGTGGGCCGACGGCGGCATGCACGTCGACGCGGGCACCGAGCAGTCGCTGCGCGAGCGCTTCGGCCTCGTGCCGCTGCGCACGGAGACCGGCGTTCGCGCCCTCCACCGGGCGCTGGCCTCGCAGCACAGCCAGGTGCTGGTGCTGGAGGGCGACCGGCCCCGGCTGCGGGAGACCCTGCTCGCCGACCTCCTCGCCGACCGGGCCACCGCTGCCCCGGTCGTGGCCCCGGCCCCGGCCCCGGTTGCGAGCCGCCCGGCGGCGCCGGAGGCGGGCCCGGACGGGACCGCCCCGGACGAGGGCACCGCCCAGAAGGCCGCGGCGTACTTCAAGAAGCTCCTGGCCGCGGTCATCGACCTGCCCGCCGCCAAGATCGACGCGGAGGCGCCGCTGGAGGACTACGGCGTCGACTCCGTGATGACGATGGACATGACGCGGACGCTGGAGACGGTCTTCGGCTCGCTGCCGAAGACGCTGTTCTTCGAGCACCGGACCATCGCGGCGCTGACGCGGCACTTCCTGGAGGCCCACCCGGACCGGATGCGGGAGCTGCTGCCCACCGCGGGCACCCGCCCGCAGCCCTCCCCGGCCGTCCCGGAGCGGACCGGGTCCGCGCCCGGGCGCACCTGGCGGACCCTGGCCCCGGCCCGGCCCGAGGCCGCCCCGGGCGGGGACGCCACCGCGGGCGGCGGCGACGTCGCGATCATCGGCCTGGCCGGGCGCTACCCGCAGGCCGCCGACGTCCGCGAGTTCTGGCAGAACCTCGCCGCCGGCAAGGACTGCGTCACCGAGGTGCCCGCCTCGCGCTGGGACGCCGGCGCCTTCTTCGACCCCGACCCGAACACCCCCGGCAAGACGTACAGCAAGTGGGGCGGATTCCTCGACGGCGCCTACGACTTCGACCCGATGTTCTTCAACATCTCCCCCCGCGAGGCGGAGATCATGGACCCGCAGGAGCGGCTCTTCCTCCAGTGCGTCCACGACACCCTGGAGGACGCCGGCTACACCCGGGACACCGCGAGGAGCCGGACGGGCAACGTGCTCGACGGCCGGGTGGGCGTCTTCGTCGGCGTCATGTACGAGGAGTACCAGCTCCTCGGCGCCCAGGCGCAGCTCGGCGGCACGCCGCTGGCGGTGGCCGGCAACCCCGCGTCCATCGCGAACCGGGTGTCGTACTACTTCGACCTCCAGGGCCCGAGCATGAGCGTCGACACGATGTGCTCGTCGTCGCTGTCGGCCGTTCACCTGGCCTGCCAGAGCCTGAAGTGGGGCGACTGCGAGGTGGCGGTCGCCGGCGGGGTGAACCTCTCGCTGCACCCGAACAAGTACCTGCTGCTCAGCCAGGGCCGGTTCGCGTCGACCAACGGCCGCTGCGAGAGCTTCGGCGCCGGCGGCGACGGCTACGTGCCGGGCGAGGGCGTGGGCGCCGTCCTGCTCAAGCCGCTGGCGAAGGCCGTCGCGGACGGCGACCGGATCTACGGCGTCATCAAGGGCACGGCCGTCAACCACGGCGGCAAGACCAACGGCTACTCGGTGCCGAACCCGCAGGCCCAGTCCGACGTCGTCGGCCGGGCCCTGGCGACGGCGGGCGTGGACGCGCGCGCCGTCGGCTACATCGAGGCGCACGGCACGGGGACGGCCCTGGGCGACCCGATCGAGATCGCCGGGCTGGCGAAGGCGTTCGGCGAGCACACCGACGACCGGCAGTTCTGCGCGATCGGCTCGGTGAAGAGCAACATCGGGCACGCCGAGAGCGCGGCCGGCATCGCCGGGATCACCAAGGTCCTGCTCCAGCTCCAGCACGGCAAGCTCGCCCCCTCGCTGCACGCGCAGACGCTCAACCCGCACATCGACTTCGCGCAGACGCCGTTCGTCGTGCAGCGGGAGCTGGCCGACTGGCCGAGCCCGGGTACGGACGGCGGCACGGGCACCGCGGCCCCGCGGGTCGCCGGCGTCTCGTCCTTCGGCGCCGGGGGCTCCAACGCCCACATCGTCATCGCGGAGTACCTGCCCGGGGCGGCGGCGGAGCCGGCCCCGGCCCGCGACGAGCAGCCCGCCGTCGTGCCGGTCTCGGCGCGGACGGCGGAGCAGCTGCGGGCGCAGGCCGGCAACCTGCTGGACTGGCTGGAGCGCCCGGAGCACGCCGGGCTCGCCCTCGCGGACGTCGCCTACACGCTGCAGGTGGGCCGCGAGGCGATGGAGGAGCGTCTCGGCGTCCTCGCCGCCTCGGTGCCCGACCTGGTGGCGAAGCTGCGGGACTTCCTCGACGGCGGCGCCGGCAGCGACGAGGTCGTCCGGAGCACGGTCACCCGTGACAGCAGCGTGCTGACGCTGTTCGCCCCCGACACCGACCTCGACGCGATGATCGCGGCCTGGGCCGCCAAGGGGAAGTACGAGAAGCTGCTCGAACTGTGGGCCAACGGCGTGCCGCTGGACTGGCGGCTGCTGCACGGCGCCGACGCCCCCCGGCGGATCGCGCTGCCGACCTACCCCTTCGCCCGCGAGCGCTGCTTCCCGTTCGACGGCGAGCCCGTCGTGGTACGGGCCCCGCAGGCCCCGGGCCGGCTGCACCCGCTGGTGCAGGCCAACACCTCGGACTTCGCGGAGCAGCGGTTCAGCTCGGTCTTCACCGGCCAGGAGTTCTTCCTGCGCGACCACGTCGTGCAGGGCGCCCGGACGATGCCGGGCACGGCGTTCCTGGAGATGGCCGTCGCCGCCGCCTGCCTCACCTGCCGGACGGCCGTCGAGCCGTCCGCGCCGGTGGCGCTGCGGAACATCGTGCTGGCGCAGCCGCTGCGGGTCGGCGACCGGCCGCAGGAGCTGCACGTCGGCCTCCACCCCGAGGAGGACGGTGACATCCGGTTCCGGGCCTACAGCTCCCCGGACGGCGCGGAGCCCGTCGTGCACAGCGAGGGGGCCCTCTACTTCGTGGAGGGCGTCGAGGAGACGGTGCTCGACCTGGACGCCCTGCGGGAGGCCTGCGACCTCCCCGGGCTCACCGCCGGGCAGTGCTACGAGCTCTACCGGGCGGCCGGCATCGCGTACGGGCCCGCGCACCGGGGCGTCCGGCACCTCTGGACCGGGGCGGAGCAGGCGCTGGCCGAGCTGGCACTGCCGGACGTGGTCCGGGGTACCGGGGGCGACTTCACGCTGCACCCGAGCCTGCTCGACGCGGCGCTCCAGGCCTGCGTCGGCGTCCTCGGCCGGCCGGGCGCCGAGGGGGCGGCGGCGAACGGCGCCGGCCTCGCCGTGCCGTTCGCCGTGGACGACGTCCTCGTCCTCGACGCCTGCACGGAGACGATGTGGGCGTGGGTGCGTCCGAGCGCGGACCAGGGCGCCGACGCGGCGACCCGCAAACTCGACGTGGACCTGGCCGACCAGCACGGATGTGTCCGTGTACGCATCGGCGGCCTGTCATTTCGCGTGTTGGATCTGACAAAGAATCATGATCCGATTTCCATCACGGAGTCGACTGGTGATCATGTAACGTCTCATCAAGTGACGTTGCATCATGATCCGGTCAATCCCGTGGGGAACCCCGGCGCAGCGGCACTCTCCTACCCGACGTGGCAGGCGAGGCCCGCGCAGGACGGGCCCTCCACCGTGGACGGCGCCCGGCGGACCGTGCTCCTGGCCGGGCTGCCCGAGGCGGCGGAGCTGCTCCGCGGCAGCGACGACAGCGAGGTCGTCGTCCTGGCCGCCGAGGGCGACACCCTCGACGGCCGGTACGCCGGCTACGGGGTGCAGCTCCTGGAGCGGCTGAAGTCCGAGGTGCGCGGAACGGCCGGCAAGGCCCACCTCCAGCTGGCGGTCGCCGGCGGCCCGGACGCGCTCCCGCTCTCCGGCCTCGCCGCGATGCTCCGTACGGCCGGACTGGAGAACCCGAACGTCACCGGGCAGCTGCTTCTCCTCGACCCCGCCGACACCCCGGCGACGGCCGTCGGACGGATCCTGGAGAACCGCACCCACCCGGAGGACACCCTCGTGCGCTACCGGGACGGACGGCGCGAGGTGCAGATCTGGGCCGAGGACGCCACGGCGTCCGCCACTCCGCTCCCCTGGAAGGAGAACGGGGTGTACCTGGTCACCGGCGGCATGGGGGCGCTCGGCCTCGTGTTCGCCCGGGAGATCGCCGCGCAGACCGGGAACGCCACCCTCGTCCTGACCGGGCGCTCCCCGTCCGACCCGGACAAGCGCCGGACGCTCGACGAGCTGGTGGCCCTCGGCGCCCGCGCCGCGTACTACGAGCAGGCCGACACGGCGAGCCGCGCCGACGCCGACGCGCTGGTCGCGCGGACGCTGGAGCGGTGCGGCCGGATCGACGGGGTGATCCACAGCGCCGGCGTGACGCACGACGGCTTCATCCTGCGCAAGCAGGCGGGGGAGTTCCGCGACGTCCTGGCACCCAAGGTGTCGGGCGTGGTCAACCTCGACGCAGCGACCGGCGCCCTCCCGCTCGACTTCTTCGTGACCTTCTCGTCCACCTCCGGCGCCTCCGGGAACGTCGGCCAGGTCGACTACGCGGCGGCCAACGCCTTCCTCGACGCCTACGCCTGGTACCGGCAGGAGCTCGTCGCCCGCGGCGAGCGCGCCGGGCACAGTCAGTCCGTCAACTGGCCGCTCTGGGCCGACGGCGGCATGCACGTCACGGCGGAGACGGAGGCCGTGCTGCGCTCGCGCTACGGCGTCGTCCCGCTGGGGACGGCCGAGGGGGTCACGGCGTTCCACCGGATCCTCAACTCCCCGCACAACCAGGTGATGGTCACCGCGGCCGACCCGTCCGGATCACCTGAAACGCCTTCCTCGCCTGCCTCGCACCAGACCTTCCCTGTCACCTCTGCCGTCGGGACGAATCCGTGACGCACAACGACAACGACGAGCTCGAAGCGAAGGCGACCGCGTACCTCAAGGGCCTGCTCTCCCAGGCCACCAAGGTGCCGGTCGGCCGGGTCGACGCCCACCGGGCGTTCGAGAGCTTCGGCATCGACTCGGTCATGGCGATGACCATGACGGCAGAGCTCGAAGCCGTCCTCGGGTCGCTGCCGAAGACCCTCTTCTTCGAGTTCCGCGACCTCCACGGGCTGGCGCAGCACCTCCTCGCCACCCACCGGCCGGCGCTGCTGCGCCACCTCGGCACCGCCGAGGAGGAGACGCCCGCCCCGGCGGGCCGGCCGCGCAAGGTCGTGCCAGGCAAGGCCGTGCCGGGCAAGGCCGAACAGTCCAAGGCAGCGCAGGGCAAGGCGGTGCGGGGCGGGGCCGTGCCGCGCAAGCCCCTGGCGTCGAGCCGGTGGGCGACGCGGTTCGAGGCGCCTAGGCCGGTCCGCGGGCCCGGGCCGGCCGGGGTACCCGAGCCGGTGCAGGCGGTGCGGGCGGCGCAGCCGGACGGGTCTCGGGGGATCGACATCGCGATCATCGGCCTGTCCGGTCGCTACCCGCAGGCCCGTACGCTGGACGAGTTCTGGGCCAACCTGGCCGCCGGCCGCGACAGCGTCACCGAGATCCCGGCCGACCGCTGGGACCACCGCGCCTACTTCGACCCGGACAAGGACGCGCCGGGCAAGACGTACAGCAAGTGGGGCGGATTCGTCGACGGCGTCGCCGAGTTCGACCCGCTGTTCTTCCACATCTCGCCCTCCGAGGCCGAGTTGATGGACCCTCAGGAGCGGCTCTTCCTGCAGTGCGCCTACGAGACCGTCGAGGACGCCGGCTACACGCCGGCCGGCCTGAACGCGCCCTCGGAGAACGGCGCGGTGCCCAACATCGGCGTCTACGTCGGCGTGATGTACGAGGAGTACCAGCTCTACGGCGCCCAGGAGCAGGCCCTCGGGCGCCCGGTGGCGCTCTCCGGCAACCCCTCGGCCGTCGCCAACCGGGTCTCCTACTACTTCGACTTCCGCGGCCCGAGCATGAGCGTCGACACGATGTGCTCCTCCTCGCTCACCGCCATCCAACTCGCCTGCCAGAGCCTCCAGTCGGGCGTGTCCGAGGTGGCGCTCGCCGGCGGCGTCAACCTGTCGGTGCACCCCAACAAGTACCTGATGCTCGGTCAGGGGAAGTTCGTCTCCAGCAAGGGCCGGTGCGAGAGCTTCGGCAAGGGCGGCGACGGCTACGTGCCGGGCGAGGGCGTGGGCGCCGTCCTGCTCAAGCCGCTGGCCAGGGCCGTCGCGGACGGCGACCGAATACACGGCGTCATCCGCGGCATCGCCGTCAACCACGGCGGGCGGACCAACGGCTACGCCGTCCCCAGCCCGCTGGCGCAGGCCCGCTCGATCACCGATGCCTGGCAGCAGGCCGGGGTCGACCCGCGCGCGGTCAGCTACATCGAGGCGCACGGCACCGGCACCGCGCTCGGGGACCCGATCGAGATCTCCGGGCTCACCAAGGCGTTCCGCCGGCACACCCAGGACGACCGGTTCTGCGCGATCGGCTCGGTCAAGAGCAACATCGGGCACTGCGAGAGCGCGGCGGGCATCTCCGGCCTGACCAAGGTCCTGCTGCAGATGCGGCACGGCAAGCTCGCCCCCTCGCTGCACTCCGCCGAGCTCAACCCGCACATCGACTTCGACGGCACGCCCTTCACCGTCCAGCAGACCCTGGCCGACTGGCAGCGGCCGGTGGTCACGGTCGACGGGGCCGAGCGGGAGCTGCCCCGGATCGCGGGCATCTCCTCCTTCGGGGCCGGCGGGTCCAACGCCCACCTGGTCGTCGAGGAGTACCGGGCGGAGCCCGCGGCCGCCTCCGCCTCCGGAGCACCCGTCCTTGTCGTGCTCTCCGCCCGCAGCGCCGACCGCCTGGCCGAGAAGGCGCGCCGACTCGCCGACTGGATCGGGGCGAAGGGCCTCTCCGACGCGGACCTGCCCTCGCTGGCCCGGACGCTCCAGGTGGGGCGCGAGGCCATGCGGGAGCGGCTCGGCGTCGTGGTGGACTCCCTGCCGGGCGTGGTCGCGCGGCTGACGGCGTTCGTCGCCGGCGAGGAGGCCGAGGGCCTGGTCCGCGGCCGGGCGAGCGGGGACTCCGAGGCCCTCGCGCGGCTCGCCGCCGACGAGCGGCTGGACGACGCGCTCGCCGGCCGTGACCTCGCGAAGCTGCTGGAGCTGTGGGTCAGGGGCGTCACCGTCGACTGGGCCGGGCTGTACGACGGCGAGGCACCGGCACGCATCGCCCTGCCCGTCTACCCGTTCAGCCGGGACCGCTACTGGATCGACACCTCGCGCACCGCCGCGGCGGTGGCCGGCACCCCCGCGGAGCAGGCCCCGTCCGCGCTGGTGTTCACGGAGTCCTGGGAGCCGCAGGCGCTGCCCGCCGGCCCGGCCGCCGCGCCGCGCACGCTGGTCTGCCTCTGCGCCGACCGCGCCGGCCGGGACGAGATCGCGCGCGCCGCGCACCGCCTGGACCCCGCCACCACGCTGGTGTTCGTGACCAGGGGCGAGGCCTTCCGGAAGACCTCCGACCACTCCTACGAGGTCGACGCCAGGGAGGCCGGCGACTGCGTCCGCGCCTTCGAGGAGATCGGGGCGCAGTACGGCCCGGTCGACGCGGTGCTCAACCTGTGGGCGGCGGCGGACGGCGCCGGTCCGGCCGCCTACCCCGCCACCGTCCACCTCCTCCAGGCCGTCGCGGCAGCCGGGCTGACCGTCCGGCGGATCCTGCAGGCCGGGGAGTTCCGCGACGGGACGGAGCAGGCGTACCTGGAGTCGTGGCTCGGGTTCGAGCGCTCCCTCGGCCGGGTGCTGCCGGGCGTGGAGTTCACGGTCGTCCTGGAGGACGCCCGGGACGGCGACGGCCGGACGGCCCCCGGGGACTGGTTCGCGCGCCTCCTGGACGAACTGGCCGCCGCCGAGCCAGCGAGCGCCCTGTACCGCGCCGGTACCCGCCACGTCAGCCGGGTCCGGCCGAGCACGCCCGGCGCCGGGAAGGACCTCCTCAAGCAGCGCGGCACCTACCTGGTCACCGGCGGACTGGGCGGCCTCGGCCTGCTCTTCGCCGAGCACCTCGCCCGGACCCGCTCCGCCCGCCTGGTGCTGACCGGCCGCTCGCCCCTCGACGCCGGCCGCGAGCAGCTGATCGCCCGGATCGAGGCGCTCGGCGGCGAGGTCCTCTACGGACGGGCCGACGCCGCCGACCGGGAGGCCATGCGCGCCGTCGTGAGCGCGGCCCACGAGCGCTTCGGAGCGATCGACGGCGTCATCCACGCCGCCGGCGTCGCCGGGCAGGGCAGCCTGCTCACCAATGACGCCCGGGAGTTCCAGGACCGGCTCGCCTCCAAGGTGGACGGCACCCTCGTCCTGGACGAGGTCCTCGCCGGTGAACCCCTCGACTTCGTCTGCTACTTCTCGTCCACCTCGGCCGTCCTCGGCGACTTCGGCAGCTGCGACTACGCCGTCGGCAACCGCTTCCAGACGGCCTACGCCCGGCACCGCGACCAGCGGGTGCGGCAGGGGGCGCTCTCCGGCGCGACCGTGGCCGTCAACTGGCCGCTGTGGCGCGAGGGCGGCATGGGGTTCGCCGACGCCGAGGGCGCCGAGCTGTACCTCGCCTCCAGCGGGCTGCGCCTGCTCGACCGGGAGGAGGGCATCGCGCTCTTCGAACGGCTGCTGGGGCAGGGCGCGACCCAACAGCTCGTCCTGGCCGGGGAACCGGACCGCGTCCGGCAGCTGCTCGGCGTGGACCGGCTGCCCGCCGGCCAGGAACAGCCCGCCACACCCGCTGTACCCGCGGCACAGGCCGCACCTGCCATCAACACCGCGCACAGCGCGCTTGTCCCGGGATCGGAGCACGTGGACCTCGACGCCCTTGTCCTGTCGGACCTGGAAACGATGATCGGTGAGACTCTCCGGGTACCCCGTGAGCAGATCCACGCCGACGAGAACCTCTCGCACCTCGGGTTCGACTCCGTCAACCTGGCGAAGCTCGCCGGGGCCATGAGCCGGCACTTCGGCTTCGAGGTGCTGCCCTCGGTGTTCTTCTCCCACCCCACCCCGCAGCGGCTGGTGGCGCACCTGGTGGCGGAGCAGCAGGACGCCCTGCGCACCCGCTACGCGGCGCAGTCCGGCCGCCCGGCCGCCCCGGCCCCCGAGGTCACCGCGGCCCCCGGGGCCGGGCGCGCCGACGAGCCCGCGCCGGCCCGGGAGCGGAGCGGGCAGGACGGTCCGGAGGCGATCGCCGTCATCGGCATGAGCGGCCGCTTCCCCGCCGCCCGGTCGGTGGACGAGCTCTGGACCATCCTGGAGCAGGGGCGGGACGTACTGTCGCCCGTCCCCGAGGACCGCCGCGCCGACTGGAGCGACCCGCAGGCCCAGGACCCGGAGCGGACCAGGGTCGGATTCGTCCCCGGCATCGCCGAGTTCGACCCCGCCTTCTTCGAGATCTCGCCGCGCGAGGCGCAGAGCATGGACCCGCGCCAGCGGCTGCTGCTCCAGGAGGCCTGGCGCGCTCTGGAGGACGCCGGCTACGGCGAGCGCCGGCTCCGTGACGAGCAGATCGGCATGTTCGTCGGCGCGGAGCAGGGCGACTACCTGCACCTGACCCAGGGAGAGGGCAGCATCACGGCGCAGCACGAGGCGATCATGGCCTCGCGGCTGGCCTACCTGCTCGACTTCTCCGGGCCCGTGCTCGCCATCAACACCGCCTGCTCCTCGGGGCTGGTCGCCGCCCACCAGGCGTGCGCGAGCCTGCGCAGCGGCGAGTGCGACGCCGCGGTGGTGGCCGGGGTCAACCTGGCGACCACCTCCCGGGTGTTCGCCGAGACGAGCAAGGCCGGCATGCTCTCCGAGAGCGGCGTCTGCCACGCGTTCGACACGCGGGCCGACGGCATGGTGCTCGGTGAGGCCGTCGCGGTCGTCGTCCTGAAGCGCCTGTCGCAGGCCGAGGCCGACGGCGACAACGTCCTCGCCGTCATCCGCGGCAGCGGCATGAACTACGACGGCCGGACCAACGGCATCACCGCGCCGAACGGCGCCGCCCAGGCGAACCTCTACCGCAGCGTCTACCGCCGGCACGCGATCGACGCCGGGCGCATCGAGCACATCGTCGCCCACGGCACCGGCACCAGGCTCGGCGACCCGGTCGAGGTCAACGCGCTCAACGAGGTCTTCAAGGAGCGCACCGACCAGGCCGGTTACTGCGCGCTGACCTCGACCAAGACCAACGTCGGCCACACCCTGGCCGCCTCCGGCGTGGTCAGCCTGATCGCCCTCGTCCAGTCACTGCGGCACGGCGTCATCCCCGCCAGCCTGCACTGCGAGCAGGACAGCGACTACATCGCCTGGAAGGAAAGCCCCTTCTACGTCAACAAGGCGGCCAAGGCCTGGCCGGCCGGCGCGGCGGGCACCCGGCTCGGCGCGGTGAGCTCGTTCGGCATGAGCGGGACCAACGTCCACATGGTCGTGGAGAGTTACCGGGCTGCCGGGCGAACCGCGCCGACCGCCGAGGCCCCGGCCCGGCTGCTCGTCCTGTCCGCCAAGACCCCCGAGTCGCTGGACGAGCGGATCCGGGAGCTGCGGGAGGCCCTGCGGGCGGGGGCGTTCGACACCGCCCGCCTCGGCGACGCCGCGTACACCCTGCTGGAGGGCAGGCAGCACTTCGCCCACCGCTGCGCGCTCGTCGTCGGCGACGCCGGCGACGCACTCGCCGCGCTGGACGCGGCGGCGCGCGGCGAGGAGCTGCCGGCGGTCCGCCGCGGCGAGGTGCCGCGCGACCGCAAGGACCGCTCGCTGCTCGACATCCAGGCGCAGGCCCTGCTCACCGAGCTCGCGGCGCCCGGCATCCCGGCGGCCAAGTACCGGGACGTGCTCGCCGCCCTCGCCGCCCTCTACTGCCAGGGCGCCACGCCGGACTGGCAGAAGCTCTTCGCGGGCGAGCGGCCGCACCTGACCGCGCTGCCCGGCTACCCGTTCTCGCGCAAGCGGTACTGGGCCGCGCAGCAGCGGCCCGCGGCGGCGCAGCCGGTGGCTGTGGTGACCGCGCCCGCCCCGGCTGCGCCGGTCACCCCGGCCGGGCCCGTCGCTCCGCCGGCTCCCGCTGCGGCCGTTGCACCCGCTGCACCCGCTGCATCCGCTGCGCCCGCTGCGCCCGTGAAGGCGGGCACCGCCGCCGGACGGGCGAAGATCGTGCTGCAGAGCCCGGGAGCGAAGGTCTCCGCGCCGACGTCGCCGGTCGCCAAGCCGCGCAACGTCCGGCTGGGCGAGCTGGGCCGCCCGGCCGAGCGGCCCGCGCCGTTCGCGGCGCCGGTGGTCGCGGCGCAGGCCCCCGTCGAGCAGCCCGTGGTCGTCGCGAGCCCGGTGGTTGCGGCGCAGCCCGCGGCCGGGCCGGTGCGGTCCACGAGCGTCCTGCGGCAGGAGCTGCGGGCCGGTCTCGCGGAGGCGCTCTACCTGCCGGAGAGCGACATCGACCTCAACCGCAACTTCATCGAGCTGGGCCTGGACTCCATCGTCGGGGTCGAGTGGATCAAGACCCTCAACAAGAAGTACGGCACCGCGCTGACGGCCGCGCGGCTCTACGACTACCCGACGGTGCGGGAGTTCGCGGAGTTCCTGCAGAGCGAGATGGCGGCCTCCGGGCCCGCGCCGGAGCCCGCCCAGGCGCCCGCGCCGCAGCCGGTGGCCGTGGCCGCGCCGGAGCCCGCCCAGGCGCCCGCGCCGCAGCCGGTGGCCGCGCCCGCGCCCGTCGCCGCCCGGCCGGTGCGCCCGAAGTCCGTCCTCATCGACGAGTTGAGGAGCAGCCTCGCCGAGGCCCTGTTCCTGGAGTCGGGAGAGATCGACGCCGGCCGCAACTTCGTGGAGCTCGGCATGGACTCCATCATCGGCGTCGAGTGGGTGAAGACGATCAACCGGATGTACGGCACGTCGCTGACGGCGACGCGGCTGTACGACTACGCGACGCTGCGCGAGCTGGCCGGCCACCTGGAGACGCAGATCCCGGCTCCGGCCGAGCCCGCCGCTGCCGCCGAGCCGGTCCCGACGCCTGCCCCGGTCGCGCCCGTCGCGCCCGCCGCCCCGGCGGAGCCCGCCCCGGCCGCCCAGGTAGCCCCCGTCGAGCCTGTCGCCCCCGCCGCCCCCGTGCCTGCCGTCTCGGCGCCCGCCCCGGCCCCGGCGCCCGCCCCGGCCGCGCGGGAGGCCGCACCGCCCGCCGTCCGTACCGGCGACCGGGCCGCCGTCATCGGCATGTCCGGGCGCTACCCCGGGTCGGAGAACCTCCGCCAGTACTGGGACAACCTCAGCAACGGCCGCAACTCCGTCCGCGAGGTGCCCCCGTCCCGCTGGGACGTCGAGCGGTACTACGACCCGCGCCCCGGCCAGAAGGGCAAGACCAGCTGCAAGTGGCTGGGCTACCTGGAGGACGCGGACTGCTTCGACCCGCTGTTCTTCAACATCTCGCCGCTGGAGGCGGAGGGGCTGGACCCGCAGCAGCGGCTGTTCCTCCAGGAGGCCTACCGGGCGTTCGAGGACGCCGGCTACGACCCGCAGTCCCTGAGCCGCAAGAAGTGCGGCGTCTTCCTGGGCATCAGCGGCAACGAGTACAGCTTCCTGGTGTTCCGCAACGGTGCGGAGACCAACGCCGCGACGAGCAGCAGCAACGCCATCGCCGCCTCGCGCATCGCCTACTTCCTCAACCTCAAGGGCCCGGCGATCGCGATCGACACCGCCTGCTCGTCGTCGCTGGTGGCGCTGCACCTCGCCCAGCAGGCGCTGGCGAGCCACGAGATCGACATCGCGCTGGTCGGCGGCGTCTCGCTCTACCTGCTGCCGGACACCTACGTCGGGATGTCCGAGGCGGGCATGCTCTCGCCGCACGGGCAGTGCCGGTCCTTCGACAACGGCGCCGACGGCTTCGTGCCGGGCGAGGGTGTCGGCGCGCTGGTGCTGAAGCGCCTGGGCGACGCCGAGGCCGACCACGACCACGTCTACGGCGTCGTCGCGGCCACGGGCACCAACCAGGACGGCAAGACCAACGGCATCACCGCGCCCAGCGCCAACAGCCAGATGGAGCTGGTCCGTTCGGTCTACGACCGGCACGGCATCGACGCGGCGTCCATCGGCTACGTCGAGATGCACGGCACCGGCACCAAGCTGGGCGACCCGATCGAGCTCGACGCGCTGGGCACCGTCTACCGGGAGCGGGGCGTGCCCACCAACTCCTGCGCGATCGGCTCGGTGAAGAGCAACATCGGCCACACTTCGGCGGCCGCCGGCGTCGCCGGGGTGCACAAGGCGCTGCTGAGCATGCGTCACGGCCTGCTCGTGCCGTCGCTCAACTTCGAGACGCCCAACGAGCACTTCGACTTCGCCCATTCCCCTTTCCGTGTCAACACCCGCCTCGAACCCTGGGAGCCCCAGGCCGGCCGGGCGCCGAGGCGCGCTGCCGTGAGCTCGTTCGGATTCAGCGGAACGAACGCCCACGTCGTGCTGGAGGAGTATCGCAATGCGTGACAGCAGTGTGCGGACCGCTTCGGCGGCCGTCGTCGTCACCCTGTCGGCCAAGACCGAGGCGCAGCTGGACAGCGCGGCCGAGAACCTGCTCGCCTTCCTGGCGGAGGAGCCCCGGCTCGACCTGACCGACCTGGCCTTCTCGCTCCAGGTGGGCCGGGAGGCGATGGACCACCGGCTGGCCTTCGTGGCCGACTCCACCAGCGCGGTCGCGCGGGGTCTGCGGACCCACCTGGGGCAGGGCGGCGACACCGCCCTCTTCCGGGGCCGGGCGCCCGAGCAGCTGACCTGGGACGAGGAGGACGAGGACCGCAAGGCGCTCGTCCGCTCCTGGATCGCGGCCGGGGACCACGCGGCCGTCGCGCAGGCCTGGGCCGGCGGCTGCGCCGTCGACTGGCCGCTGCTGTACGCGCCCGACCGGCCGTTCCGGATCCCGCTGCCCACCTACCCCTTCGCCAAGGAGCGGTACTGGGTCGAGGCGCAGCCGGGTACGCAGGCCGGCCCCGGGGTGTCCGTCCCGGCGGCGCCGCACCCGCTGGTGCACCGTGACACCTCCCAGTTCGGGCGGCAGCGCTACACCTCGACCTTCACCGGCGAGGAGGCGTTCCTCGGCGACCACCGGGTCCGCGGCGAGCGGATCCTGCCCGGTGTCGCCCACCTGGAGATGGCGCTCGCGGCCGCGGCCGGCGGGCGGACGCCGTCGGCGGGTTCGGCCCTCACCGATGTGGTCTGGGCCCGTCCGTTCCGGGTGGGTGACCGGCCGCGCGACCTCCACGTCGCGCTGCGGCCCGACGAGGCGCAGGGCGTCCGGTTCGAGGTCTTCGCCGCGGACGAGGACGCGGACGGGCCCGCCACGGCCCAGGTCCTGCACAGCACCGGCACGGTCGTGCCCGGCGACGGCACGCCCGGCCGGGTCGACCTGGCGCGGCTGCGGGCCGAGTGCGGCGCGCGCCGGGTCGACGCCGACCAGGTCTACGCGGCGTTCGCGGCGGCCGGGATCGAGTACGGCCCGTCGTTCCGCGGCATCGAGTACCTGCTGGTCGGCGCGGACCAGGTGCTGGCGCGCCTCGTGCTCCCCGCCGCCGCGCAGCCGGGCTGGGACTCCACCCGTCTGCACCCGGGCCTGACGGACGCGGCGCTCCAGGCCTGCCTGGGGATGCCGGCCGCCGACCCGGCCGCCCCGCAGCAGACCCTGTTGCCGTTCGCCGTCGACCGGGTCGAGGTGTTCGGCGCCCTCACGCCCGGTCTCTGGGTCTGGATCCGCCCGAGCGCGGCGGGCCCGCAGGACGGTTCCGTCCGCCGCTTCGACCTCGACCTGTGCGACGACGCGGGAGAGGTCCGGGTGCGCCTGACCGGCTTCGCGGTCCGGGCCCTGCCGTCCGAGCCCGCGACCGGCAGCGTCCTGGCCTTCCCGCAGTGGCGTGAGCGGGCGCTGCCCGCGCCGGCGGGCGCCGGACCGCGGCGCACCGTGGTCTTCGCCGAGGCGGGCGCCCTCGCGGACGCGATCGCCCCGGACGGCGGCTGTGAGGTGGAGGTGCTCACCTCCGGCGCGGCCGGCCTCGGCGGCCGCTACACCGACTACGCGCTCCAGGTGTTCGAGCGGACGAAGGCCGTCCTGACGGACGGCACCCAGTCCGAGCTGCTCGTCCAGGTCCTGCTGGCGGACGGGCCACAGGCGCCGGCCCTCTCCGGCCTCGGCGCGCTGCTGCGGACGGCCCGGCTGGAGAACCCGCGGATCACCGGTCAGATCGTCCTCGCGGATGCCGCCACGGGAGCGGACGCCCTGCGCGCGCTCCTCGCCGCCGAGCGCCGCAACGCGGCCGGCACCGGCGACGGCACCGCCACGGACCACGCGGCCGGTACCGCCGTCCGGTACCGCGACGGCCGGCGCGAGGTGCTGACCTGGGCCGAGGAGCCCGCGGCGGACCGCCCCGGCTCGCCCTGGCGGGCCGGCGGCGTCTACCTGGTCACCGGCGGCCTCGGCGGCCTCGGACGGATCTTCGCCGAGGAGATCGCCGGCCAGGTGAAGGACGCCACGCTCGTCCTCGCCGGCCGCTCCCCGGAGAGCGCGCGGACGCGCCGGATCGTGGAGCGGCTGCGGGCTTCGGGGGCGGACGTCTCCTACGCCCGGCTCGACGTCGCCGACCGGGACGCCGTGACGGCCCTGGTCGACCGGATCGTGCGCACGGCCGGGCACCTCCACGGCGTCATCCACGGCGCCGGCGTGATCGAGGACAACTTCATCCTGAAGAAGCCGGTCCGCGAGTTCCGCGCCGTCCTGGCGCCCAAGGTCGGCGGCCTGGTGAACCTGGACGAGGCCACCAAGGACGCGGACCTCGACTTCTTCGTCGCGTTCTCCTCCGGCGCCGCCGTCACCGGCAACGCCGGCCAGGCCGACTACGCGGCGGCCAACGCCTTCATGGACGGCTTCGCCGAGTACCGGCAGAGCCTGGTCGCGGCCGGGCTGCGGCGCGGCCGAACGCTCTCCGTCGACTGGCCGCTCTGGGCGGACGGCGGCATGCGCCCGGACGCCGCCACGGAGGCGGTGCTCCGCGACCGCTTCGGGATCTCCCTGCTGGAGCGCGCGGCCGGGATCGAGGCCCTCTCCCGCAGCCTCCAGACGAACCACCACCAAGTGCTCGTCGCCGCAGGCGACGTGGCCCGAATCAGGCAGGCGCTGACGATGCAGCAGGCCGGTGAGGACACAGGACCAGTGAGCACCGACATCCCCGTCGCGGAACCGGAGCGGCAGGACGACGGCCTGGAGGACAGGGCCGTCGGGTACGTGACCTCGCTGCTGGCGGGCGCGCTCAAGGTGCCCGCGCACCGCATCGAGGCCGACCTGCCGCTGGAGCGGTACGGCATCGACTCGGTGATGGCGATGAACCTGACCGCCAAGCTGGAGGCGGTCTTCGGCCGCCTGCCGAAGACGCTCTTCTTCGAGTACCGCGACATCAAGCAGCTCACCGGCTACCTGGTCGACGCGCACCGGGAGCGGCTGGCGGAGCTGCTGGGCGTGACGCCCGCGGCTCCCGCGCCTGCCGTCGTGCCCGTGCCCGCCGTCGCGTCCGCCCCCGCCGTCGTGCCCGCCGCGGCGCCTGTCGCCGTGTCCGAGGCCCCGGCCGCTCCGGCGCCCGCCGTCGTGTCCGAGCCCCGTGCGGCGGCCGCACCGCGCGGCGCCGACATCGCCGTCATCGGCCTCGGCGGCCGCTACCCGCAGGCCCGCAACCTCCGCGAGTTCTGGCGCAACCTGGCCGAGGGCCGGGACAGCATCACCGAGGTGCCCGCGGACCGCTGGGACCACCGCGCCCACTCCGCCCAGTCCACGGCCAAGCCGGGTGCGACTTCGCACAAGTGGGGCGGGTTCCTGGACGACGTCGACCTGTTCGACCCGCTGTTCTTCAACATGTCGCCCCGCGAGGCCGAGTTCACCGACCCGCAGGAGCGCCTGTTCCTGGAGTGCGTCCACGAGACGCTGGAGGACGCCGGGTACACGCGGCAGGACCTCCAGCGGCACCGCTCGAACGGCGTCGAGGGCAACGTCGGCGTCTTCGTCGGCGCGATGTACGACGAGTACCAGCTCTACGGCGCGACCGAGCAGGCGCTGGCCGAGGGCCGGCCGATCCCGGGCAACGCGGCGAACATCGCCAACCGGGTCTCGTACTTCTGCAACTGGCAGGGCCCGAGCATCACGCTCAAGACCATGTGCTCCTCCTCCCTGACGGCGCTCCACCTCGCCTGCCAGAGCCTGCAGCTCGGCGACTGCGAGGTCGCCGTCGCCGGCGGCGTCAACCTGTCGCTCCACCCCAACAAGTACCTGCTGCTGGGGCAGACCGGCTTCGCGTCGAGCAAGGGCCGGTGCGAGAGCTTCGGCGAGGGCGGCGACGGCTACGTGCCCGGCGAGGGCGTCGGCGCCGTCCTGCTGAAGCCGCTGGACCGGGCGATCGCCGACGGCGACCGGATCTACGGCGTCATCAAGGCCACCGCCGTCAACCACGGCGGCCGGACCAACGGCTACACGGTGCCCAACCCGACCGCCCAGAGCGGCGTGATCGCGCACGCCCTGGACAAGGCGGGCGTCGACGCGCGCACCGTCAGCTACATCGAGGCGCACGGCACCGGCACCTCGCTCGGCGACCCGATCGAGATCGCCGGCCTCACCAAGGCGTTCTCCCGGCACACCGACGACCGGCAGTTCTGCGCGATCGGCTCCGTCAAGAGCAACATCGGCCACGCCGAGAGCGCCGCCGGCATCTCGGCGCTGACCAAGGTGCTGCTGCAGCTGAAGCACGGCAAGCTGGTGCCCTCGCTCCACTCCGAGGTGCTCAACCCGCACATCGACTTCGAGGGGACGCCCTTCCGGGTGCAGCGGGAACTGGCGGACTGGGAGCGGCCGGTGATCGACACCGCCGACGGCCCCCGCGAGTACCCGCGCATCGCCGGTGTCTCCTCCTTCGGCGCGGGCGGCTCCAACGCGCACGTCGTCGTCGAGGAGTACGTCCCGGCCGACCGCCCGGTGGAGACCGACCCGGCCGGGCAGCCGCTGGCGTCCGTCGTCGTGCTCACCGCGCGCACCGGGGAACAGCTGCGCGAGCAGGCGCAGCGGCTCCTCGACTGGGCGCAGGAGGAGCGGATCGGCGACGCCGACGTGCCCGGGATCGCCTTCACGCTCCAGACGGGGCGCGAGCACCTGGACGAGCGGCTGGCCTTCCTGGCCGGCTCCGCCGAGGAGCTGCTCGCCCGGCTCCGCGACCACCTGGACGGCAAGGACGCCGTCGGCGAGGTGTACCGGGGGCGCGTGAAGCGCGCGAAGGACGCCGTGTCGTTCCTCGCCGAGGACGAGGACATGGCGCACACCATCGAGGCCTGGGTGCGGAAGCGGAAGTTCGGCAAGCTGCTCGAACTCTGGGTCAACGGACTGGGCCTGGACTGGCGGAGCTTCTACCCGGCCCCGCTGCCGGGCCGGGTCTCGCTGCCGACCTACCCGTTCGCCCGCAAGCGGTTCTGGGCCCCGGCCTCCGTGCCGGCCGCCCCGGCCGCGCCCGCCGTTCCCGCTGCCGCGCCCGCCGCGGTGGTGCCGGCCGCCGCTGTGGTGGCCGAGCCCGTCGCGCTGAAGCCGGTCGCGCCGGTACGGCCCGCTGCCGTCACCGCCACCGCGCCCCTCCCGTCGGGCGGCGCCCGTGCCGTCGCGAAGCCGCGGGGGATCGGCCTCGCCCCGCTCGGCGGCGGGCCGGCCGCTCCGGCGAGCCCGGCGCCCGTGCGGCGTCCCGCCCCGGCGGTGACCCTCGCGCCCGTGCGCGCGGCCGCCCCGGCGCCCGCGCCGGTCGCCGCCCCCGCCCCCGCCCCCGCGTCGGCTGCGCTTCCGGCGCCCGCCCCCGCCCCGGTGGCCACGGCGTTCGCCGGACCGGACGAGGAGACCCTCGTCGACGAGCTGGCGGTGAGCCTCGCCCAGGCCCTGTACATGGCGGAGGAGGACGTCGACACCGACACCAACTTCACCGACCTCGGGCTGGACTCCATCGTCGGGGTCGAGTGGATCAAGGCGATCAACAAGCAGTACGGGCTCGACCTGGCCGCGACCAGGCTCTACGACACGCCCACCGTCCGCCAGTTGGCGGCCTACCTGCACAACCTGCTGCGCACCGCGGCGCCCGCCCCGGCCGCCGCGCCGGCGCCCGCCCTGGCGGAGGCCGCCCCGGTTGCCGCAGTGGCCACCGCGCCTGTGGCCGCTGCGCCCGTGGTGACGGCCGAGCAGCCGCAGCCGGTCCTCGCGGAGGAGGACGTCCAGGCGGACCTGCTGAGCAGCCTGGCCGCCGCCCTGTACGTGACGGAGGACGAGCTCGACCTCGACCGGAGCTTCACCGACTTCGGCCTGGACTCCATCATCGGTGTGGAGTGGATCAAGGCGATCAACAAGCAGTACGGGCTGGACCTGCCCGCCACCAGGCTCTACGACCACCCGACCATCCTGGAACTGACGGCCTGCGTCCTGCGGGAACTGGAGAAGGGAGGCGCCCCTCAGGGGCGTCCCTTTCGCGGGCTGACCGCCCCGGCCGACACCACAGCCGCCGCCGCACCTGTCGCCGCCGTACCCGTCGCCGCCGCACCCGTCGTCCTGCCCACCCCCGAGCCGAAGCCGGCGCCCGAGCCGAAGCCCGAGCCCGTCGCCGCACCCGCGCCTGTTGCCGCGCCCAAGCCGGCCCCCGCGGCCGTGCAGCCGGCCGTGCAGCCGGCCGCCCCCGCCCAGGCCCCCGCCCAGGCCCCCGCCCGGGCCGAGGCGCGCGCCGCCGACCCGCGCCGCGGTGACGCGATCGCGATCGTCGGCATGGCCGGCCGCTACCCGCGCTCGGAGAACCTGGCGGAGTACTGGGACAACCTGGCGAACGGGCGCGACTGCGTCCGGGAGATCCCCAAGTCCCGCTGGGACGTGGACGAGTACTACGACCCGCGCCCGAGCCAGAAGGGCAAGGTCTACTGCCGGTCGATGGGTGTCCTGGAGGACATCGAGATCTTCGACCCGCTGTTCTTCAACATCCCGCCGGCCGAGGCCGAGGCGATGGACCCGCAGCAGCGGATCTTCCTCCAGGAGGCGTACCACGCCTTCGAGGACGCGGGGTACGACCCGCGGGCGCTGAGCGGCGAGAAGTGCGGCGTCTACCTGGGGATCATGAGCAACGAGTACAGCATGCTCATGCAGAAGCAGGGCGCGGACGCGAGTTCGGCCACCAGCAACAGCAACGCCATCACGGCCGGCCGGATCGCCTACTTCCTGAACCTCAAGGGCCCGGCCATCGCCCTGGACACGGCCTGCTCCTCCTCGCTCGTCGCCACCCACCTGGCCTCCCAGGCGCTCAAGAGCGGCGAGATCGACATGGCCCTGGTCGGCGGCGTCACCCTCTACCTGAGCCCCGAGGCGTACATCAGCATGTGCGGCGCGGGGATGCTCTCGCCGGACGGCCGCTGCAAGACTTTCGACAACGGCGCCGACGGCTTCGTGCCGGGCGAGGGCGTGGGCGCGCTCGTGCTGAAGCGGCTCGACGACGCGGTGCGCGACCGGGACCACGTCCACGGCGTCATCCTCGGCTCGGGCATCAACCAGGACGGGAAGACCAACGGCATCACCGCGCCGAGCGTGGTGAGCCAGATGGAGCTGGAGCGCGACGTCTACGGGCGCCACGGCATCGACCCGGCCGGCATCGGCTACGTCGAGATGCACGGCACCGGCACCAAGCTGGGCGACCCGATCGAGCTGGAGGCGCTGGCCACCGTCTACCGCGAGCGGACCGACAAGGTCGGGTACTGCGCCATCGGTTCGGTGAAGAGCAACCTCGGGCACACCTCCGCGGCCGCGGGCATCGCCTCGATCCAGAAGGCGGTGCTCTGCATGCAGCAGAAGCACCTGGTGCCGACGCTGAACTTCGAGCGCCACAACGAGCACTTCGACTTCGAGCGCTCGCCGTTCTACGTCAACACCGGGCTGACGCCGTGGAAGACGGAGGCGGGCACCGCGCGGCGCGCGGCCGTGAGCTCGTTCGGCTTCAGCGGCACCAACGCCCACCTCGTCCTGGAGGAGTACGACGAGGCCGCGGAGGACACGGCGCCGGAGCCGCTGCACGCCCCCCGCCTCTTCGTTCTGTCGGCGAGGAGCGAGGACCAGCTCAGGACCGCCGCCGCCCGCCTCGGCGACCACGTCCGGGCGCACCCGTCGCTGGACCCGAAGGACCTGGCCTACTCGCTCCAGCTGGGCCGCGAGGCCATGACGCAGCGCCTGGCGCTGGTCGCCGGCACCCTCGGGGAGCTGGCGGAGAAGCTGGGCCGGTTCGCCGAGGACGGTCAGGCCGGCGGTGTCCGCACCGGCCAGGCCAGGAAGGTCCGGGGGAGGGGCGCCGTGCACGTCCCCCAGCCCGCCCCGGATGGCGCACCGTCCGCGGCGGAGTGCGAGCGGCTGGCCGAGCTCTGGGTGACCGGGACGGCCGTCGACTGGGCACAGCTGTACGCGGACGGGCGGCCCCGCCGCCTCCCGCTGCCCACGTACCCCTTCGCCCGTGGGAGCTACTGGTTCACGCCGGCCGAGGGTGGCACCGAGGTGCCCGCCGCACCCGCGGCCGAGGCACCTTTGCCCACCGCACCCGCCGCACCCGCACCCACCGCACCCACCGCACCCGCACCCACCCCGGCACCCGCGGCGAACATCCTGCTGAAGCCGGTCTGGGACGTCGTCCCGAAGCCCGCCCCGCAGACCCCCGCCGCGCCGAACGGCCGCGTCTTCGTGGCCGGCGGCACGGAGGAGCACTGGGAGCGGATCCGCACCGTCCACCCGACCGCCGAGCGCCTGCCGGTCGGCCCCGCGGACACCGTGGAGACGATCGCCGCCCGGCTCGACGAGGCCGGCGGACCGCTCGCCCACCTGGTCTGGCTGGCCCCCCAGCAGACGCCGCCGGGCGTCACCGACGACGCGCTGGTCGAGGCGCAGGAGGGGGGCCTCTACGCCTGCTTCCGCACGCTGAAGGCACTGCTGAGCCTCGGTTACGGCCGCCGCACGCTCGACCTGACCGTCGTCACCGAGCAGAGCCTGCCGGTGCGGCGCAGCGACACCGTGGACCCGACCCACGCCGGCCTGCACGGCCTGCTGGGCTCGGTGGCCAAGGAGTACCCGGGCTGGAGCGTGCGCCTGGCCGACCTCGACAAGGGGTACGACTGGCCGCTCGCGGAGCTGTTCGCGCTGCCCTGCGAGGAGCGCGGCAGCGTCTGGGCGTACCGCCGCAAGCGCTGGTACCAGCAGGCGCTCCTCCCGATCCAGGAGACCGTCCAGGGCGGCGTCGCGGAGGCCGCCGACTCCGCGCCCGGCGCCCACCCGGTGTACCGGCAGGGCGGCACCTACGTGGTGATCGGCGGCGCGGGCGGCATCGGCGAGGCGTGGACCGAGCACATGATCCGCACCTACGGGGCGCAGGTCGTCTGGATCGGCCGCCGGGCCGAGGACGCGGCGCTCCGCGAGAAGCTGGAGCGCCTGGGCCGGCTGGGCCCGGAGCCCCGCTACGTGCAGGCCGACGCCGCCGACCGGGAGTCACTGCAGGGCGCCTACGAGCGCATCAAGCAAAGCCACCCGGTCGTCCACGGCGTGATCCACTCGGCGATCGTCCTGCTCGACCAGAGCCTGGAGCGGATGGACGAGGGGCGTTTCCGCGCCGCCGTCACCGCCAAGGTCGACGTCAGCGTGCGCCTCGTCCAGGTCTTCCGGACCGAGCCGCTGGACTTCGTCCTCTTCTTCTCCTCGATGAACTCGTTCCTCAAGGCGCCCGGGCAGTGCAACTACGTGGCCGGCTCCGTGTTCGAGGACGCCTACGCCCACCGGCTCGGCTCCGCTCTCTCCGCCCCCGTGAAGACCATGAACTGGGGCTACTGGGGCAGCGTCGGCATCGTCGCCTCGCAGGAGTACCAGGAGCGGATGAGCAGGGCCGGCGCGGCCTCGATCGAGCCCGCCGACGGCATGGCGGCCCTCGACGTCCTTCTTTCCGGCACGTTCGACCAGCTCGGCCTGGTCAAGGCTCAGGGGAGTAACTCGTAACATGCAGCACATCATCCGGCGCGAAGCCATCACCACGGCCCGCAGGGGCACACGGGTTCCCCTGGCCCGCCTCTGCCGGGAGATCGCGGACGGCGCGGCGGCCCCGGCCGTCGACGGCACCGACCGCGACGCGGACGCCCTGGTCGACGACGACCTGCTGAGCCGGCTGCTCCTCAGCCAGCTGCAGGCCGTGGGCCTGTTCTCGGACGCCGCTCCCCGCCTGCCGCTCGGCGACGAGCTGCGGCGCTGGCTGGACGAGTCCGTCCGCCAGCTGCTGGACCGCGGCTACCTGCACGGCGACGCCGCGCACCCCCGCCCGGTGCACGCGGTGAGCAGCCGCGACGTCTGGGCGGAGTGGGAGGAGCGCAGCGCGCAGTGGTCGCGCAACGCCGACCTGCGCGCGCAGGTCCTGCTCCTCGACGCCATGCTGCGCGCCCTGCCGCGGATCCTGACCGGCGAGGTGCTCGCCACCGACGTCATGTTCCCCAACTCCTCGATGGAGCTGGTCGAGGGGATCTACAAGAACAACCCCGTCACCGACACCTTCAACGGCGTCATGGCCGATGCGGTGGCCGGCATCGTGCGCGAGATCGTGCGCAGCGACCCGTCGGCGCGGATCCGCCTCCTGGAGATCGGCGCGGGCACCGGCGGCGGCAGCGTGAAGGTCTTCGAGAAGCTCGAACCCTTCGCCGCCCACGTCGAGACGTACTGCTACACCGACCTGTCCAAGTCCTTCCTGATGTACGCGGAGAAGGAGTACGGGCCCACGTACCCGTACCTGGACTACCGGATCTTCAACGTCGAGGAGCCGCTCGCCGGCCAGGACGTGGAGCCGGGCTCCTACGACATCGTGCTCGCCACCAACGTGCTGCACGCCACCAAGGACATCCGCCGGACGCTGCGCAACGCCAAGGGGGCGCTGAAGGAGAACGGCGTCCTGCTCGCCAACGAGCTCTCCGCGCACTCGCTCTTCACGCACCTGACGTTCGGTCTGCTCGAAGGCTGGTGGCTGTACGAGGACACCGAGCTGCGCATCCCCGGCTGCCCGGGCCTGACCCCCGAGTCCTGGGAGGAGGTGCTCGACGAGGAGGGCTTCGGCGCGGTGTCGTTCCCCGCGGAGCGGCTGCACGAGCTGGGCCATCAGGTGATCGCGGCAGACAGCGACGGGCTGATCCGGCAGGAGCTCGCGGGCGCCCCCGCCGCCGGGGGCGCGGCCCCCGCGCAGGCCGTCGGCGCGCAGGAGACGCCGGCCCGGTCCGAGACCCCGGGGCACCGCCCCGCGCGGACCGGGGCGCGGACGCCGTCGGTCACGGACGAGATGCTGGAACAGCACGTCAAGGACGTCATCTTCGAGCAGCTGAAGCTCTCCCTGAAGGTCGACCGGACGCAGATCGCCGCGGACGACGCCTTCATGGACTACGGCATCGACTCGATCATCGGCGTGCAGCTGATCCAGGAGATCAACCGGAAGATCGGCATCGACCTGGCCACCACCGACCTGTTCGACCACGGTTCGGTGAACCGGCTGGCCCGGTACATCGCCGGCGCCCACCGGGCCGAGGCCACCGCCTCGCTGCCCGCCGAGCTGCGGGCCCCGGCCACCGAGCCCGCGCCGCTCCCGGCGGCGCAGACGGCGGCCCCGCAGCAGGCCGCCGCGCCGGCGGCCCAGCAGGCCCCGGCGAGGGCACCGCACGAGCCGGCGGGCGTGCTGCGCAAGGAGCCGATCGCCATCGTCGGCATGAGCGGCCGGTTCGGCGGCTCGCCTGGCGTCGAGCAGCTCTGGGACCACCTGGCGCAGGGGCACGACCTGATCGAGAAGATCTCGCGCTGGGACATGTCGGGCTACCACCCCGAGGGCGCGCAGCCGTGCGACCAGGGCAGCTTCATCGACGACATCGACCGCTTCGACCCGACGTTCTTCAACATCTCGGGCATCGAGGCGACCTACATGGACCCCCAGCAGCGGGTGTTCCTGGAGGAGTCGTGGAAGGCGCTGGAGGACGCCGGGTACGCCGGCTCCGGCACCCAGGGCCGCCAGGTCGGCGTGTACGTCGGCTGCCAGGAGAGCGGCTACGCGCAGCTCTTCGGCGGCGAGGCGCCGCCGCAGTCCATGTGGGGCAACGCGCTGTCGGCGATGCCGGCGCGCATCTCCTACTACCTCGACCTCCAGGGCCCGGCGATCTCCGTCGACACGGCCTGCTCCAGCTCGCTGGTGGCGATCCACCTCGCCTGCCAGGGCCTGTGGGGCGGCGAGACCGAGATGGCCATCGCCGGCGGCGTCGCCATCCAGACCACGCCCAAGTTCTGGGTGATCGCCGGCCAGGCCGGCATGCTCTCCGCGAGCGGCCGCTGCCACACCTTCGACGACCGGGCCGACGGCTTCGTCCCCGGCGAGGGCGCGGGCGTCGTCGTCCTCAAGCGGCTGAGCGACGCGCTCGCCGACGGGGACCACATCCACGGCGTGATCAGCGGCTCCGGCATCAACCAGGACGGCGCGTCGAACGGGATCACCGCTCCGAGCGCCAAGTCCCAGGAACGGCTGGAGACTTCGGTCTACGACGCGTTCGGGATCAACCCCGAGCACATCCAGCTGATGGAGGCCCACGGCACCGGCACCAAGCTCGGCGACCCGATCGAGTACCACGCGCTCAAGCGGGCCTTCCGCCGCTACACCCAGCAGCGGGACTACTGCGCGCTGGGCTCGATCAAGTCCAACCTCGGGCACACCATCACCGCCGCAGGCGTCGCCGGCGTCATCAAGGTGCTGCTGTCGCTCCGGCACCGGCGCATCCCGCCCTCGATCAACTTCGAGCGGGGCAACGCGCACATCGACTTCACCGACAGCCCGTTCTACGTCAACACCGAGGACCGCCCCTGGGAGGCCGGGGGAGACGGCACCCGTCGCGCCGCCGTCAGCTCCTTCGGCGTCAGCGGGACCAACGCCCACCTGGTGATCGAGGAGGCCCCGTACCGGGCCCACCGCACCGGCGGGCCCTCCGCCCACCTCGTCACCCTCTCCGCCGGCACCGCCGAGCAGCTGGAGGAGCAGGTCGAACGGCTCCTCGCGCACTGCGAGCAGCAGCCCGGCCTCGACCCGGGCGACATCGGCTTCACCCTGCTCGTCGGCCGCAAGCACCTGCCGCACCGGCTGGCCTGCGTCGTGCGCGACCAGGCCGAGCTGGTGCAGAGCCTGCGCCTGTGGACCGCCAAGGGGCAGAGCCCGCGCGTCTGCGTCGGAGAGGTCCCCGCGCAGGGACACCAGGAGCGCGCCGCGCTGCGCAACTTCGGCAACGAGTGCATCCGGCAGGCCGCGGCGGGCACCGACCCGGGCTCGCTCGCCGAGCTGCTCGCCACCGTCGCGGACCTCTACGTCCAGGGCTACGGCCTGGACTACGCCGCGCTCTTCGCCGACGGGCAGTACACCCGCGTCCCGCTGCCGACCTACCCGTTCGCCCGCGAGCGGTACTGGGTGCCGCAGGCAGCGGAGCAGCGCCCGGCGCTCCCGGCCGGCTCGCACGGCGCCACCCGCACGGGTACGCACCCGCTGCTGCACTCCGAGGCCTCGGACTTCCGCTCCCGGCGCTACCGGTCGGAGTTCACCGGCGAGGAGTTCTTCCTCCGGGACCACGTGGTGAAGGGCCGGAAGGTCCTCCCCGGCGTGGCCTGCCTGGAGATGGCCCGGGCCGCCGCCGCCCTCACCCTCGGCGGACCGGCCCAGGACGGCCCCGGCCTCGCCCTGCGCAACGTCGTCTGGGCGCGCCCGGTGACCGCCGGCGCGAAGCCCGTCACCCTCACCACCGCACTGGTGCCCAGGGGCCACGACGAGGCCGAGTACGAGATCTCCGGCGCCGGCGACACCCCCGGCGCCGCCCCGGTGGTGCACAGCCAGGGGCAGGTGGTCCTCAAGGACATCGCCCCGGCCGTGCTCGACCTCCCGGGCATCCGCGCCGCCTGCGGCCGGACCGAGGTCGGCGCCGACCGGCTCTACCCGGCGTACGAGGCCATCGGCTTCAGCTACGGCGACGCGCACCGCGGCATCGAGCGGCTGCACATCGGCCACGACCAGGTCCTGGTGCAGCTCACGCTGCCCGCCTCGGTACGCGCCACCCGGGACGACTACGTGCTGCACCCCGCCCTCCTCGACGCGACGCTCCAGGCCTCGCTCGGCATGGGGCTGGCGGCCGGCGACGCGGACACCCTCGACGTGTCCGGCATGAAGCCCTCGCTGCCGTTCGCCCTGGACGAGCTGGAGGTCCTCGGCTCCTGCACCGACGCCATGTGGGCCTGGATCCGCTACAGCGCGGGCGTCGAGCGGGGCGGCAGGGTCTTCAAGCTCGACATCGACCTCTGCGACGAGCAGGGCGGGGTGCGCGCCCGGATCAGGGGCATGTCCTACCGCGTCCTGGACGGCGAGGTCGGCGCGGCCGCCGAGACGCCCGCGGCAGGGGCCGCCGAGGTGTCGTCGGTCGCCTTCCTGCCCACCTGGCGGGAGCCCGCGCCGGGCGCCGCGGCCATCGAGCCGAGGCAGCACGTCGTGCTGCTGCCCGACCTGCCCGCCCTCGCCGACGCGCTGGCCGGGCAGGACCCGGCGGTGCGGGTGCTGCCGCTGACGTCCGCCGCGGCGGGGATCGCTGAGCGGTTCACCGAGTACACCGAGCAGGCCCTCGCCCACGTCCGGGACCTCCTGGACGACCGGGCGCAGGAGCGGGTGCTGATGCAGCTCGTCGTCCCCGACCGGGAGGGCCTGGCGACCGTTCAGGGCCTGCTCGGCCTCCTGAAGTCGGCCCAGGCGGAGGACCCGCGGCTGCTGGCCCAGGCCGTCCTGGTCGACCCGGCCGAGCCCGCCGGGCAGCTGGTCTCCCGGCTCGCCGCCGGGCGCCGCCACCCCGGCGAGGCCTGCCTGCGCTTCCGCGGCGGCCGCACCGAGGCGCTGACCTGGGCCGAGGGCGACGACCGCCCCGAGACCCGGGTGCCCTGGCGGACCGGCGGGGTCTACCTCGTCACCGGCGGGCTCGGCGGCGTCGCCACCCTGTTCGCCCAGGACATGGCCACCGGGGTGCGCGACATCACCCTCGTACTGGCGGGCCGTTCGCCGCTGCGCCCCGCGCAGCAGGCCGTCCTGGACGGGTGGCGCGCGCAGGGGGCCGACGTCCGCTACGAGCGGGTGGACGTCGCCCGGGCGACCGAGGTGCGGGAGCTGGTCGACGGGATCCTGCGGGAGCACGGCGCGCTGCACGGCATCATCCACAGCGCCGGCGTCCTGCGGGACGGCCTGCTGCGGCGCAAGACCGCCGAGGAGTGCCGCGAGGTCCTCGCGCCGAAGGTCGCGGGCCTGGTCAACCTGGACGAGGCCAGCAAGGACGTCCCGCTGGACTTCCTGGTCGTCTGCGCCGGCGCGGCCGGGGTGTTCGGCAACGCCGGGCAGGCCGACTACGCCGCCGCCAACGCCTTCCAGGACGCCTACACGCACCACCGCCAGGAGCTGGTGGCCCGCGGGCAGCGCTCCGGGGCCTCCGTCTCCGTCGACTGGCCGCTGTGGGCCGAGGGCGGGATGCGCGTCGACGGCGCCACCGAGACGGTGATGCGCGAGCGGCTGGGCATGGTGCCCATGCCGACCGCCACCGGGCTCGCGGCGCTGTACGCCGCGCTCGACGCGCCGCGGACGCAGGTCCTGGTGATCGCCGGCGACGCCGGGAAGATCCGGGAGACCGTGCTGCACCGGGCCTCGCGGCCCGAGCCGGCCGCCGTACAGCCGGCTGCCGTACAGCCGGCCGCCCGGCCCGCCGCCGGCGCCGGCCGGAAGGCCGTGCGCGCCGAACTGGTCACGTACCTCAGGAACACGCTCGCCGAGGTGATCCGGGTACCGGCGCACCGGATCGACCCGGGCGCCCCGTTCGAGCGCTTCGGCATCGACTCGGTGCTGGCGCTCGCCGTCACCAACCGGCTGGAGGCCGACTTCGGCTCGCTGTCGAAGACGCTCTTCTTCGAGCACCAGACCATCGACGACCTGAGCGGCTACTTCCTCGGCGCTCACGCGGGCGCGCTGGAGTCGGTGCTGGGCCTCCGCCCCTCGTCGTCGGAGCCCGCCGCGCCCGTCACGCCTGTTGTGCCCGCCGCGCCCGTCGTGCCCGCCGCGCCCATGGCGGCCGCACCTGTGGCGCCCACGGCGCCGGTGCTGCGCGATCCCGTAGCGGCCGCGCCGCAGCGGCGGTCCGAGCCGCAGGAGGACGCCGTCGCGGTCGTCGGCCTCGCCGGCCGCTACCCCGGCGCGAAGGACCTCGACGAGCTCTGGGAGAACCTGCTCGCCGGCCGCGACTGCGTCACCGAGGTCCCCGAGGACCGCTGGGACCACAGCCTCTACTACGACCCGGAGCAGAACCGGCCCGGCCGGACCCCCACCAAGTGGGGCGGGTTCATCGACGGCGTCGCCGACTTCGACTCGCTGTTCTTCAACGTCTCGCCCCGCGAGGCGGCGATCACGGACCCGCAGACGCGCCTCTTCCTGGAGTGCGTCTGGAACCTCCTGGAGGGCTCCGGCTACACCCGGGACCGCCTGCGCACCGCGTACGGGAGCCGGGTCGGGGTCTACGTCGGCGCGATGTACCAGCAGTACCAGCTGCTCTCCTCCGACCTCGTCCACGAGTCGATCACCTCGGTGATGTCCTACAGCGCCATCGCCAACCGGGTGTCGCACTTCTTCGACCTCCAGGGGCCGAGCCTCGCGGTCGACACGACGTGCTCCTCCTCGCTGGTCGCCATCCACATGGCCTGCGAGGAACTGCGCCGGGGCAACTGCGAGATGATGATCGCCGGCGGCGTCAACCTCACCCTGCACCCGAAGAAGTTCCTCGGGCTGAGCCTGACCGGCCTCACCGGCAGCAGCCCGGACAGCCGGGCCTTCCTCGACGGGGACGGCTTCCTGCCCGCCGAGGGCGTCGGCGCCGTCCTGCTGAAGCCGCTCTCCCGGGCCGTCGCCGACGGGGACGAGATCCTCGCCGTCATCCGGTCCAGCGCCACCAACCACAAGGGCCGGACCAACGGCCCGATGGTGCCCAGCCCCGACCGGCAGGCGGAGCTGATCGAGGAGAACCTCAAGCGGGCCGGCATCCACCCGCGCACGGTCGGCTACGTCGAGGCGTCGGCGAACGGCTCCCAGCTGGGTGACGCCATCGAGTTCGCGGCGCTGCGCAAGGTGTTCGGCAAGCACACGCGGGACGAGGGGTTCTGCGCCCTGGGCACGGTCAAGTCCACCTTCGGCAACGCCGAGGCGGCCTCGGGCATCGCCCAGCTCAGCAAGGTCGCCCTCCAACTCAAGCACCGCCGGCTCGTCCCGTTCGTCGGGCAGGGCGGGCTCGACGGGCAGGGCGGGCTCAACCCCGGGGTGGCCCTGGACGGGACGGCGTTCTACCTCCCGCAGGAGGCACAGCCCTGGCACCGGCCGGTGGTGGACGTCGACGGGCAGGAGCGCGAGTACCCGAGGCGCGCGACCATCAGCGCCGTCGGCGCCGGAGGGTCCAACGCCCACCTGGTCGTCGAGGAGTACATCCCCGGGCAGCGCGCTGCCGAGGAGTACGGGGACGACGGGACACCGCAGGTCGTGGTCCTCTCCGCGCGCAACGAGGACCGGCTGAAGGCCGTCGCCGGGCGCCTGCTGGAGTTCGTGACCACGCAGCCGGAGCTCTCCCTCGCGGACCTCGCCCACACGCTGCAGAGCGGGCGCGAGGCCATGGACTCCCGCCTGGCCCTGGTGGCGGGCAGCACCCGCGAGCTCCTCGCGGGCCTCGGCCACTACCTGGACGGCACCGCCGGGCAGGCCCCGGTGCCGCTCTTCACCGGCGACGCCCGGCGTGACGACTCGGACCTCGGCGCCCTGCTGAGCGGGCGGGTCGGGGACGCGGTGGTCCGCGAGCTGCTCGCGGAGAACCGGCCCGAGAACGTGGCCCTGTTCTGGGCCCGGGGCGGGAGCGTGCCCTGGGACGCCGTCCCGCGCGAGGGCCGGGCACCGCGGATGCTGCGGACGCTGCCGACCTACCCGTTCGACCGGAAGCGGCACTGGGTGCCCCAGGGGCAGCCGCCGGCCCCCGTGGCCCCGGCGGCCCTGCCCGGGAGCAGCGAGGCCGCCCCGGCGCAGACCGGTGCCGCGGAGCGGATCGCGGCCCTCGTCGCCGACCTGCTGGGCGTTCCGGTGGACGCGCTCGACCTGGACGCCCCGCTCCAGGACCTCGGGTTCAGCTCGATCCTGGCGATGCAGCTGGTGAAGGGCGTCCAGACGGAGGTCGACCCCGCGGCCGACCTCCAGGCCCTCGCCGACTGCCGGTCCACCCGGGACCTGGTGCGCCGCTTCGGCTCCGCCACCCCGCCCGTCACCACGGCCGTCGCGGGCGGGCCGGCCCAGGCGCGGTTCCCCGAGGTGATCCGCCTCAACGCGGGCACCGAGGGCCGGCCGGTCTTCTGGTTCCACGGCGGGCTCGGCGGTCTTGAGGTCTACGGCGCGATCGCCGACAGCTTCGGGCGGCCCTTCTACGGCATCCAGGCACGCGGCTGGATGTCCGACGCCGCTCCGCTGAACGGCATCACGGCGATGGCCGCCCACTACGCGCACATCATCCGCACCGTCCAGCCCGAGGGGCCGTACGATCTGGGCGGCTACTCGCTCGGCGGCCTGCTGGCGTACGAGGTCACCCGTCAACTGCAGGAGCAGGGCGAGACGGTGGAGACCGTCGTCATGGTCGACGCGATGTACGGTGACAGGGTCAAGGAGATGACCATGTCACGCAAGGACATGGTGCTCCAGCAGGTCAACGCCCTGCTGTTCGCGGCCGTCCGGCCCTCGCCGGAGCGGTTCGCGGAGGCGTTCATCGCCGCCGCCGAGGTGGACTGGAGCCAGGGCGACGACGAGCTGCTGGACGGGCTGATCGCCGTCGCGCAGGAGCGCGGCCTGGGCGGCTCCGCGCAGGCGCTGCGCGCACTCGTGGAGCAGAACGTCCGGGTCCAGGAGGCCTACGGGGTCCTGGAGTACGACGTCCGGCCGCTCGCCCGGCCGGAGTCCGTCACCTGCTTCTACTTCCGCAACAAGAGCGGCCTCTTCTACGGGGAGCTCGAAGCCGTCTTCTCCACCCAGGAGGACGGCACGGCGCTGGACCAGGTGAACTACTGGGACGAGTGGCAGAAGCAGCTGCCGAACTTCCACCAGACCGACGTGGACTCCTCGAACCACTTCGTGATCCTCAGCGACCCGAAGTCGCTCTCTGCCATCCGTTCCTTCTGCGAGCTGTTCTACTCCGGCAGCCGGGAGGAGAAGCGGATCGCGGCCGCGAAGACGTGGGTCGGCCGGCGCAGGCGGGGGGCGCGCGGCAAGAAGTGACCAGGGCGCGGTGCCCGTAGGAAGGACAGGAACAGTGGGCGGGGCGGCCGCCTCCCGGAAGCGGGGGGCGGCCGGCTCCCGGCCGTCGAGCAGGGGGCTGCATGGACAGGATGGCGCGGAGACTCGGGAGCGAGTCCTTCCGCAGGGACTTCGGCGTGGACTACGCCTATCTGTCGGGGTCGATGTACCGGGGCATCGCCTCGAAGGAGCTGGTGGTCGCCATGGGGCGCGGCGGCTTCATGGGATTCCTCGGTGCGGCGGGCCTGAGCCCCGACCGGGTGCGGGGCGACATCGCCCACATCCGCCGGGAGCTGGCGCCCGGCCGGCCGTTCGGCGTCAACCTGCTCTGCAACCTGCAGGACCCGGCGCGCGAGACGGCCAACGTCGAGCTGCTGCTCGGCGAGGACGTGCGCTTCGTCGAGGCCTCGGCCTTCGTCAAGATGACGCCGGCCCTGGTCCTGTACCACCTGCGCGGGCTGCGCCGGGCGCCCGACGGCACCGTCGTGCGCGGCAACCGGATCCTGGCGAAGGTCTCCCGGCCGGAGGTGGCCCGGGAGTTCATGCGGCCCGCGCCCGCGGAGATCGTCGCGCAGCTGCTGGCCGAGGGCCGGGTCACCGCCGGGCAGGCCGAGCTGGCCCGGGGCATCCCGGTGGCCCAGGACCTCTGCATCGAGGCGGACTCGGGCGGCCACACCGACCGTGGCGTGCCGACCGTGCTGCTGCCGTCGATGCAGGGCCTGCGCCGCGACCTGACGCGGGAGTACGGCTACGCCGAGGCGATCCGTCTCGGGGCGGCGGGCGGGATCGGCACCCCGCAGGCGGTCGCCGCGGCCTTCACGATGGGTGCGGACTTCGTGATGACCGGTTCGATCAACCAGTGCACGGTGGAGGCCGGGATCACCGACGCGGTGAAGGACCGGTTGCAGGGAATCGACGTCCAGGACACCGACTACTGTCCGGCCGGTGACATGTTCGAGATCGGCGCGCTGGTCCAGGTGTTGAGGAAGGGCGTGCTCTTTCCCGCCCGGGCCAACAAGCTCTTCGCGCTCTACAAGGCCTACGACTCCTGGGACGCGATTCCGGAGGGCACCCGGCGGCAGATCCAGGACACGTACTTCAAGCGGAGCGTGGACGAGGTCTGGCGGGAGACCAGGGAGCATCTGGAGCGGACGGGCCGGGTGGCGGAGATCGGGCGCGCCGAGCGCAGCCCGAAGCGGAAGATGGCGCTGATCTTCCGCTGGTACTACGGCTACACCAGCCGGCTGTCCTTCTCGGACCCGGAGCTCGACCCGGCCAACGTCCAGGTGCACACCGGCCCGTCGCTGGGCTCCTTCAACCAGTGGGCGAAGGGGACGCCGCAGGAGAGTTGGCGCAACCGGCACGTGGACCGGATGGCGGCCGAGCTCATGCGGGAAGCCGCCGTGATTCTGACGGAGCGTCTGCGCGCCCTGGCCTGAGAGCCGGGGCGGTGGACGCGGCGGCACCCGCGCGACGGTCGATGGGGATTGTCACACTGGTCACCCCGTGCAGCCAGGCACTATGATCTGATTATCCGTCACGGTCGGTGACCAAGGGGGGGCCACAAAGGCTGATGTCACGTCAACCGCCGACCGGTGGTACGAGGTCGAGCGGGGCGGGACGAGGTGCCGGCCGGCGAGAGCCACGCAGAGCCGCGGGCATTTCCGGGACGGGCCGGTAAGGGGGCAGCTGCGCTCGGCGCCCCGGCCGCACCACATTCATCGCAGCACGAGCAGTCGAGCGGTCGAGCAAGCATCGCCAACACACCGAAAGACGAGAAAGGGTTCTCCATGCGGACGTACGTCTTCCCCGGCCAGGGATCGCAGCGGAAGGGAATGGGCGGCGCGCTGTTCGACGAGTTCGAGGACCTCACCCGGGCCGCCGACTCGATCCTGGGCTACTCGGTCAAGGCCCTCTGCCTGGAGGACCCCGAAGGCCTGCTCAAGCAGACCGAGTACACCCAGCCCGCGCTCTACGTGGTCAACGCCCTCTCCTACTACCGCAAGCTCCGGGAGACCGGCCTGGTCCCGGACTTCGTGGCCGGTCACAGCCTCGGCGAGTTCAACGCCCTGCTGGCCGCCGAGTGCTTCGACTTCGAGACCGGCCTGCGGCTGGTGAAGAAGCGCGGCGAGCTGATGGCCCAGGCCACGGGCGGCGGCATGGCGGCCGTCCTGAACGCCTCGGAGAAGGAGATCAGAACCGTCCTGGAGCAGAACGGCCTCAACTCCGTCGACCTGGCGAACTACAACACGCCTTCCCAGATCGTGATTTCGGGCCTGGTCGAGGACATCAAGGCCGCGCAGCCGCACTTCCAGACGGGCAATCACCTCTTTGTCGCGCTGAACACCAGCGGCGCCTTCCACTCCCGCTACATGGAGCCGGCCCGGGCCGAGTTCGCGGAATTCCTCGCCGGCATCCCCTTCTCCGAGCTCCGGATTCCGGTCATCTCGAACGTCACCGGAAGGCCGTACGAGAACGACCTCGTCAAGGAGAACCTGGCGAAGCAGATCGTCAGCTCGGTGCGGTGGACCGACACCGTGGAACACCTCCTCGGTTACGAGGGAATGGAGTTCGAGGAGATCGGGCACGGCGACGTCCTCACCAAGCTGGTGAAGAAGATCCGCCGCGAGATCCCGAACCCGGCCAGGCACCCGGCGCCCGCCGCCGAGCCGGTCCCGGCGGCGAGGAAGCCGCGCCCGACGGCGGCGGAACTGGTCCGGCGGTGGAACGAGGCGCACCCGGTCGGGACGATCGTGAAGTCCACCACCGGCGACTACGGAGACCTCCGGACCGCGACCGAGGCGACCGTCCTCTTCGGTCACCGGCCGGCCGTCTACATGAACGGCTACCGGGGCTACTTCGATCTCACCGAAATCGAGCCCATCCACTAGCGCAGCGAACCGGCCCGAGCCGACCAGCAAGCCCCAGGGAGAGAAAAGATGACGACCGTCGGAATCGAAGCGATGAACGTCTTCGCCGGCACCTGCCAGGTCAACGTGGAGAAGCTGGCGATCCACCGCGGACTCGACACCGCGAGGTTCGACAACCTCCTCATGAAGGAGAAGACCGTCGCGCTGCCGTACGAGGACCCGGTGACGTTCGGTGTCAACGCGGCCAAGCCCATCATCGACGCGATGTCCCCCGAGGAGCGGGACCGCATCGAACTCGTCATCACCGCGACCGAGTCGGCCTTCGACTTCGGCAAGTCCATGAGCACGTACTTCCACAGCCTGCTCGGGCTCAACCGCAACTGTCGCCTCTTCGAGATCAAGAACGCCTGCTACTCGGGCGTGGCGGCCCTGCAGATGGCGGCCAACTTCATCCTCGCGCAGACCTCCCCGGGCGCGAAGGCCCTGGTCATCGCCACCGACATCACGCGCTTCATGGTGGCCGAGGGCGGCGACGCGCTGTCCGAGGACTGGTCCTTCGCCGAGCCGAGCGGCGGCGCCGGCGCCGTGGCGATGCTCATCAGCGACATCCCGAACGTCTTCCAGATCGACGTCGGCGCCAGCGGCTACTACGGCCACGAGGTGATGGACACCTGCCGTCCGCTCGCCGACAGCGAGGCGGGCAACGCGGAGCTGTCGCTCCTGTCCTACCTCGACTGCTGCGAGAACGCCTTCCTGGAGTACCAGCGGCGCGTCGGCGACGTCGACTTCGTGAACAGCTTCGGCTACCTGGCGTTCCACACCCCCTTCGGCGGGATGATCAAGGGCGCGCACCGCAACCTGATGCGCAAGTTCGTCAAGGCGCGCCCGGCGGCGATCGAGGAGGACTTCCAGCGCCGGATGCACCCGGGCCTGACGTACTGCCAGCGCGTCGGCAACGTGATGGGTGCGACCACGATGCTCTCGCTCGCCAGCACCATCGACAACGCGGACCTCTCCAGCCCCCAGCGCGTCGGCGTCTTCTCCTACGGCTCCGGCTGCTGCTCGGAGTTCTTCAGCGGCGTCGTCCGCCAGGAGAGCCAGGAC
The DNA here is from genome assembly GCF_055588525.1 of Kitasatospora sp. NPDC041988. NCBI lineage: Bacteria > Bacillati > Actinomycetota > Actinomycetes > Kitasatosporales > Streptomycetaceae > Kitasatospora > Kitasatospora sp. NPDC041988. The sequence continues at coordinate 70,962 of NZ_JBVJCO010000041.1, forward strand.
CACGTGCGCCGCTTCGACATCGAGAAGCACCTGGACAAGCGCTACGAGCTGAGCATGCCCGAGTACGACATGCTGCTCCGGACCAACCACGCCGTGAAGTTCGGGACCCGCAACGCCGTCCTCGACACCGACATCGTGCCCGAGGCCCGGAAGACGCTCGGCAAGGAACTCCTCTTCCTCAAGCGGATCAACGAGTTCCACCGGGAGTACGAGTGGCTCTCCTGAACACCGCGGAGTTCGAGACCGTCAAGGTCAGGTTCCAGGACGAGATCTGCTTCCTCCAGCTCCACCGGCCCGACGCCGACAACGCGATCAACCGCCGGCTGGTCGAGGAGTGCACCGCCGTGGTGCGCCACTGCGAGGAGCACGCCAAGGTCCTCGTCCTGGAAGGCCTGCCCGAGGTGTTCTGCTGGGGCGCCGACTTCCGGGAGCTGGGCTCCCAGGAGGCCGGCGGCCACGAGAAGTCGCACGCCGAGGCCCTCTACGACCTCTGGCTCTCGCTGGCCCTCGGCTCGTTCGTCTCCATCGCGCACGTCCGCGGCAAGGTCAACGCCGGCGGCCTGGGCTTCGTGGCCGCCTGCGACATCGTCGTGTGCGAGGACAGGTCCGTGTTCAGCCTCTCGGAGCTGCTCTTCGGGCTGATGCCGGCCTGCGTCCTGCCCTTCCTGATCAGGAAGGTCGGCCCGGCCAAGGCCAACTACATCACGCTGACCACCCAGCCGTTCACCGCCCGGCAGGCGGTGGACTGGCAGCTGGTGGACGCCAGCGAGGAGAACAGCGGCAACCTGCTGCGCAAGCACATCCTGCGGCTGCGCTACCTGCCCAAGACCGGCGTCACCCGCTACAAGAAGTACCTGCGCAACCTCGACGACATCCTGCTCCCCTCCCGGGAGAAGGCCGTCGAGGCCAACCGGGAGGTGTTCTCCGACCAGGAGAACCTGCAGAAGATCGCGCGCTACGTGAACACAGGGAAGTTTCCCTGGGAAGGGGAGTAGGCATGCCGGGCGCAGCCGTCGACTACACCCAGCTCGGACCCTCCGTGGTCCAGATCACCATGCAGGACAAGGAGCACAAGAACACCTTCTCCGACCAGCTCATCATCGGCCTGAGCGACGCCTTCGCGAAGGTCCGGGCCGACGAGCAGTGCAAGGCGGTCATCCTCACCGGCTACGGCACCTACTTCGCCAGCGGCGGCCGGAAGGAGAGCCTGCTGCAGATCCAGGACCGGCAGATCAGCTTCACCGATTCCGACATCTACGGCCTGGCGCTGGACTGCCCCGTACCCGTCATCTCCGCGATGCAGGGCCACGGCATCGGCGGAGGCTTCGCGATGGGGCTCTTCTCCGACTTCGTGATCCTCAGTCAGGAGAGCATCTACACCACCAACTTCATGCGGTACGGCTTCACGCCGGGCATGGGGGCGACGCTGATCCTCCCCAAGAAGCTCGGCTTCAGCCTCGGCGAGGAGATGCTGCTCTCCGCGAAGACCTACTACGGCCGCGACCTCAAGGAGCGGGGGATTCCCTTCCCCGTCCTCCCGCGCGCCGAAGTGCTGCCCTACGCCGTCGAGTTGGCGCAGACACTGGCCGAGAAGCCGAGGCTCTCGCTGATCACGCTCAAGGACCACCTGGTGGCCGAGCTGCGCGCGGAGCTTCCGCGCTACATCGAGCGCGAGGTGGCCATGCACGACAAGACCTTCCACCAGCCCGAGGTCCGCGACCTCATCACCTCCCAGTACTAGGAGAGCCGACAACCATGTCGAACCAGGACGTCTTCAACCTGATCGTCGAGCACACCCGCGAGGTCATCCCGGAGCTGGAGGAGCACACCTTCGACCCGGCGGACTCGCTGAAGGACCTCGGCGCCAACTCCATCGACCGGGCCGAGATCATCATGATGACGCTCGAATCGCTGGAGGTCAGCATCCCGCTGTCGGAGCTCGCCAACGCGAAGAACATCGGTGACCTGGCGGGGCTCATCCATGGCAAGTCGAACTCCTGACACGCGCGATATCGTCGTCACCGGCCTCGGCGTCACCAGTGCGGTGGGCCAGGGCAAGGACGACTTTGTCGCCGCACTCCTCGGCGGCCGCCACGCGTTCGCCGCGATGCGCCGTCCCGGCCGGCAGGTGCCGCCTGCCCAGGAAGGCCGGGACGGCGCCGGACCGGCCTTCCTGGGCGCCGAGATCGCCACGCTGACCACGCCCGCGGCCATCCCGGCGCGGGTGCTGCGGACGGCCTCGCTCTCCTCGCAGGTGGCCCTCGCCACCCTGGACGAGGCCTGGCAGGAGGCGGGGCTGGACGACGCCGACCCGAGCCGCATCGGCCTGGTGATCGGGGGCTCCAACGTCCAGCAGCGGGAGCTGACGCAGCTGCACGCCCGCCACGCGGACCGCCCCGAGTTCCTGCGCCCCACGTACGGCATGGCCTTCATGGACACCGACCTGTGCGGGTTCTGCACCGAGGCCTACCCGATCCGGGGCTTCGCCCAGACGCTGGGCGGGGCCTCGGCCAGCGGCCTGCTCGCCGTCCTCCAGGCGGTCCGGGCCGTGCAGTCGGGCCAGGTCGACGTCTGCATCGCCATGGGCGCGCTCATGGACCTCTCGTACTGGGAGTGCCTGGCGTTCCGGGCGATGGGCGCCATGGGGTCGAGCCGCTGGGCCGACGACCCGGCCGCCGCCTGCCGCCCGTTCGACCGGGGCCGGGACGGCTTCGTCTTCGGCGAGGCCTGCGGGGCGGTCGTGATCGAGCGGGAGGGTGCCCGCCGGCACCCCGCGCCGTACGCGCGGTTCCTCGGCGGCGCCACCGCGATGGACGGCAACCGCAACCCCAACCCCTCGTTCGACGGCGAAGTCGGCGTCGTCCGGGCGGCGTTGGCGGAGGCCGGCCTCCCAGCGTCCGCGGTCGACTACGTCAACCCGCACGGCACCGGATCGCCCACCGGGGACGACACCGAGCTGCGGGCGCTGCGCGAGTGCGGCCTCACCGGGGCACGGATCAACGCCACCAAGTCGATCACCGGGCACGGGCTGAGCGCGGCCGGCGCCGTGGAGGTCGTCGCCACGCTCCTGCAGATGCGCGAGCAGAAGCTGCACCCCACCCGCAACCTGGCCGACCCGGTGGACCCGTCGTTCCACTGGGTGCGCGAGCAGGCGGAACCCTGGTCGTTCGAGACGGCCGTCAGCCTCAGCATGGGCTTCGGCGGGATCAGTTCGGCGATCTGCCTGCAGAAATGCTGATCGCCGCGGCGCACCGGAACGCCGCAGCCCCGCCCACGACCGACACCCCTTGGAAGCACCGGCGATGACCAAACCCACTGTGTTCATGTACTCGGGCCAGGGCTCCCAGTACTTCCACATGACCCGCGAACTGTACGAGCAGCACCCGCGCTACCGGCTCTGGCTGGACCACTGCGACGAGATCGCCTCGCCGATCCTCGGCAAGTCGCTGCTGGACACCGTCTTCGACCCGGGCCGGCAGAAGAGCGACCCCTTCGACTCGCTCGCGGACTCCAACGCCGCGCTGCTCTGCGTCGAGTACAGCCTCACGCGAGTCGTCCAGGAGCTCGGCTACCGGGCGGACCACCTGCTCGGCTACAGCCTCGGGGAGATCACCGCAGCCGTGGTCGCGGAGGTCTTCCCGCTGGAGCTCGGCATCTCCTTCGCGGTGGACTTCGCACACCTGCTCGCCGAGCGGACCCCGCGCGCCGGCATGCTGGCGATCGTCGGCCCGCCCGAACTCCTGCACACCCACGCCGCCCTGTTCGCCGGCAGCTGGGTGACGGGCCGCAACTTCGACGGCAACTTCGTCGTCAGCGGGCACGCCGCGCAGATCGACGGACTCCAGGCCGCCCTCAAACGCGAGGGCGTGCTCTGCGAGCGGCTGCCCGTGAACTGGGGCGTGCACACGGAGCTCATCGACCCCGTCGAGGCGGAGGTCCGCAGCCTCCTCGGCGGCCTGGACTTCGCGCCGCCGCAGATCCCGATCGTCTCCTCCACGGCGGCCGGCCCGGTCGACGCCGTGACGGCCGACGGGATCTGGGCCGCCATGAGAAATCCGGTGGAGTTCTCGCGGACCATCCGGAAAATGACCGCCGAGACCGATGCGACCTTCATCGACCTCGGCCCCAGCGCCACGCTCGCGACCTTTGTGAAGTACCTCCTTCCGCCGGGCAGCGGCTCTGTTCAGACCAGCACCATCAACCGTTTCGGAAACAACCTGAAATCGATGAGCGATTTTCAGGAGCAGACGGCCTCGACAAGAGGCTGACGGCCTCGGACCGAGGCCGATCATCGGAGTCCTGGAGGGAAACCCGGTCATGGCAGCGCAGAGCAGCGCAATCAGAATCTACAAGGACGCCACCGCGATCATCACGGGCGGCGCGTCGGGCATCGGCCGCGCACTGGCGGAGGACCTCGCGGCCCGCGGCTGCGAGGTGGTCCTTGCCGACCTCCAGCTGGAGCAGGCCGAGGAGACGGCCGCCGGGATCAGGGCCGCCGGCGGGAAGGCCACCGCGGCCCGGCTGGACGTGACCGACCACGCCGAGTTCGCCCAGCTGGTCAAGGACACGGTTGCGCGGACCGGGCGCCTGGACTACCTGTTCAACAACGCCGGCATCAGCCACGGCATGGGCGCGGGCGCCCGGCACTACCGGATCGAGGACTGGCGTCGCGTCATCGACGTCAACCTCGGCGGCACCGTCAACGGTGTCCAGGCCGCGTACAACGTGATGATCGACCAGGGCTTCGGCCACATCGTGAACACCGCCTCCATGGCGGGCCTGGTCCCGAGCCCCGGCACCACGTCCTACGTGACCACCAAGCACGCCGTCGTCGGCCTCTCGCACAACCTGCGCGCCGAGGCCGCGCAGCTCGGTGTGCGGGTCAGCGTGCTCTGCCCGGGCGTCATCCGGACCCCGTTCATCGAGGGCGGCGCCTACGGCCGCGAGGTCGAGGGCGTGACCGGCGAGCAGACCAAGGAGATGTGGGAGGAGAAGAAGCCCATCTCCCCCGAGGAGTTCGCCAAGAAGGCGCTCGACGCGGTCGCCAAGAACCAGGGCGTCATCATCGTCCCCGGATTCTGGAAGCTGTTCTGGTGGCTCTTCCGCATTTCGCCTTCGTTCTGCCTCAACATCGCGACGAAGAACTTCAAGGACCTCGGGCGGAGCACCGCCTCCGGCGGCCCGCGCCGCGAGGAGAGCGCCGCATCGGCCGCGCCGGAAAAGTAACGCCGGGATCTGTTCGGCACGTACCGCCTTTCCACTGTCCGACGCGACCGATTCTTCCGCGAGGAAATCATGAAACAAAAGAGTAGTAGCCCGTCGGTGGTCATCCCCGAGCAGGCCGCGGCTCCTCCGAAAGCGCCCTCCGAGCGGTACCACGGCCTGGACGCGCTCCGCGGCTTCGCGCTGCTGCTCGGTGTGCTGCTGCACGCGACGCTCGCCTTCATCCCCGGGTTCACGTACACCGGCTGGCCGATCGTCGACAACTCCCCGAGTTCGCCGCTCGCCTTCGCCTACTTCGTCATCCACCTGTTCCGGATGCCGGTCTTCTTCCTGCTGGCCGGCTTCTTCGGCCGGATGCAGTACCGGCGGCTGAAGGCGCGCGGCTTCTTCAAGGAGCGCAGCAAGCGCATCCTGCTGCCGCTGCTCTTCGGCACCCTGCTGGTGCTGCCGATGAACGTGATCCTGATCGGCGTGGTGCTCGGGATCAAGGACCCGGTGACCAGCCTGGTCCCGACCCGGGCGATCGTGCCCATCCCGCTGGCGCACCTCTGGTTCCTCTGGGTGCTGTACTGGCTCTACGTGGCGGTGCTCGTCGGGCACAAGCTGCTCGGCCTGTTCCGCAAGGGCGGCGCGTCCGCGTCGGAGGGCGGCAACGCCCTGGAGCGGGCCGTCGGCCGGGTCTGCGCCCGCGGCCTCGAACCCGTCGTGCTGGCGCTGCCCGTCGCGGCGTGCCTGTACTTCTTCGACCAGTGGCACCTGTGGGAGGGCCTCCCCACGCCCAACACCGACCTGGTGCCGCAGCTGCCGACCACCGTCGGCTACGCGGTCGCGTTCTCGTTCGGCTGGTACCTGCAGAAGAACCCCGGCATCCTCCAGTCGTGGCGCCGCCGCTGGGTCGCGTACGTCGTCGCCGCCGCCGTCGTGACCATCGCCACGGCCGCCCTCGGCGGCTTCGACCCGCAGTCCTCGCTGGTCACCGTTGACGGCCACCTCGAACTGGAGCCGCTCACCGGCACCACCAAGCTGCTCTGCGCGCTGGGCTACGGGCTGGCGGGCTGGCTCTGGACGCTCGGGCTCGTCGGTGCCGCGCTGCACTTCTTCGCGGGATTCAGCCCGGTCCGGCGCTACATCGCGGACGCGTCGTACTGGATCTACATCATCCACATGCCGCTGGTGATGGGCCTTCAGATCGTGGTGCGGCACTGGCCGGTGCACTGGGCGCTCAAGTACCCGTTCATCCTGGCCGTCGCGGTGCCGATCCTCTTCCTGAGCTACCACTACCTGGTCCGCTCGACCTGGATCGGCAAGATGCTCAACGGCCGGCGCTACCCGCGGACCCTGCCCGCCGACCCGGCCCGTTCCCAGGGCTGATCCCCGGGCCGGTCTCCGGCTACCCTGCTGGCCGATCCTCCGGGCCGCTGCCGACGGGCAGTGGCCCGGAGCCGTCAGTGGCCGGAGCCGTCAGTGCCCGGCGGGCCGCTCCAGCGCGATCGCGGTGACGACGAGGCCGTCACGGCAGAGCCACCGGCCGTCGAACCCGTCCAGGTGCCTGCCCCCGGCGCTCACCCCCGGGACGAGCAGTCGCGCCGAGAACGTACCCGCGTCCGGATCGAATCCCAACTCCGCCTCCGAGAAGTCGAGTTCGCGCGCCGCCAGCGGGTACCAGGTCTTGAACACCGCCTCCTTGGCACTGAACAGCAGCCGGTCCCAGCAGACTTCCGGCGCGGCGGCCGCCAACTCGCGCAGCCGGGCGCGTTCCGCGGGCAGCGAGACGAACTCCAGCAGGTCGTCCGGCAGCGGCTCGTTGGGCTCGGCATCGATGCCCAGCCCCAGATAGTCCGAGGAGCGGCCCACGGCGGCGGCCCGGTACCCGGCACAGTGGGTCATGCTGCCGACGACACCCGCCGGCCACTGCGGCGCCCCCCGCCGACCCGCCACCAGCGGTGCCGCCGGCACCCCCACCCCGTTCAGCGCCCGCCGCGCGCACATCCGGACGGTGGCGTACTCCCGCCGCCGCTTCGGCACGGCGAGCGCGACGGCGGCGGCCTCCTGCGGGTACAGCGCGGCGACGGCCGCCTCGTGGTCGGTGAACGCGTGCGCGGTACCGGCGGGCGGGGGTATCAATTCCTCGATCACGACGGTTCCGCGGTCTCCTCTTGTCACGGACGCACCCGCCACGGAGTCTTCCGCCCGCCGCCGAGCGGCGTCAACCCCCGGCTCTCCCGGCGGCACGGATGTCGGCGGCGCCGGATCGTCGCGGGGGCGTTCACTCCGCGCGCCCTGCGCGAGCTGGCCGCCGGCATCGAGCAGCACGCTGCGGACACTGTCCGGCAGGTGTGTGTGCGGGGTGAGACGGAGATCGTCCGGCTCGTCATCGACTTATTCATAAGGGAGTTGGCTCGGAATGGCGTCGTGGTCGTCACTGGCGGCTGCCGTTCCCGAACTGCGGCCGCGTCTATGCGTTCTTCCGGAGCTGGCGAACAAGGGCTTGGTCGCCGAGTTCCACGACCGGCCGCTTGCTGGCGGGATGGGGAAGGGGGGGGGCCCAACGGGGGCGCCCCCCCCTCCTTGTCCGGCGGTGTGGCCCGATCGGAAAGAGGAAAAGGGGTGGGGTTGGTCGACGGAACAAATGGGGGCCGG
>NZ_JBVJCO010000042.1:0-76212 GCF_055588525.1 Kitasatospora sp. NPDC041988
ATCTCCGTCGGTGCCGCGGTGCTCAACCTGCGGGTTGCCGCGCGCCACCTCGGCTGGGCGCCCGAGCTGTGGCTGCTGCCCGATCCCGCCGACCCCGATCTGTTCGCCACCGTCCGGCTGGACGGGACGTCCCCGGTCCGGCTCCCCGGCACGGAGGCCCTGTACGACGCGATCTGGCGCCGCCACTCCATCCGCACCCCGTTCACCGGCGTACCCGTCCCGGCGGACGTCCTCGACCAGCTGGTGACAGCGGCCCGGGCGGAGGAGACGACCCTCCGCCTCCCCGGCGCGGACGAGACGGCCCGGCTGCTCGAACTCACCGCCGAGGCCGAACGCCGCAACACCACGGACCCCGCCCAGCGGACCGAGAGCCGCAACTGGATCCGGAGCGGGGACGCGCCGCCCTACGGCATCCCGGTGCGGGCCCTCGGCCCGCAGGACCGGGACGGCCGGCTCCCCATGCGGGACTTCGCCGCCATCCGCCCGGCCGAGCACCGGCCGCCCGCCACGTTCGAGCACGAGCCGCGCATCGTCGTGCTCACCACCGAGCACGACCGCCCCGAGGACTGGCTGCGCACCGGGCTCGCCCTGCAACACGTCCTGCTGGCGGCCACCGTCCACCAGGTGCGGGCCTCGCTGTTCCACCAGGTGATGGAGTGGCCGGACCTGCGCTGGGCCGCCCGGGAGCCCCACCTACGGCCCGAGTACGTGCAGATGCTCGTCCGCCTCGGCTACGGCCCGGAAGGAACTGCCACGCCCCGGCTGCCGGCCGCCGATGTCCTCGACCCCGAAACCTAGGGAGTGCTTGAAATCCTTGCTCAAGGTCAGGAACGCGACATAGCCTCTTGGAATGGTGCAAAGCGCAGCGAAGGATGTGGACGGCTACCTGGCCGAGGTGTCCGATGAGCGTCAGGACGCACTGGCTGAGCTGCGGCGACTGTGCCGTCAGGAGCTGGCGGGATTCGCTGAGGTCATGGCCCACGGTATGCCTGCGTACGAGCGGGACGGTGTCGCCGAGATCGCCTTCGCCAACCAGAAGCGGTACATCTCCTTCTATCTGATGCGCAGTGACGTCCGTGAGGCGTTCACCGAACGGCTGGCCGAGCAGGACATGGGCAAGGGGTGTCTGCGCTTCCGGAGGCCGCAGGCCGTCGACTTCGGTCTGCTGCGGGACCTGCTGCGAGCAACTGCGGCACGGCCGGGCAGGGTCTGCTGATGCGGGCCCGGCACCGGATCGTGATCAAGGTCGTTGCCCCGGGCGGTGCGACGGGCACCGGGTGAACCAAGGAGCCATCGTGAACCAGAACCGCGACATCGAGACGACTCGCCGCGCCGATCCTGCGGATGTCGCGCGCCGGATCACCGAGCGCCGCGACCAGCTCGGCCTGACCGACCGGATGCTGGCCCACCGCGCGGCCATGGCCCCTCGGTACCTGGAGCACCTGATGGCGGTTTCCTGCGGATCGCCGCCGCCCTGCGGCTCACCTACCCGGAGCTGGTCGACGGGCGTGCCGACACCCCGCCCGGAGAACCCGAGGCCGGGCCTCGCCCGCTGCTGTTCCACCTCACCGAGCCCGAGTGCTGGGACAAGATCGGCACCCACGGTGTGGGCCACTTCCTCGACCTCACCGTCGAGCGCACCTCGGCCGGTACCTGAGCTGGCCGCGATGCCTGTGTTCGGATGGCGCCGAGGGCGGGCCGGTCCTCACTCATCGCCAGGCGCGGGCCGTCACGTCCCCGGCAGTACAGCGCGTCAGCATCACGACTCCCCTACCCGACCGCGCCCGCGTGGCCGGTGAGGTCGAGGATCTCGTCGACCGGGCGGCGCGGGGTGGCGGGCCCGGGCGGGCCGTAGCCGAGTCGCAGGACGAGTTGGACGTGCCCGGGGCCTTCGCCCGGGTCGCGCAGGCCCCAGCGGGTGTCGGGCCACTCGACGGCCTGGTGCAGGACCGAGATGCGCACGCCGTGGGCCGTCGCCAGCAGCCACACCCGCTCCATCGCCTGGCCCGCGCGCAGCCAGTCCGCGGGCCGGTCACCGTGCGTGGTGAACGTGGCGAGCTGGGGCAGTGCCTCGAAGCGCTGGGACGCCGTGGTGGATGGTGTCCGGTCGGTGAAGCTCCGCATGGGCACGTGGGCGTCGTGGTCCTGCGGGCCCAGCGCGGCCGCCGGGATGCCGTCCGCCGCCGGCTTCTCCAGCCGCAGCCACGCGCGGGTCTCGGCCATCCGTGCCAGGTCGGTTCCGGTGCGCCGCTCGGCGTCGTGGGTCAGGGCCAGCACCCGCCGTACTCCCGCCTCCTCCAGCGGGGACAGCACCGCGCCTTCGTCGAGGGCCGCCGCGATCAGCTCGCCGAGTAGCACCTCGGGGACGTCCCGGTTGGCGAACGGCTGACGGCTGGAGTGGCGCTGCCCGATGGCCTCGAAGAGGTCCCTGCCGAAGGGAAGCGATGCCGACGACGGGCGGGCGAGGCGGACTGTCGCGACCAGGAGCGGCTCCGCCTCGTCGGGGATGAGTCGAACCTCCGGATCGCGTCCGAGCCGGAGGCCGGCGACACGCAGGTTGAACAGGGCCGCGCCGACCGAGATGTGCAGGGCCCGACCGTCCGGGTCGGTGATCGGCACGGCACGGTCCAAGTCGGCGTACACCCGCATGCCGAGCGCGTCGGGCATGGGGCGGAAGCGCCAGGGCTGGCTGTTGTGCAGGGACGGCGCAGCGCCGGCCGCAGCAGCAAGAAACCGCAGCTGCTCCGGGGTGAGGGGTTGCTCGGTCATCGTTGACAGCTCCTTGGGCCGGTCGGACCGGTACGCGCTTACGGCGGCTGGCGCGGGCCGCGGCGGGATGCCCCTGCCCGGTCCGGGCGGGGGCCGGCCTTGCTGCGGCTTCCATCATGCTTCGCAGGCCGAGCCGCCGTCTTGGGCCCACCGGCCCCACAACGCCCGCCGTATGTCCCCCGTACGCGGTCGTCAGCCATCATCGCCGCGGACCACCACGACGGGGCACGAGGCGTGCTGCGCGCAGTGCTGGCCCACGGAGCCGAGCAGGGCGCCGGCGAAGCCGCCGTGGCCACGGCTGCCCACCACGAGCAGATCGGCCCCGTACGACCTCTCCACCAGGACCTCGGAGGCGTTGCCGAGTACGGCCGTCTCTCGGATCTCGACCGGCCGATCGTCGCCGACCGCCTCGGTGACCGCTTGGGCCAGCACTCTCTCGGCGGCATGGCCGAGCTCACGATCCACCGACACCGGGGCGCGCCCGTACATGGCCGGGAGTACCCAACAGAGCACCGCCTCCACGTCGTCGCCGGTCAGCCGTGCCTGCCCGACCGCCCAGCGCAACGCCTGTCGGGAGGAGGGCGAGCCGTCCACCCCGACCACGATCCGGCGTGACGCCGGGACGTCCCTCTCCATCGCGTACCTCGCTTCCCGAGCGGGCCGGCGGACGGCCGCAGGCTTGGACGGCAGGGACCACCCACGGCTGTTTCAACTCTCCGCCCCACCACGACGTGACGCACTCCGCCGCTCGGGCCTCGGCCGAGTCGCCCGGGGCCGACCGCCCTGCCGGGCCGTGCGTCCGGAGAGACCATGAGGGTGTCCGAGAACATGCCGCACCGGATCCGCCTCCCTGCCACCGACTGGGAAGGGCCGCCATCCGGTGTGCCGCTCCGGAGGAGATCGCCGTGGCTGTCACCGATACCTCGCCCGTCCGGGTGGAGGCCCGACTGGACCTTCCGATCTCGCGCTGGCTCTGGCTGGTCAAGTGGATCCTGGTCATCCCGCACTGGATCGTCCTGTGCTTCCTGTGGGTGGCCTTCGTCCTGCTGACCGTGGTCGCGTTCTTCGCGATCCTGTTCACCGGCCGCTACCCGCGCGGGATCTTCGGCTTCAATCTGGGTGTGCTGCGCTGGTCGTGGCGGGTGTCCTACTACGCCTACGGCGGGCTCGGGACCGACCGCTATCCGCCGTTCAGCCTTGGTGCGGAGCCCGACTACCCGGCGACGCTGGACGTCACCTACCCCGGGGAGCTCTCTCGCGGTCTGGTGCTCGTGAAGTGGTGGCTCCTGGCGTTGCCGCACTACCTGGTGGTCGGTGTTTTCGTGGGCGGTTTCCACGAGCGGTGGGGTGGTGGCGGGCTGATCGGCCTACTGGCACTGTTCGCGGGGGCGGCGCTGGCCGTCACCACGCGCTACCCGCCGGGCATTTTCGATCTCCTCGTCGGTCTGAACCGCTGGGTGCTCCGGGTGGCCGCATACGCGGCCCTGATGACCGACTCCTACCCGCCGTTCCGGCTTGACCAGGGTGGCCTTGAGCCGGTCGCCCGAGACACCACGTGATACGGGCGGTCAGCCGACCGGCCGGTCTGGCCGAGGAGCAGGCGGCCCGGCTCCTGACGGAGCACGGGCCGAACACGGTCGGGGCGGCGCCGAGCCCGCCGCTGTGGCCCAGAGTCGCCGCACAGCTGCGCGACCCCCTGATCCTGGTGCTGCTCGCCGTCGTGGTGCTGACCGTGGCGACCGGCGACCACGCCGATGCGATCGTGATCGGCCTCGTCGTCGTGTGAACACCGCCGTGGGCGTCGCCCAGGAGGTCCGCGCGGACAACGCGGTGGCAGCCCTCTCGACGCTCTCCGCCCCTGCGGCCCGGGTACTGCGTGACGGCCGGGAGCGCGAGGTGGCGGCCGCCGCCGTGGTGCCGGGGGACGTTCTGCTGCTCGCCGAAGGAGACATCGTCCCCGCCGACGCGGACCTGACCGAAGCCGCGGGTGCGTGAACTGCTGCGCGAGCTCGCGAGGCCGGCGACGCCCGCCGCGCCGGGCGAGGGTGTTGGGACCGTACACGGCCTGGCGCCGGACCGCCTCGCGCTCCGGCAGACCCGCCGGTGACGTGCGCAGATCCCGGAACAGAAGCGCCATAGGCTCGCGCGGGTCGGGGGCGTCCGAGCGGTCGGTCGGCCGGAGCGCGTACTGCCGCGCAAAGGTGGGGCCTCCTTGCTGCTCGCCCTGCGCACCGCCGGGATCCGGACGGCGGCGGTCTCCACCAGCCGGCGCGGAGCGCTCATGCTCGACCGTGCCGGGCTGGCCGACCTGGTGGATGTCTGTGTGGACGCCGGGGACGCGGGGCACTACGGGCTCGCCGGACCGCCCGACCCGGGCCTGTACGAGCTGGCGCTGAGACTGCTGCAGACCGCACCGGCGCGCTCGGTTCTGCTGGCCGGCACGCCACTGGGCACGGCGGCCGGTGTCCGGGCCGGCTTCGGCCGGACGGCCGCGATCACCTTCGATCACGAGGGCCCCTCGGCGCCGTGGCCGGGCGGGGAGCCGGTCGTGCGTGGGCTGGGCGCCGTCGCGGTCGTCGAGAGCGGTTGAGTCCTCAGCGCACGAGAACACGCTCGCCCGAGCGCGGGACGACCGCCGTCCAGCCCGGTTCACGGTCGATGGTCACGCGCGTCATTGATGCGGGAAATCGTGCACCTGCCGGCGGGCGAGGGTGCCTGAGCTGTCCGGCGGCCCTTCGCGGAGAGACGATGGAGGGCACCGAGACGGAAGGCGAGGTCGAACGACGGGGCTGGATCGGACGAGGCCGCCAGTATCGGTGGCGGGCGGAAGGAAGGCCGGGAATGTGCGCCTCCGATGCGGGCCGGCCCCTGGCGGGCACGGTGCGGGCTGCCGCGTCCGCGCCCGGTGGCCTGCTGGACCTGCTGGGTGTGGCCGCAGCGGTGTTGGACGCGGATGGGCGGGTCGCCCTGTGGAGCCCGCAGGCTCAGGATCTCTTCGGCTGGAGCGCCGAGGAGGCGCTTGGCCGGTACGCGGCCGAGCTGCTGGTCGCCGAAGAGAACCGGGGTCTGATCCTTGAGCTGTTCGCCGAGGTGATGGGTGGCGGCGGGCGCTGGGCGGGGGTGTTCCCGGTGCGGCACAAGGACGGCAGCACCCGGCTGGTGGAGTTCCGCAACATGCGGTTGCAGGACGAGCGCGGCCGCCTCTATGCCTTGGGGATCGCCACCGACGAGGCCACGCTACGTGGCGTCGAGCGCGATCTGGCCCTGTCGGCGCGGATGGTGGCCCAGTCCCCGATCGGGCTGGCGGTGCTGGACACCGACCTGAGGTACGTCCTGGTCAACCCGACGCTGGAGCGCATCAACGGCCTGCCGGCCGAGCAGCACCTCGGTCGCGATGTCCGCGACGCGCTGCCGTTCCTCGACACCGGGGTCGTCGAGTCCGCGATGCGCCAGGTACTGGCAAGCGGCAAGCCGCTGGTGGATCAGTTCACGGTCGGCCGCACGCGTGCCGATCCCGACAGCGACCACGCCTGGCGAGCGTCGTACTTCCGGCTGGAGGACTCAGCCGGGCGGGTGATCGGCCTGGCCGTCGCGGTGGTGGACGTCACCGAGCAGCACCGCGCGGCCGCCGAGGCCGCCCGCGCCCGACAGAGACTGGCACTGGTCGCCCAGGCGTCCATGAGGATCGGCACCACCCTCGACCTCGGCCGCACTGCCCAGGAACTGGCCGACTTCGTCATCCCCGACCTCGCCGACGTCGCCGCGGTCGACGTTCTCGACTCGGTCCTGTGTGGACGCCCGCCCACACACGGACCGGTCGCGGGGCCGGTGACCCTGCGGGCCCTGGCCGTCGCGGCGGCCTACCCCTCCGACGCCTTGCGCGCCGCCGACCCGGTCGGGGAGATCGCCAAGTACGACGCCGACCGCCTGGTCACCCGGTGCGTGACCACCGGCCGTCCGGTGCTCGTGGCCCACGTGGCGGGCGAGGACCTGCCGGGCATCGCCCGAGACGGCGAGGCCGCGGCCGTGCTGGCCCGAGCGGGCCTGCGCTCCTACCTGGCGGTGCCGCTGATCGCCCGCGGAGAGGTGCTCGGCGCCCTGGACCTCAAGCGCGTGCGTGATCCGCTGCCCTTCGGCGAGGACGACATCGTGCTGGCCGAGGAGCTTGCCGCCCGCGCCGCCGTGTGCATCGACAACGCCCGCTGGTACCAGAGCCAACGCAACACGGCCCTGACCCTGCAGCGCCACCTGCTGCCGCACGTGCCCACGCGGCCCGTCGGTCTCCAGGTCGCCTCCCGGTACCAGCCCGCGGGACGCGCCGCGCTGGCCGGCGGTGACTGGTTCGACGCCATCACGCTGGCCGGCGACAAGACCGCCCTGGTCGTCGGCGACGTGATGGGCCATGACATCAACGCCGCCGCCAGGATGGGCCAGCTGCGCACCGCCACCCGCACCCTGGCCGATCTCGACCTGGACCCCGCTCAGGTGCTGCACCACCTCGACCGCGTCACCGCCGAACTCGACGAGACCATCGCCACCTGCGTCTATGTCGTCTACGACCCGCACGGCAGGCGGTGCCACATCGCGCTGGCCGGCCATCCGCCCCCGGTGCTGGACCGCCCCGGTCGGGCCCCGGTGCTGCTGGAGCTGCCCCCGGGCGCGCCGCTGGGCGTCGGAGGCGTCCCGTTCGAGTCCTCCTGCGTGGAGCTGGCGCCCGGTGACCGGTTGCTGCTGTACACCGATGGCCTGGTGGAGACTCGTGATCAGGCCATCGACACGCGCCTCGATGCCCTCATGAGCCTGCTCCGCGGGCCCAGGCTCCCGCTGGAAGCAACCTGCGACCGTCTGCTGACCGCTCTGCGGCGGGCGGACGACGACGAGGACGACGTGGCCCTGCTCATCGCCGAGGTCGACTCGGCGCCGGGTCCGGTCGGACACGCGGCGTGAGGGGTGCGAACGTCGATCCGGGCAGCCGGACGCCTTGTCAGTCCGCCGCCGCATCCCGCTGCTCGGCCTCCGCCGAGCCGGTGAGATGAGGATCCGGCTGTCCTGCCCGGCGCTGATCGACGGACACCCGGCGCCGATTCTCAGGGGGTGCGGAAGGCGAGGACGACGTTGTGCCCGCCGAAGCCGAACGAGTTGCTCAGTGCGGCGTTGACGAGCCGGCGCTCGGCGGTCCGCCAGCGGAGCCGACGAGGTCGGCATCGACCAGGGCTCCGGCCAGGATCGGGCCGCCCACGGTCGACAGGGCCATCACCGGGCCGAACCGGCCGAACGCGCGGCCGGTCTCGGGACGGTCGAACATCTCCTTGATGATGCCGAGGCCTTGAGGGGTCATCACCGCACCGAGCAGGCCCTGCAGTCCGCGCGCGCCGATCAGCATCCCCGGCGACCAGGAAACCGCACAGAGCAGCGAGGCCGCGGTGAAGCCGAGCGCGCCGATCAGGAACATCCGCTTGCGGCCCACGATGTCACCGAGCCGGCCGCCGGTGATCAGGCCGCTGGGCTGTCACCCCGACCGGCCCGCCACCTGCGACGACCGCTCGAACTCTGGGGCGATCCGCCTGCTGTGGTGTGAGGTCACCCCCTTTCAGGAGGCCTCTGGCCGCGGTGAGATGGATCACGTGCTGGCCCTGGGCGGCCAGGGGGGCGGTGAGGGCCGCCAGGTGCAAACTTCCAGGTTGGGGGCTGTGTTGCCAGGTGACATCCAGGGTTGAGTCCGTTCAGTTGGCCGGCCGATGGAAATCTGTGAATTTCCACAGAATTGGTATGCGTTGACGTGCATTCATATGTCGGAGCACGCTTCGGCGCTATGAAGAGATCCCTTCTGAACGGCTCGCTCACCCTCGTGGTCAGCAGCCTCGTGATAGTCGGCGCGGGCGTCACCGCGTCCGCCGCACCCGCCACCAGCCCCGAGCCCAAGGCCCCCAACAGCAGGGCCCTGCAGGACGCTGCCGACCAGATCGCCGCCAACCCCCACGCGGTCAAGGCCGGCGTCCAGGACGAGTTCCAGGCCGCCAACGTCCAGGTGGACCCCGACGGCACCCGCCACGTCCACTTCAACCGCACCTACCAGGGACTGCCGGTCCGGGGCGGTGACGTCATCGTCCACTCCACCCCCGGAGGCCGGCTGGACTCCACCACCCTCACCCTGGAAGCGCCGCTCAGCCTCTCGGTGACCCCCTCAGTCACCGATCGGCAGGCGATCGCCAAGGGCGTCAAGCTCTTCCGCGGCGCCAAGGGCGACGCCACGGCCGTGCTGAAGGTCGACGCCACCGCGGCCACCCCGAAGCTGGTCTGGGAGGTCGTGGTCAACGGCACCGGCCCCGACCAGTCGCCCAGTCACTTCCACGTCCTGGTGGACGCGAAGACCGGTGACACCGGCGAGAGCTGGGACACCTTCTCGGCGTTCCTGCACGAGGGCGTGCAGCGCAAGACCGCCGCCGCACCCGCCGCCCAGCCGGCCGCCGCGCTCGCCGCCGCGACCGCCGACGGCACGGGCAAGGGATACCAGGTCGGCAACGTCACCGTCAGCACGACCCAGAACTCCACCGCCGGCTACACCCTCAAGGACTCCGCCCGGGGCAACGGCGAGACGCGGGACGCGCAGAACAAGACCGTCGCCAACGACTCCCCGCCCGCCGGCTGGGGCGTGGCCCTCAACGACACGGACAACGTCTGGGGCAACAACGCCCTGACCGACCGCGCGACGGTCGCCGTGGACGCCCACTACGGCATCCAGGCCACCTGGGACTTCTACAAGAACGTCCTCGGCCGCAACGGCATCAAGAACGACGGCGTCGGCGCCCGCTCCTTCGTCCACTACGGCACCAACTACGGCAACGCCGGCTGGGACGACGACAGCTTCTCGATGATCTACGGTGACGGCGCCGTCGGCTCCAAGCCGTTCACCGAGATCGACGTCGCAGGCCACGAGATGAGCCACGGTGTGACCGCCGCGACGGCCGGCCTGGTCTACAGCGGCGACGCGGGCGGCCTCAACGAGGCCACGTCCGACATCATGGGCACGATGGTCGAGTTCAACGCCAACAACGCGGCGGACGCACCCGACTACCTCATCGGCGAGAAGATCGACATCAACGGCAACGGCACGCCGCTGCGCTGGATGGACGACCCCAGCAAGGACGGCGCCTCGGTCAAGTGCTGGTCGACCGGCACCGCCGGCCTGGACCCGCACTTCTCCTCGGGCGTCGGCAACCACTTCTTCTACCTGCTCGCCGCCGGCTCCGGCCAGTCGCAGTGGGGCAACAGCCCGACCTGCAACAGCTCCACCGTCACCGGTATAGGCAACGACGCGTCCACCAAGATCTGGTACCGCGCCCTGTCGACCTACATGACCTCCAACACCAACTACCCCGGTGCCCGCACCGCCACCATCAAGGCCGCCAAGGACCTGTACGGCGCGAGCAGCACCCAGTGCGCCGCCGTCGAGAAGGCCTGGAGCGCCGTCTCCGTCGCCCCGACCGCCACCACCTGCGGTGGCTCCACCGAGCCCCCGGCTCCGAGCGGCAACCTGCTGCTCAACCCCGGCTTCGAGTCCGGCGCGACCTCCTGGACCTCGACCTCCGGCGTCGTGACCAAGGACGCGGGCCAGCTGCCGCACACCGGCTCGTACTACGCCTGGCTGAACGGCTACGGCTCCGCCCACACCGACACGCTCGCGCAGACGGTGACCATCCCGGCGACCGCCACCGCGCCGAAGCTCTCCTACTGGATCAAGATCGTCACTGGGGAGACCGGCACCACGGCGTACGACACCCTCAAGGTCCAGGTCGTAGACGGAACCACGGCGACCACCCTGGCCACGTACTCCAACGCGGACGCCACGTCCGGCTACGTCCAGCGCACGCTGGACCTGTCGGCCTTCCAGGGCAAGACCGTCACGATCAAGTTCACCGGCACCGAGGACTCCTCCCTCAAGACCAGCTTCGTGATCGACGACACCGCGATCACCGCCAGCTGATCCCCGGCACCCGAACGGACCCGGGCGGCACGGCGCGCGACGCCACCGCCCGGGTCCCTGCGGACCGTGCTCGCCGGTGCGCACTGGGCGTCAGCCGGGCCCGATGCGATGTCGGGCCTCGGCTGCGTTTCAATCTCTCGGTGCTGGAGCAGGCGAAACTGCTGAAGCTCAAGGACACCACCGGCCTCTACGGCACGCCCGACGACATCACCGACAACCCCAAGCACCTCAAGATCCTGCCGGTGGACGCCCAGCAGACGCCGCACGCGGGCAACCTGCCGGCCCGCCGGGTGCTCCGCCGCTGACGGCCGCCGTCCGGCCCGGGGAGGCACCGGCGGCCGGCGCGGCGTGTGCTCGCCGGTCCAGACGTTGCCGGTGAAGGTGCCGAGCATCAGGCCGGACGGAGGGAGGCACGAGGAGGAGCGTCGTGAGCGAGATCGTTGTGAGGTCCGTGCGGCTCGGCTCGGGTCTCACTCTCCCGTACGCGGAGTCGGCCGTGCCCGGGGGAGTGCCGGCGGACGGCTCATCGGTTGGGGTAGCTTCCGCCGTGCCGGAACCGGACGGCAGAGATGATCATGGCTATGAGTAGCACGGCGATGCCGATGAAGAGCAGGTAGAGCAGGCCGTCGGCGACGGCGCCGACGATGCCGAGCACGATCGCCAGGATGATCAGGAACAGCACCAGTGCCATCTTCGGCCTCCTTCGAGGGCTGTTGGTTCCTGCCGGCGTGCCAGGTGGCGTTCACGACTTGGAGCCGCCGCGGAGGAGCAGCTTCACGGGATAACGGGTGGCACGTGCCCGCGACGTCCGTGCACCTGTCCGTCTGATCCGCGGCGCCGGCGAGAGCGGAAGCCGACGGCAGGGAGTCAGGGTCGGGTCCGGCGGCGAACCGCGTGGTGTCGTCCGCTGCCGGGCGTTCTCATGCGCCTGCCCGCGGGTCTGCGGTCGGCACGCCCGCGGCTGTCAGGAGGTCGGTGCCGGTGCGCGTGTTGGCCGGGTCGGACGCCGCTGTCATCAGCCACTCGGCGGCGGAGGCCTCGGCCTCAGGGGGGATCACCAGGAGCTTCAGATTCAGAGGGGTGAAGGAGCACACCATCACCTCGTCCGCGTCCTGCTCCTGTTCGAACCACCCGACATGGATGACGTGGCCTGCGACCGGGACACGCCGGGGGATCACCGGCCAGTGCGTCGGATTCACGGTGACGCGGGTGATCCTCCCCCACGTGGGGTCCAGGGCTGCCGCCAGTGGGGGGAGTTCGCGCATGAGGTCGTGCGAGCGGGGCCACCAGGCACCGTCCAGCCGCCCCGGGGTGGCGCCCTTGGGTGTCAGTGAGAGTCGGACCGGCGGTTCTGGCCCCGGTGGCTGGGCAGCGGTGGGATCGGAGGTCGCGGTCATGTCGAACACCTGTCCTGGGCTCGTTTGTGAACGGCCTGGTTCTGCCGCCAGGGCACCGCAGGGATCCGCAGGCCGTGGACGGTGAGTTCTTTCACCGTACTCCGGCCACAGCCCTGGCCTCCAAGGTGAGCAGGAGGCGGCCGATGGGTCGCTGTCGGTCGAGCGCCGTCCCCGTGAAGGCGGGCTGCGGCTGGTCTCTGCCGGCGGCCGCCTACAGTTCTGGCATGGCGAGGTGATCGGCGGTGCCGCCGCGCCACTCGACCAGAAAGAGGCTCGCGTCATCGGTGGTGGTCCCGCCCCGTTCCCGCATCAGGCTGTGGGAAAGGCTCCGCACCATCTCCTGCACGCCCCCGCCGGCGGGTCCGACGCGCTCGATGGTGGCGACGAGCCGTTCCTCGCCGAACTGTTCCCCGCCTGACTGGTGCTCCTCGACGACTCCGTCGCTGTCGCCGGCGACGTTGTAGGCGGGTTCCAGGATTCCGGCGACCGCGACCTGCGGGGTGTTCCGGCGTTGTCCCTGTCTCAGCATCGCACCGGCTCCCACCGCGCGACACCCAAGCCAGGTTGGATCTAGGCAGCGTCCATTGCGATCCCCGGTCTACCTCGCAGTGGCGAACAGCCCGAGAACGGGTGAGATGTTCTTATTCGTGCACCTGGCGGGCCCGAATGCGCGATTTGTCGGAGTAACCTGGAAGGTGCCGGAGAACTTATCGGCAGGACGATCGCGAGGAGGTAGATATGCAGATTAGTGGAGCAGGAGCCCTGATTCTGCGACTCGTGATCGCGAAATCCCCACCCGGCCTTTCGGTCGGGAGACAACGGGACCACTGAGGTGTCGGGGGCGCAGGTACAAATCCTGTTGTTCGAATCAGCTTTTATGCAGGGCGTGGGCCGTTTTCGCAGAGATGCGGAGGCGGCCTTTTTGTTGGTGCGTCGACCGCGCCGGGGGTGGTCGCCGGCGCGGTCGGTGAAGTCGTGAGCAGTGCGCCTACGCCAAGCCCTCGGCTTCCTCTTCTTCGGCGACGGCGATGGCGATGCCGAGAGCTGCGGCGATGTTGCCGGCAGCGGACATGACGCGGGCGGTGCCCACGATGGGGGCGATCGCGACCAGGACGTCCTGCAGCTGGCTTGCGGTGACGTCGGCCCTGAGGGCGGGCTCGATGTGGGCGAGGTAGGACACCGGGGGCGCGTCCATGGCGGCGAGCGCGGCGATGCGCGTGAGGATGAGGATGTCCGGGGGCAGGTCACATCGCTCGACCGAGTCGACCGTCATGGCGGCCAGGGTGTCGAGTACGGGTGTTTCCGATCGTGTGGTCACGTGTCTCTCCTGGTGGCTTGGGGCGAATCGACGCGGGACGACTTGCGAAGGACATCGCATCGAGGGCCTGCCGGGCGGCGTCGAACGCCTGCTGCCCGACCCTAGGGACCAGCCGGGCCGGGCGCCCGGGAAGTGGGCTGTTCGGGTGGATGGGGCAGCACCGACGACCTGCCCCGAACGGCCGGTGCGCCCGGCGCGGTGGTCGAGGACCTGAACAGCGTGCGGGCCTGGCCGCCACTCCGTGGGGGAGTAACGTCCAGGCCCGGTCGCCGGCCTCAGTGCTGCGCCGCGGGGCCGGAGTTGGCGGTGTCCCGGCTCGCTGGTTCGAGCGGCGCCGAGGTCACGAACGTCCGCTCGGTGAGCGCGACGGTCGGCCTCAGCACCAGCACGGCGGCGCAGGCCGCGGTGACCGCTGCCATCACGATCAGCAGCGCCCGGTAGTCGAACCGGTCGATGAGGACCGTGCCGGCGGCGAGCGACAGCGACTGCGGGACGAGCACCAGCATCGTGCACATGGCGTTGACGCGGCCCTGGAGCCGGGACGGCGTGTGGAGCTGCGCCGCGGACGACAGCACCACCATGATCCAGGTGATGGCGATCCCGTCCGCGACCTCGCCCGCGACGACGAACGCCAGGTGCGGCACGCAGTAGGCGAGCGCCGCCACCGTGAACGCGCCGATCCCGAGGCCGGCGGTGCGCGCCATGCCGACCCGCCGGATCAGCGCGGAGACCGTGAGGCCGCCGACCACCGCGCCGACACCCTGGACGGCGTTGAGCGTGCCGAGCGCCGAGGGCGGCCGGCCCAGCCCCTCGTCCACGACCGCGAACATGACGGTCTGGCTCAGGCCGATGACGCAGAACGCGCAGGCCGCGGCGTAGCCGATCTGGGCCAGCACCGGTGTGGCGCTGATGTGCCGGATGCCCGCCAGGGCGCTGCGGAGGAACGGCTCGTGGGACGGCTCCGGTCCGACCGATTCCTCGACCCGCAGGCCGGCGAGCGCCAGGATCGCGGCCAGGAAGGTCAGGGAGTTGAGCACGGCGAGCGTTCCGCCGCCGGAAACCGCGTAGACCGCCACGCCGACCAGCGGGGCGATGATGCGCAGCCCCTGACCGGTCGTCTGGAGGATCGCGTTGGCGCCGGTCAGCTGGTCGTCGGGGAGGAGGTCCCGGCGGATTCCGGCCGATGCGGCGCCGAGGACGCCGAAGGCCACGCCGTAGCAGACCGCCACCAGGTAGATGATCCAGAGCTGTTCGCCGCCGTGCACCGTGAGCAGGGACAGTACGGCCAGCGCCATGAGGGCGTTGGTGACCATGAGCAGCGGGCGCCGTCGCACCCGGTCGGCCAGGTGGCCGAAGAGCGGCGACAGCACCATGGGCGCGCCGAGGGCGGCCTCGACCCCGCCGGCGGCGGCGTTGCTGCCGGTGAGGTCCTTGGCCCAGATGCCCAGGGTCAGGTACAGGGCGCTGCTGCCGAAGCCCGAGAGTGCCTGGCCGATGAGCAGGCGGCGGAACCGGGGGTCCGCTAGCGGCTTCACCGCCTCTCCCGGCCGTCACGGCGGTGCAGCAGGACCGGCGCGGACTCGTAGCCCCAGATGAGGTTGGAGTGCAGTCTGCGGGCCGGGCCGGCCGGTTCGGCGCTTCCGGCCTGGGCGAGCAACTCGGAGAACAGGACCCGGAGTTCGGTGCGGGCGAGGGCCCCGCCCAGGCAGAAGTGCGGGCCCACGCCGAAGGCGACGTGCGGGTTGGGCGTGCGCCGGACGTCGAAGCGCTCGGGCGCCTCGAAGACCGTCTCGTCCCGGTTCGCCGACGGCATCCAGACCGTCACCGGGTCGCCGGCCCGGATCGGCCGGCCGGCGATCTCGACGTCCCGGGCGGCCGTGCGCAGCACGTGCATCGCCGGGCTGGTGAAGCGCAGGATCTCGTCGACGACGCCGTCCATCCGGTCGGGGGAGGAGGCTGCCAGCCGCCACTGGTCGGGGTGGGCGGCGAAGGCGAGGAGCCCGCCGACGGTGGCGTGCCGGGTGGTCTCGTTGCCGCCCGAGATGAGGCCGTCGCAGTTGAGGAAGATCTCCTCGTCGGTGAGCGGCACGCCGTCGACGAGGCCGTTCACCATGGCGCTGATGACGTCCTCGCCCGGTTCCTCGCGGCGGAAGTCGACGAGGTCGGCGTAGTAGGCGAGCATGCCGGCGTGTGCTTCGAGCCGGGCGATCGGGTCGACGTCGGAGGCACCGAAGGCGGCCCGGGTGGAGTTCAGCATGAACCCCCAGTCGCTCTTCGGTACGCCCAGCAGGTCGCAGATCACCGCCACCGGCAGGACGGCGGCGAAGTCGGTGAACTCGCAGGGTTCACCGGCCAGCACCGGCTCCAGCTCCTCGCGCACGATCGTCCGCATGTTCTGTTCCAGGCGGGCGACCATGCGCGGGGTGAACGCGGAGCTGATGACCCGCCGGATCTTCGCGTGTCGGGGCGCGTCCGTGACGATGAGCATCTTCCCGGCGGCCTCGGCGGTGGCGGTCGGGTTGTGGCCGATCCGCATGCCCTGGGCGGAGGTGAAGGTCGCGGTGTCCTTGAGCACCCGCTGGACGTCGGCGTGCCGGGAGACGGCCCAGAAGCCGCTGCCGTCCGGGGAGTCGTTCCAGTGGACGGGGTGGTCGCGGCGGAGTCCGGCCCACACCGCCTCCGGGTCGCCGGCTCCGTACAGGGCCGGGTCCGCGAGGTCGACCGCCGGCGGGGCGCTGCGGCTCCCGGTCGCTGTGGTCATGATGCGCTCCCCTCGGTGGTGGCCGGAGCCTGGGTGGTGGCCGGCGCCGGGCCGAGCAGCTGCTCGGCCCGCGCGATGGACAGGATCTGTTCGGGCCGGCCGAGGACCAGCTCCGGGAGGTGCCGGGAGACGGCCGCCACCGGCCAGTCCCACCAGCGGGCCGTGAGCAGCCGCTCGACGTCCTCGGGGCCGTAGCGGGCGCGGATCACCCGGGCCGGGTTGCCGCCCACGATCCGGTAGGGCGCCACGTCGGAGGCGACCAGGGCGCCGGCGCCGATGATGGCGCCGTCGCCGATGGTCACCCCGGGCATGATGGTGGCGCCGCGGCCGATCCAGACGTCGTTGCCGATCCGGGTGTCGCCCTTGCGGGCCGGCCCCCGGGCGATCAGGTCGTCGATCAGGCCGTCGCGCCAGTCGCCTTCGAAGCTGAAGAACGGGTAGCCCGTCGGCCCGTCGAAGACGTGGTTCGCGCCGGCCATCACGAAGGTCACGCCCGCGGCGATGGAGCAGAAGCGGCCGATGAGCAGCCGCTCGGTGCCGAACGCGTAGCGGACCCGGGCCTCCTCGAATCCGGCGGTGTCCTCGGAGGCGTCGTAGTAGGAGAAGTTCCCGGCGACGACCTTCCCGCCCGGTTCGAGCACCGGGCGGATGAAGACGAGGCGGTCGTCGCCGAGCGGACGCGGATCGCGGGGGTCCGGGATGTCCAGGTCGGGGTCGACGTCGGGGTCGACGTCGAGGTCGGGGGCACGGTGGTCAGTCACGGAGGGCCCCCGCTCCCGCCGGTTGCGTGGGCGCAGGGTCGTCCCGCAGGGCCTTCAGGGCGGCCGTCACCAGCGGCCCCGACTGCGCCATGACGACGGGCGTCATCATCGCGTCGTGGTCGGAGTCCACCACGTGGTGCTCGGCCGCGGTGAGGTACGGCTGCCAGGCCTCCTCCGCGGAGCCCCGCTCGGCGACGGTCTTGGCGGCGGCGATGCTCAGGACCCGCCCGTGGTAGCCGTCCCGGTGCGGCGGCCCGAGGAGGGCGGCGACACCCTTGGCCGCGCGGACCAGGGCCCGGCTCTGGCGGGCGTCGAGGGCGCCGTCGGCGGACGGGCCCGCGATGACCTCGCCGGTCACCCACGCGGCGAAGTCGCCCTCCAAGTCCTCGGACGTCACCGGCCGTTCGTACGGCCAGGCGTCGTAGAGGACGACCAGGTCGACCGCCCGCCCGGAGGACTCCAGCAGGCGGGCGACCTCGTAGGACAGGACCCCGCCCAGCGACCAGCCCATGACGACGTACGGGCCGTCGGGGTGCGTCGCGGTGATCAGGTCCGCGTAGCGCCGGGCCAGCGCGTCGAACGACTCCACCGCCTTGAAGCGGCCGTGGCTCTCCGTCACCTGGATCCCGTAGACCGGCTGGTCCCGCTCCAGGTGGGGCAGGACGGAGCTGTAGCACCAGCTGAGCCCGCCGATGGGGTGGATGCAGAAGACCGGCCGGCTGCCCGCCCGGCCGCGCCGGAGTTCGATGACGTTGGCGTACGGGTCGGTCGGGGCCTCGTCCAGCCGGGCCGCGAGACCCGCGGCGGTGGGCGCCTCGAACAGCGTCGCGATGCCGATCTCGGCGCCGAGCAGGGCGCGGATCCGGCCGGTCAGCCGGGTCGCCAGCAGCGAGTGACCGCCCAGCTCGAAGAACGAGTCGTTCGGGCCGACCCGGTCCAGCCCGAGCTCCTGCGCGAAGAGCCGGACCAGGACGGCCACGCGCGGGTCGTCCGGGGCGTCCCCGTCGGCCGGGCCGGCCCCTGCGGGGCTGTTCGCCGAGGGCGCGGGCAGGGCCTTGCGGTCCAGCTTCCCGCTCGGCGTCAGCGGCAGGTGGTCGAGGACCACCACGTCGCCGGGGACGAGGTACTCCGGCAGGTGCTCGGCCGCGTACCGCCGCAGTGCGGCGGGGTGGTCCCGGTCCTGCGGCTCCTGACCGGCCGCCAGGACGGCGTAGGCCACCAGCCGGACGTCCCCCGGGCGGTCCTCGCGGGCGATCACCGTGGCGTGGGCGACCTCCGGGTGGCCGGTGAGCACCGCCTCGATCTCGCCGGGCTCGACGCGGAAGCCCCTGATCTTGATCTGCTCGTCCGTCCGGCCGAGGAAGACCAGCTCGCCGTCCGCGGTCCATCGCACCAGGTCCCCGGTGCGGTACATGCGCTCGCCGGGCGCGCCGAAGGGGTTGGGCAGGAAGCGCTCCGCCGTCAGCGCGGGTCGGTTCAGGTACCCGGTGGCCAGCCCGGCCCCCGCGAGGTACAGCTCCCCGGGCACGCCGGGCGGGACGGGGCGCTGCAGCGCGTCCAGCACGAACACCCGGGTGTTCGCCACCGGTCGGCCGATCGGGACGGCCTCCGGCACCCCGTCGACGGTGCGCATGGTCGCGCACACGGTGGACTCGGTGGGCCCGTAGGCGTTGACCACCTTCGCGAAGTGTCGGGCCGCGTCGAGGACGGCGGGCGTGCAGGCCTCGCCGGCGGTGATCAGCGTGACCCCGGCGACGTCCTCGTCGAACTCGGTGGCGAGGACG
Source organism: Kitasatospora sp. NPDC041988 (assembly GCF_055588525.1). Taxonomy (NCBI): domain Bacteria; kingdom Bacillati; phylum Actinomycetota; class Actinomycetes; order Kitasatosporales; family Streptomycetaceae; genus Kitasatospora; species Kitasatospora sp. NPDC041988. The sequence goes on from NZ_JBVJCO010000042.1 coordinate 18,775, forward strand.
ACGGCGGGCGGCAGGGTGGCGTGGGTGATGCCGTGGACGCGCAGGAAGTCCGCCAGGGTCGGCCCCGGGATCCGGTCGGACTCGGGAACGACGACCAGGCACCCGCCGGTCAGCAGCGCCATCCAGGTGTCCCAGACGGAGGCGTCGAAGCTCATCGAGGCGAACTGCAGCACCCGGCTGTCGCCGTCGACGCCGAGCGTCGCGGCCTGGGCGCGCACCATGCTGGGGATGCCGCGGTGGGAGACCGCCACGCCCTTCGGGCGGCCCGTCGACCCCGAGGTGTAGATGACGTACGCCGGGTGGGCGGGGAGCAGCGGTGCGGTCCGGTCCGCGTCGGCGGGCGCGGTGGCCGGCCGGTCGGCGACCGAGCGCCGCACCTGCTCGTCGTCCAGCGCCAGGACCGGGAGGCCGGGGCCGCCGGGCAGTCCGGCGGCGACCTCCCCGGTGCTGAGCACGCAGGCCGGGGCCGCGTCCTGGAGCATGAAGGCGACGCGGTCGGCGGGGTAGGACGGGTCGACGGGGAGGTAGGCCGCCCCGGCCTTCAGGACCGCGAGCAGGGCCACCACGACCTGCTCCGAGCGGGGCAGCGCGAGGGCCACCAGGCGGCCCGGCCCGATGCCGCGGGCGATCAGCTCGTGCGCCAGCCGGTTGGCGCGGGCGTCGAGTTCGCCGTACGTCAGCTCGGTGTCGAGGTACCGTACCGCCGGGGCCGCGGGGGTGTGCGCGGCTCGGGCGGCGAAGAGCTCGGGCACCGTCCCCGCCGGCACCTCGGTGGTGGTGTCGTTCCAGTCCCGCAGGACCTGCTGCCGCTCCCGGGCGGAGAGCAGCTCCACCTCGCCGACCCGGCGGGCCGGATCGGCGGCCATCGCCTCCAGCACCAGCACCAGCCGGTCGGCGATGCCCTCGACGGTGGCGTGGTCGAACAGGTCGGCGTCGTACCCGATCGCGGCGACCAGGCCGGTGGCCGGCCCGGCCGCGTCGTCGGCACCCGGGCGCTCGCCGAACACGAAGGACAGGTCGAAGGCCGAGATCCCCATGCTCAGGTCGTGGGAGGCGACCGCCAGCCCCGGGAGGGCGAGCTCCGCGCTGATGCTGTTCAGCATGGAGACGCTCACCTGGAACAGTGGGTTGGCGCCGGGCACGCGGGCCGGGTTGAGCGCCTCGACCAGGGTCTCGAACGGGACGTCCTGGTGGGCGTAGGCGCCGAGGTCCGCCTCCCGGACCCGGCCGAGGAGTTCGGCGAAGGTCGGGTTGCCCGAGACGTCGGTGCGCAGCACCAGGGTGCTGGCGAAGAAGCCCACGAGGCCGTCCAGCACGGCGTCGGCGCGCCCGGAGGTGGCCGTGCCCAGCGGGATGTCCGGCCCGGCGCCGGAGCGGGACAGCACCACGGCCACCGCGGCCTGCAGCGCCATGAACACGGTGCAGTCGTGGGCCCGCGCGGCGGCGGCCAGTGCGGCGTGCAGCGCCGGGCCGACCTCGACCGCGACCTCCCCGCCGCGCAGGCTGACCGTGCCCGTCCGCGGCCGGTCGAAGGGCAGCGCGAGCTGGTCGGGGATGCCGGCCAGGGCCTGGCGCCAGTACTCGGTCTGCTGCGAGAGCAGGCTCGCCGGGTCGTCCTCGGCGCCGAGCAGGTCCCGCTGCCACAGCGTGAAGTCGGCGTACTGAACGGGCAGCGGCGGCCAGGCCGGTGCCGTGCCGGTGCGGCGCGCCGCGTACGCCTCGGCGAGGTCGTCGAGCAGCGGCTCCAGCGACCAGCCGTCGCAGGCCACGTGGTGGATGACCAGCAGGAGGACGTGCTCGTCCGGGGCGAGGCGGAAGAGGCGGGCGCGCAGGGCGGGTTCGGTGGTGAGCCGGAAGACCTGCCCGCACTCCTCGGCGAGCTCGGCGTCCAGCGCGTCCGGCGTGGTGTCGGTGACGGTCAGGTCCGTCCAGGCCTCCCGGCCGGGCAGGACCTTCTGCCAGGGCCGGCCGTCCTCGTTGGGCAGGACGGTGCGCAGCGCCTCGTGCCGGTCGACGACGTCGGCCAGGGCGGCGTTCAGCGCCTCGACGTCCAGGGCACCCGAAACGCGTGCCGTGTACGGGATGTTGTAGGCCGCCCCGCCGTCGAGCTCGTTGAGGAACCACAGGCGGCGCTGGGCGAAGGACAGCGGCAGGCGCTCCGGGCGTACCGCGGGGCGCAGGGCCGTGCGGGCCTGCTGTCCGAGGGCGACGGTCGCGGCCAGGCCGGCCGGGGTCGGGGCCTCGAAGACGGCCCGGATGGACAGTTCCACGCCGAGGGCGGAGCGGATCCGGTCCACCAGCCGGATGACCAGCAGCGAGTGTCCGCCGAGGTCGAAGAAGGCGTCCTCGACCCCGACCCGCTCCAGGTCGAGGACTTCGGCGAACAGCCCGCACAGGGCCTCTTCGGTCGCGTTCGCGGGTTCGCGGCCGGTGGACCCGGCGGAGATCTCCGGTGCGGGCAGGGCGGCGCGGTCGATCTTCCCGTTCCGGGTCAGCGGCAGCGTCTCCAGGACGACGATCGCGGCGGGGACCATGTAGGCGGGCAGGTGGCCGGCGGTGAAGTCGCGCAGTTCGCGGGCGTCCGTCCCGTCGGGGCAGGCCGCGTAGGCGACGAGCTGCCGGTTGCCGGGGGTGTCCTCGCGGACGACCACGGAGACGCCCTGGACGGACGGGTGCCGGCCGATCGCGGCCTCGACCTCGCCGAGTTCGATGCGGAAGCCGCGGATCTTGACCTGGTCGTCGGTGCGGCCGCAGTACTCGAGTTCACCGGCGGCGTTCCAGCGGCCCAGGTCGCCCGTCCGGTAGAGCCGGCCGCCGGGTTCGGCGGCGAAGGGGTCCGGGAGGTAGCGCTCGGCGGTCAGCGTGGGGCGGGCGAGGTAGCCGCGGGCCACGCCGGGACCGCCGATGTGGATCTCGCCGACGACCCCGGTGGGCACCGGCTCGCCGCGGGCGTCCAGGACGACCAGCCGCCAGCCCGGGATGGTCCCGTCGATGGGGGAGACGTTCCCCTCGGCCCCGGGGCCCGTCTCGACGGGGGCCATCACCCGCCAGGTCGCGTACACCGTGGTCTCGGTGGCGCCGTAGACGTTCACCAGTCGGGTGCTGTCCGCGGGGTACCGGCGCTGCCACTTGCCGACGGTCGCGAGGTCGAGCGCCTCGCCGCCGAGCACGACCATCCGCAGCCGCAGCGCGCCCAGCGGGTGCCGCTCCTCCCGGGCCACGAACTGCCGGAAGGCGGACGGCGTCTGGTTCAGGACGGTGACCTCCTCGCGGGCCAGCACCCCGTGCAGCGCGTCCGGGTCCATCCCCGCCTCGCGGGGGACGACGACCAGGCGGCCGCCGAAGGCCAGCGCGCCCCAGATCTCCCAGACCGAGAAGTCGAAGGCGAGCGAATGGAACAGCGCCCACACGTCGGTGTCGGACGGGTCCGCGAGGCCCTGCGCGGAGGCCAGGAACACGGCGAGGTTGCCGTGGGTGACCTCGACGCCCTTGGGCCGGCCGGTGGAGCCCGAGGTGTAGATGACGTAGGCGAGTTCGGCCGGCTCGGGCCGCACGGGCGCCGGGCCGGCGGCGTCGGTCGTCCGGGTGGCGTCGAGGGTGCGCCACGGCCCGTCCGGGACGCGGGTGCCGGTATCGGGGTCGGTGAGGACGAGCGGTACCCGGGCGTCGTCGAGGATGAACTGGAGGCGGGCCGGCGGGTAGTCGGGGTCGACGGGGACGTAGGCGGCGCCGAGCCGCAGGACGGCGAGCACGGCGGCGACCATGTCGACGGAGCGGCTGAGGCAGAGCCCGACGCGGTCGCCCCGCCGGATGCCCGCGTCGGCCAGCAGCGCGGCGAGCCGGGCGGCGCGCCCGTCGAGCTGACGGTAGGTCAGCCGGGCGCCGGTGCCGTCGGTGACGGCCGTGTGGTCGCCGACCGCCGCGACCTGCGCCGCGAACCGCTCGACCGCCGACGGCCACACCTCGGGCAGCACGCCCTCGGGCCCGTTGCCCCGGTCGAGCAGCCACTGCCGCTCGGCCCCGTCCATCACCGGAAGTTCGCCGACCGGCCGCTCCGGCTCGGCCAGCGCCCCGGCGAGCAGCAGCTGCCAGCGGCGGGCCAGGGCCTGCGCCGTGGCCCGGTCGAACAGGTCCTCGGCGTACTCCAGCACGCCGCTCAGGCCGGCCGGCTGCCCGTTCTCGCGGTGTTCGGTCAGGCCGAGGCTGAGGTCGAACTTGGCCGCCCCGGCCTCGAACGGCTCCTCGGTGACCGTCAGGCCGGGCAGGGCCAGGCCGCCGTCCCCGTCGGCCTCCAGCGAGAAGCTCACCTGGAACAGGGGGTTGCCGGCCGCGGTGCGGACGGGATTGACGGCCTCGACCACCCGGTCGAAGGGGACGTCCTGGTGGGCGAACGCCGTCAGGGCCGTCCGCCGCACCCGCCTCAGGAGCTCGCCGAACGTCGGGTCGCCCGAGCAGTCGACCCGGAACACCAGGGTGTTGACGAAGAACCCGACGAGCTCCTGAAGGTCCTCGTCCGTCCGGCCGTCCACCGGCGAGCCGATCGGGATGTCGGTGCCCGCCCCCAGCCGGCTCAGCAGCGCCGCGAACGCCGCCTGCAGCGCCACGAACGGCGTGACCCGGTGTTCGCGGGCCAGCTGCGCCAGCGCCCGGTGGGTGTCGGCGTCGACCTCGAACCGCACCGTCCCGGCCGGCGAGGAGCCCGCCGTCGGCGGCCTCGGCCGGTCCCTGGGGAGCGGCAGCTCCTGTGGGGCGCCGCGCAACTCCTCTCGCCAGTAGCCGAGTTGCTGCGAGAGGAGGCTCTCCGGGTCGTCCTCCGTGCCGAGCGCCGAACGCTGGCGCACCGTGTGCTCCGGGTACTCCACGGGCAGGGCGGGCCAGGCCGGCTCGGCGCCGGCCCGGCGCGCGGCGTACGCCGTCCCGAGGTCGCGCTCCACGAGCCCGACGGACCAGCCGTCCGCGGCGATGTGGTGGAGCACCAGCACCAGCACGTGCTCCGCCGGGCCGGTCGCGAACAGCCAGGCCCGCACCGGGAGTTCGGAGGTCAGGTCGAACTCGTGCCGGCAGGCCAGGTCGACCCGGTCCGGCACCTCCCCGGCGGCGCACTCGGCGAACTCCACCGTGAACCGCCCGGCGGCCTCGCCGGGGGCCACGACCTGCTGCCACGGCTCCCCGGCGATCTCCGGGAACACCGTCCGCAGCGCCGCGTGACGGCGTACGACATCGCCGAGCGCCGCCGTGAGCGCCGTCCGGTCGAGGGGTCCGGAGATCCGGACCACCCGGGGCATGTTGTACCCGGCCCGGAACTCCCCGAGCCTGGAAAGGAACCACAGCCGCTGCTGCGCCAGGGACAGCGGCAGCCGGCCGGCACCCGCCGCGGCGGGTGTGTCCGGCGAGAAAGGTGACGGGACGGGAGCCGACCCGTCTTCCCGGGCGTCCAGACCGTGTGACATCAGATGTACCTCCAACTCCGTCCCGAACGACCTTGACTAGGCGCTGCGCAGGCTCTTGGGCCGCATGTCGGTCCAGTTCCGCTCGATCCACTCCAGGCAGTCCGGCTTCTTGCCCCGGGCCCCGGCGTCCTGCCAGCCGAGCGGGTTCTCCCGGTCCTGGGGCCAGATCGAGTACTGCTCCTCGTCGTTCACCACGACCTTGTAGTCCAGGTCGAGTTCGTCGTTGGACATGGCAACCTCCACAGCGAAATGGTTGGGGATGACAAATGGTGTTTCTTGCACGGGTCTTGACGGATCGTCAGGCCGACAGGTGGTGCGCGAGTTCCGCGACCGTGGGGTGGAGCTGGACGTCGACCGGCTTGAGCGGGACACCGAGTTCGCGCTTGATCCGGAAGGCGATCTGCACGGCCCGGATGGAGTCGCCGCCGAGGTCGAAGAAGTCGTCCTCCGCGCCGACGCGCTCCACCTTGAGGATCTCCGCCCACACCCGGGCCAGGGTCTCCTCCAGCGAGGTCCGCGGCGCCACGTGCCCGGCCGGGTCGGCGGCGGAGCGGACGGGCGCCGGCAGCGCGGCGCGGTCCACCTTGCCGCTCGGCGACAGCGGCAGCGCGTCCAGCACCACCACCGCCGAGGGCACCATGTAGGCCGGCAGCCGGCGGCCCAGCCAGGCGCGCACGTCGTCGGCCGAGACCGCGGCGGAGGCGGCCGGGACGACGTACCCCACCAGCCGGCGCTCCGCGCCCTCGCCGAGCGCGGCGGCGGCGCCGGCGGCGACCCCGGGGTGCGCCCGCAGGTGCGACTCGACCTCGCCGAGCTCGATCCGCAGGCCGCGGATCTTCACCTGGTCGTCGGTGCGCCCCAGGTACTCGAGTTCGCCGGTGGCCGTCCACCGGGCCACGTCGCCGGTCCGGTACAGGCGTGCCCCGGGCACGTCGCCGGACGGGTCGGGGACGAAGCGCTCGGCGGTCAGGCCCGGCCGTCCCAGGTACCCGCGGGCCACACCGGCGCCGCCGATGCAGAGCTCCCCGCGGGCCCCGGGCGGCACCGGCCGGCCCGTTCCGTCCAGGACGTGGGCGACGGCGCCGGGGACGGCCCGGCCGATCAGGACGTCGCCGTCCGCGGCGCAGCGGTGGGCGGTCGCGTAGACGGTGGCCTCGGTCGGGCCGTAGGCGTTGACCAGCTCGGCCGCCGCGGCCCAGCGCGCGGCCAGCGGCGCCGGGAGCGCCTCGCCCGCGACGACGACCCGGCGCAGCGCGGGCAGGTCGCCCGGTTCCAGGCCGGCCAGGACGCTCGGCGGCATCGAGATGACGGTCGGCCGGTGCGCGCGGATCGCCGCGACCAGCCCCTCGCCGACGCGGTCGGCCCCGCCGGGGGAGACGACGAAGGTGGCGCCGGTGGTGAGGGCGGACACGAGGTCCGCGACGGACACGTCGAAGCTCAGCGACGCGAACTGGAGAAGCCGGTCGTCGGGGCGCAGGGCCATGACCTCGTCCGTGACGGCCACCAGGTTGTCCAGCGACCGCCACTCGACCTCGACCCCCTTGGGCGTGCCGGTGGAGCCCGAGGTGTAGATGACGTAGGCGAGTTCGGCGGCCTCCGGGCGGACGGACCCGGTGTGGACGGCGTCCGTCGCCTGGGTGGTGTCGAGCGTGCGCCAGGGGCCGTCCGGGAGGCGGCCGGCGGTGCCGGGGTCGGTGAGGACGAGCGGGACGTCCGCGTCCTTGAGGACGAACTCGATCCGGCTCGCGGGGTAGTCGGGGTCGAGCGGGACGTAGGCGGCGCCGAGGCGCCACACGGCGAGGACGGCGGCGACCAGGTCGACGGAGCGGTCGAGGCAGAGTCCGACGCGGTCGCCGCGGCCCACTCCGGCCCCGGCGAGCAGGGCGGCGAGCCGGGCCGCGCGCTTGTCGAGCCGGCGGTAGGTCAGCTGTCCGCCCGCCGCGTCGGCGACGGCGATGCCGTCACCGTTCGCCGCCACCTGCGCCGCGAACCGCTCCAGGACGCCCTGCGGCGCGACGGCCGCGGTGCGCGGCCCGGCCGAGGCCGCGACCGGTCCGGCGAGCTCGCCCTCCGGGTCGGTGACCAGCGACTCGACGGCCCGGACGTGCTGTTCGGCGATCTCGTCGACCTGGGCCGGGGTCAGCCGGTTGGCGTCGTAGTCGATGCACAGCTGCAGGCCGTCCGTCAGCGGGTTGCGGAAGAACGTGACGGTGAGCGGGACGTCGGCCGGCTCCACCCGGCGGCTGGCGGTCAGTTCGCCCAGGCCGCTGAGCAGGTCCGCGTGTTCGCCGTCGCCCATGGTGTCGCGCATGACGTGGAAGTTGTTGAAGGTGAAGTTCGTGGTGAACAGGTCGCGCCCGCCGGCGAGCTGCCGGATCCGGGCGAGCGGCATCCGGCGGTGGGGCAGGATCCGGGCCTCCGCCTCGAAGACCCGGCGGACCAGGTCGGACCGGCGCCCGCCGCCCACTGGGAGCCGGAACGGGACGGTGTTGAGGAACAGCCCGCGGGCGTCCGTCCCGCCGGCCTCCTCCAGCCGGCCGTTGAGCGTGACCCCGCAGCAGACGTCGTCGAGGCCGGTCTGCGCCGCGATCACCTGGAGGTGCGCCGCGAGGAGGACGGTCTTCTCCGGCACGCCGAGGCGCTTGGCGAGCGCCCCGACCCGCGGGCCCAGGTCGGCCGGAAGGTGCGCGTCGCGCCAGCCGTACCCGTCGACCACGCCGCTGGCGCCGTCGCCGCGCAGTGCCGGTCCGGCGGGCCGGGGCGCCTGCTCGGCGAGCGCGGGGAGCTCCGGCAGGGTGTGCCCGGCGAGCGTCTCGGACCAGAACCGCCGGGCCTCGGGCGAGGCCGACGCGTGCTGCTCCAGGGCGACGAAGTCGCGGTAGGCCGAGGCCGGGGGCGGGAGTTGCGCCAGGCCCGCGCCGTCCAGGAGCCGGGTGTAGTGCAGGAGGATCTCGGTGATCGTCGACCACAGGCTCCAGCCGTCGAGGATGGAGTGGTGCTCGACCAGCGTCCACTGGAAGCTGTCGTCGGTGAGCACCTGAACGGCGAGGCGCAGCATCGGCGGCCGCTCCACGTCGAACGGGCGGCGGCGCTCCCGCTCCATCAGCTCGTCGACGGCCCGGTCCTGGTCCGCCGGCGCCAGCGCCCGAAGGTCCTCGACGATGACGGGCAAGTCGGCCTCGCGGTAGACGAGTTGCAGCGGTTCGGCGAAGCTCGTCAGGTCGAATCCGGTCCGCAGAACGGGGTGCCGGGCGATCACGGCCCGGACGGAGCGGCGGAACGCCTCCTCGTCGAACCGGTACGGCAGGCGGTAGCTCGCCGCATTGACGTACGGGAGCACCCGGAGGTCGGACGCCATGTGGTAGATCATCCCGACCTGGAGCGCCGTCATGGGGTAGGCGTCGTCGAGGTCGGACTCGGGGCCGTCGCCGATCCGGGCCCGGTCGGCGGCGGAGAGAAGCTCGAACGGCTTGGTGGGCGCTCGGTCGCCGGCCGTGTCGGCGGCGGCGGCGAGGCCGGCGAGGGTGCGGTGCTCGTAGATCTGGGCGACGGCGATGCCGAGCCCGCGCCCGCGGGCGAGTGCGGCCACCTGCACGGCGCGGATGGAGTCGCCGCCGAGGTCGAAGAAGCCGTCGTCCGTGCCGACCTTCTCGACCTGGAGGATCTCGGCCCAGATCTCGGAGAGGATCTCCTCGGCCGGGGTGCGCGGAGCCACGTAGGCGGCGGCGTCGCCGGAGAACTCCGGTGCGGGCAGGGCGGCGCGGTCGATCTTCCCGTTCCGGGTCAGCGGCAGCGTCTCCAGGGCCACGATCGCGGAGGGGACCATGTAGGCGGGCAGGTGGACGGCGGCGAAGTCGCGCAGCTCGCGGGAGTCCGTGCCGTCCGGGCAGGCCGCGTAGGCGACGAGCTGCCGGTCGCCGGGGGTGTCCTCGCGGACGACCACGGAGACGCCCTGGACGGACGGGTGCCGGCCGATCGCGGCCGCCACTTCGCCGAGTTCGATGCGGAAGCCGCGGACCTTGACCTGGTCGTCGTTGCGGCCGAGGTATTCGAGGTCGCCGGTGGCGGTCCAGCGGGCGAGGTCGCCGCTGCGGTACAGGCGGGCGCCGGGCACGTCGGTGAACGGGTCGGGGACGAAGCGCTGGGCGGTGAGGTCCGGGCGTCCGAGGTAGCCCCGGGCCACGGCGTCGCCGCCGACGTACAGTTCGCCCTGCACGCCGACCGGCACCGGTTCGCCGTGGCCGTCCAGGACGAGCGCCCGGTAGCCCGGAAGGGCGCGGCCGATCGGGCTGCTGCTGGTCTCGATCCGCTCCTCGTCCAGGACCTGCCAGGTGACGTGGACGGTGGTCTCGGTGATGCCGTACATGTTGACGAGGACGGGGCGGTCGGGCGTGTGGCGGCGCCACCAGGTGCGGACCGAGGCCAGGTCGAGCGCCTCGCCGCCGAACACGACCAGGCGCAGGCTCAGGTCGTCCTGCGGGTGGCGCTCCTCCTCGGTCACCAGCTGGCGGAACGCGGACGGCGTCTGGTTCAGGACGGTGACGCGTTCGCGGACCAGCAGGTCGAGGAGGGCCGCGGGGTCGCGCGTCACGTCGCGCGGGACGACCACCACGCGCCCGCCGTAGGCGAGGGCGCCCCAGATCTCCCAGACCGAGAGGTCGAAGGCGAAGGAGTGGAACAGCGACCAGACGTCGGTGTCGCGCAGGCCGATGGTCTCCGCGCCGGCGTCCAGCAGCGTGGCGAGGTTGCCGTGGGTGACCTCGACGCCCTTCGGCCTGCCGGTGGAGCCCGAGGTGTAGATGACGTAGGCGACGTCGCCGGCCTGCGGGTCGACGGATCCGGTGTGGACGGCGTCCGTCGCCTGGGTGGTGACGAGCGTGCGCCAGGGGCCGTCCGGGACCCGTCCGGTGGTGTCGGGGTCGGCGAGGACGAGCGGGACCCGGGCGTCGTCGAGGACGTACTCGATCCGGCCCGTGGGGTTGTCGGGGTCGACGGGGACGTAGGCGGCGCCGAGCCGCCAGGCGGCGAGGACGGCGGCGACCATGTCGGTGGTGCGGCTGAGGCAGAGCCCGATGCGGTCGCCGCGGTTGACCCCGGCCCCGGCGAGCAGGGCGGCGAGCCGGGCCGCGCGCTCGTCGAGCCGGCGGTAGGTCAGCTGTGCGCCCGTGCCGTCGGTGACCGCGACGCGGTCACCGGCCGCCGCCACCTGCGCGGCGAACCGCTCCATCGCCGACGACCGCACCCGCGGTGCCGGAGCCGTCCCGACGAGCTCCGCCCGCTCCTCGGCCGACAGCAGTTCGGCCCGCGCCACGAGCGCGTCCGGCTCGGCCAGGAGCGTCCCGAGCAGCCGGCGCCAGTGCCCCACCAGGCGCCCGACCAGCTCCGCGTCGATCAGCTCGGTCCGGTGCTCGACCTCGATCTCGATCCGCTCGCCGTCGTCGTTGACGTTCCAGGTGAGGTCGAACTTGGCGGTCGCGGTGTTCACCGGGACGTGCGCGGTCTCCAGTCCCGGCATCCGCGGTGCCGCGTGCCCGCGGGCATAGCCGAACAGGATCCGGAACAGCGGCGAGCCGTCCCGGTCGGTGCCGAGCCGCCGGGCGAGGTCCTCCAGGGCGACGTCCTGGTGCTCCAGGGCGTCGATGAACGCGTCCCGGGTGGTGCCGAGCAGCCCGGCGAAGCCGGTACCCGGGTCGGCGGTGATCCGCAGCGGGACCACCTTGACCAGGCAGTCCACCAGCCGGTCCGTCCGCGGATCGTCCCGGCCCGCCAGCGACGTCCCGATGACGAGGTCCTGCTGCCCGGAGTAGCGGGTGAGCAGCGCGGCGAACCCGGCGAGGAGCGTCATGGCGGGGCTCACCCGGTGGGTCCGGCCGAACGCGCGGACGGCGGCGGAGAGGGAGTCGGGCAGGGTGAACCGGGACGTCATGCCCTGGTTGCTGCGGGCCGTCGCCCGGCGTCCGGAACCGAGCAGCTCCGTCGCCCCGGGGGCGTCGCGCAGCGTCCGCTCCCAGAAGGCGAGGTTCTCCTCGGCCGTGGCGGCGTCCACCGGCTGGAGCTCGGGCTCCTGCGGCACCTCGTCGGGCACGGGCGCGGAGTCCGCGCCGGCCCGGTAGTGGGCGGCGAGCTCCTCCAGCAGGACGTTCACCGACCAGCCGTCGCTCACGAGGTGGTGGGACACCAGCAGCAGGAAGCACTCGTCCTCGGCGTACCGGATGACGGACACCCGCAGCAGGGCGTCGGTGGCGACGGCGAAGGGACGCGCGATCTCCTCGGCCATGGCCTGCCGGGCCGCCGCCTCGTCGGGCAGCCGGAGCTCGCGGACGGGGATGTCGGTGTGGTCGAGGACGGTCCGGCGGGGGAGGCCGGTGACGGACGCGAATCTCGTCCGCAGCGCGCGGTGGCGGCGGACGAGCGCCTCGACGGCGTCCCGCAGCCCGTTCGGGGACAGCTCGCCCCGCAGGTGCAGCGCGGCCGGCACGTTGTAGACCGGCTGCCCCGGGTTGACCTGCTCGGCCAGCCAGATGCTGTGCTGCGTCGGCGAGACGGGTAGCGAGTGGGTCATGACGCTCAACTCCTTTCCTGATCGGCGGTCTGCCGCTGCCGGTGCACGTCCGCCCGCGCCAGCCGGATGACCCTGACGGTCCTGTGCAGGCCCGAGAGGTCGGGCTCGTGCGCTTCGATGTACGCCGCCAGCGCGGCGACCGTCCCGTCGACGAGCAGGACGCGCAGCGGCACCGTGACGGACAGCTCGCGCCGCAGCCGCGCCACGATCCGCGTCGCGGTCAGCGAGTAGCCGCCGAGCGCGAAGAAGTCCTGGTCGGCGCCGATGGCGTCCACGCCGAGCTCGTCGGCCCAGATGTCGGCCAGGACGGTTTCGAGGGCGGCGCGCCGGCCGGAGGCCGGGGCCGGTTCGGCGGCCGCCTGCTCCTGGCGGGGAACGGCCCCGGGGTCCACGGCGGCCTGGTCCGGCGCGACCGGCTCCCCGGCGGGCAGCCACTGCTCGGCCCGCAGCTCCGGATCCCGCACCACGGCCGCGAGGAGCGACAGGTAGTGCTCGACGAACCGGGCGATGCGCGCGGCGTCGTAGCGGTCGGCCTGGTACTCGACGTTGCCGATGGTCCCCGACGTGGTGGACTCCAGCGTCACCATCAGCCCGAACTTCGCCGAGCGGACCCGGACGGGCACCTCCTCGGCCGTGGCGCCCGGGATCGTGAGCCGCACCGGGTCGACGTTCAGCAGCTCGAAGATGACCGAGGTCAGCGGCGAGCCCTGGGCGCCGTGGATCCGCCGCTCCCGCAGGGCGGTTTCCAGCGGGTAGTCCTGGTGCACATAGGCGTCGATGACGGTGGTCCGGGCGCGGTCCAGGAGCTCGTGGAACGGGAGTCCGTCGGCCAGCCCGGTGCGCAGCTGCACGAGATTGACGAACGAGCCGACCAGCGCTTCGAGTTGCGGGTGGCTGCGGCCGGCGACGGAGGTGCCGACGGTGAGGTCGTGCTGGCCCGAGTAGCGGTGGAGCAGCCCGAGGAACGCGGCGTAGAGCACCATGAACGGGGTCGTGCCGCTGCGCCGGCCGAGGGCCTCGACTTCGCCGAGCAGCCCGGCGGGTATCTCGAAGCGGTGGCAGCCGCCGCGCAGGCCGGGGCCGGCGTCGGCGTCGTCGAGGTGCAGTGCCGTCAGGTCCACCTCAGGGGCGCCGACGACGCTCTCCCGCCAGTGGTCCTGCAGCGCGGGCAGCCGCTCGGCCAGCACACCCCGGTGCCAGGCCGCGTAGTCCAGGTAGCCCGTGTGCGGCCCGTCGTCCGGCGCGGTCGCCCGGCCGGCGTACAGCGTGCCGAGCTCGTCGACGAGGTGGGTCAGCGACCACTGGTCGCAGACGATGTGGTGGACGACGAGGACGAAGGCCCAGTCGTCGGCGGCGAGGCGCACGAGCACCGCGCGCAGCGCGTTCTCGGCCAGGTCGAAGGGCGCGTTGACGGTGTGCTCGACCAGCGCGGCGAGGGCCGCCTCGTCGGGTCCGGACAGCTCGACGGTCTCGAAGGGGGCCGCCGAGACCGGGGCGACGGTCTGGACGGGGCCGCCGTCCGACTCCGTGATCCGCAGCCGCAGCGCCTCGTGACGCCGCACCAGCTCGTCCAGGGCCCGCCGCAGCGCCTCCGGGTCCACCGTGCCGCGCAGCCGCCAGTACAGCGGGAAGTTGTACTGCGCCGCGCCCGGGTTGAGCTGTTCGGCGAGCCAGATCCCGGTCTGCGCGGAGCTGAGCGGGTGGGCGCCGCCGGACGGTGCCGTCGGGATCGGCCGCACCGTCGCGGGCGAGGCCCGGTCGATCCAGTCGGCGAGCGCGGACAGCGTGGGGTGGTGGAAGAGGTCCTCCACGGTGACCTCGACGCCGAAGACGGTGCCCACCCGCATGGCGACCCGGGCGGCCAGCAGAGAGTGCCCGCCCAGGGCGAAGAAGTCGGAGCCGGCGTCGATCCCGGCGGGGGAGACGTCCAGTACCTCGGCCCAGACGCCGGCCAGGAGGTCCTCGGTGGCGGTCAGTTCGGGGGTGCCGGGCGTCGCCGGGAGGGCCTCCGCCGTGTCCGGGCCCGCGTTCTCCTCGACGTCGAGTACGGGCAGGTCCGGCGAGTCCCGGAGCGCGACCAGCACCTGCCGGACGTCCTCGCAGAAGGCCGTCACACCGGCGGGGTCATAGAGGTCGCGGTCGAACTCGCAGCGGGCCTCCTTGCGGTCCGGGTCGAGGCTGAGCACGAGGTCCCGGTCGGCGAGCTGGGGTTCGACGCCCCGCCATTCCTCGGCCGGGCGCCCGAACAGCACCGCGACGCCGGAGCGCCCGGCGGGCTCCTGCCCGGCTTCGAGTTCGATGTCGAGCTCGGCGTCCAGCCGGCCGAGGGTCACCGTCGCGGCGGCCCGGCCGCCGAGGTCGACCTCGATGTCGAGGAGTCGGGCCGGCCCGAGGAGCGTGCCGACCGCGAGCACGGTGCGGCCGTGGTGGTGGCGGGCGGCCAGGGCGGCGGCGACTGCGGCGACCGCCACCGTCTGCGTCTCGATCCCGTACCGGGTCGAGACCTCCGCGAGGCACTCGGCGAAGGCGGCGCCGTCGACGCTCACCGTCGCGCGCCGGAACTGTGGCACCGGCGGCCGCGGCCGGTCGGGCGGCAGGGTCGCGTGGGCGGCCGGCTGCCGGGGCTGGATGAGGCTAGCCGACATCGGCGATCGACTCCTTGGCGTCCTTGATGATGAGGGTGCGGCCGAGGACGAGGACGTCCAGCTTCGAGCGCAGGAAGGTGCGCAGGGCCTCCTGCGGGGTCGCGATGACCGGCTGGCCGCGCAGGTTGAAGGAGGTGTTCAGCACCACCGGGGTGCCGGTGCGGCGGCCGAAGGCGCCGATCAGCTCGAAGAACCGCGGGTTGCTCTCAGGGTGGAGCACCTGGACGCGGGCGCTGCCGTCGACGTGGGTCACCGCGCCGAGGTTCTCGCGGTGCTCGGCGCGGGTCTGCGTCACGAACAGCATGTGGGCGTACCGGTCTTCGGTGCCGGGGGCGATCTCGAAGTACTCGCCGGCGTCCTGGACGCGGACCACCGGCGCGAACGGCCGGAAGCTCTCGCGCTCCTTGACCACCTCGTTCAGGCGGTCGCGCATGGCCTCGGTCCGGGGGTCGGCGATGATGCTGCGGTTGCCGAGCGCGCGGGGGCCGAACTCCATCCGGCCCTGGACCCACGCGGTGATGCGGCCGTCGGCCAGGAGCTCCGAGACACGCTCGGCGAGGTCGGCGTCGGTGGCGCACTCCTCGACGGTGCAGCCCTCCGGCTCGCCGGCCGCCGCCGCCAGCTCCTCGTCCGAGAACCCGGGCCCCCAGTACGGCATGGACATCCGGCCGGCCCGGGAGGACGCGGCGGCGTCCGCCGCGAGCGCCGCGCCGATCGCCGTGCCGTCGTCGCTGGAGGCCGGCTGGACGAAGATGTCGTCGAACAGACGGCTGCGCGACACGAGGCCGTTGAGCGTGCAGTTCAGCGCGACACCGCCGGCCAGGCAGAGCCGGCTCAGGCCGGTGCGCTCGCGGGCCGCGCGCAGGACGTGCAGCATCGCCTGCTCGGTGATCGCCTGCAGGCCCGCGGCGATGTCGGCGTGGTCCTGGGTCGAGGGCTGCCCCGGCAGCCGGGCGGGGCCGAGCACGGCCGCCAGCTCGCGCAGGACGCCCTCGTGGGTCTCGTGCTCGAAGGCCGTGCGGTCCCGGGCCAGCACGGGGACGGTGTACGTGCCGTCCTCCCGCAGCCGCACCATGGCGGCGAAGCGGTCGTAGTAGCGCTGCGGGTCGCCGTAGGGCGCGAGGCCCATCACCTTGTACTCGTCCATGAAGGGGACGAAGCCGAGGTGGTGGGTGACCAGGCTGTAGAGGATCCCGACCGAGTGCATGGCCGGGATGGTCTGGAGCACCTCGATGGACTCGCCCCTGCCGACCGCGACGGTGAGGCTCTCCGACTCGCCCATCCCGTCGCTCACCACGATCAGCGAATCCTCGAACCCGCTGGGGTAGAAGGTGCTGGCGGCGTGGGCCAGGTGGTGCGGGACGGGCCGGAAGCGCTCGCCCCAGGGCCGGCCGGGCAGGAACTTCTCGGCCAGTGCGAGCTGCGACTGCGTCGAGTACACCTCGCGGAACCTGGCCGAGGAGTAGGGGCTCTCGAAGCTGCCGGTCGGCTCCCCGTAGGCGAAGCCGTGCGCCAGGACGTCGATGTCGTCGGGCCCCAGACCGGCCTGCGCCAGGCAGTACTCGATCGCGTTGACGGGGAACGACCCGGTGGTCTTCTCCCCGGTGAACCGCTCCTCCGCGGCGGCGGCCACCACCTCGCCGTCGATCACCAGGGCCGCCGCCGAGTCGTAGCCCTGGGCGAACCTGTGCAGCCGGGGATCGAGCCCGGGGAAAGCCTCCCGCTTGAATTCCAGTCCGCCGTTCAGCCCGCTGTAGCCGAGGACGCGCATAGTCTCAAACCTCACCGTCGATGCCACGCGAAATTGTTCGGCCTTCACGCTAGGCCGGGAAAGCCCCGCACGTCGCCGCCCGCAGGTCGGGACCTGACCTGTACTTCGGTACGGCCGGGATTCTGGCCGAAAGGACGAGCGGTAAAACGTTGACCCGTGCGCGGCGCCGCTCCTAGTGTGACCGGCGGACATATCGAAGGAGCAGCGGATTCCGTCAGGATTCGCGTGAGCGACCGGGTGATAGGAGCCTGAACTCGATGTGCGGAATAGCCGGGGTTTACGGACTCGACGACCCGGCCGGCCTGGACCCCGAAGTCCTGACGGCCATGACCGACGCGCTGGTGCACCGGGGACCAGACGCGCACACCACCTGTGAGACCGGCGCGTTCACCGCCGGATTCCGCCGCCTGTCGCTGGTCGACCTGGCCGGCGGCGGGCAGCCCCACAGCACCCCGGATTCCTCGGTCGTCTCGGTGTGCAACGGCGAGATATTCAACCACCGGAGCCTTCGGGAAGAACTCCGGAGAAAAGGCCACCGATTCCGGGGCGGATCGGACACGGAAGTGCTCGTCCACCTCTACGAGGAATACGGCACCGAACTCACCGACCACCTCGACGGGCAGTTCGCCTTCGCCCTCTACGACCGGCGCGAGGACCGCCTGGTGCTCGCCCGCGACCATTGCGGAGTTCTCCCGCTGTTCTACACGGTGGTGGCCGGCCGGATCATCTTCGCCTCGGAGATCAAGAGCCTTCTCCGGCACCCGCTGGTGGAACGCCGGGTCGACCTGCGAGGGCTCGACCAGGTGCTCTCGCTGCCCGGACTGGTGAGCCCCCGGACGATGTTCGAGGGCATCCGGTCGCTGCGCCCCGGCGAGCGGCTCGTCGCCGACCGCTCGGGACACCGCACCGAGCGCTACTGGGACCTCGACTACCCGCTCTGGGACGACGAGGCGCGCCACCGGGACGCCGCCGCGCTCGGCGATCCGCGCGTGTTCGACGGGTACGCCGACCGGACCAGGTCCGTGCTCGAGGCCGCCGTCCGCTCCCGGTCGGTCGCGGACGTCCCCGTCGGGATGTACCTCAGCGGCGGCCTGGACTCCAGCCTGATCGGCGGGCTGATGGCCGCCGAGCGACCCGACCACCCGTGGCCCAGCTACGCGGTGACCTTCCCCGGCAGCAGCATCGACGAGGCGCGCTACCAGCGGCTGGTGGCCGGCAAGATCGGCACCCGGCACCACGAGGTGCCGGTGGACGCAGCGGACACCGCCGGCCTGCTCAGCAGCATGGTCCGGCACGCCGAGACCCCGGTGAAGGAGTCCTACAACGTCTGCTCGATGCTGCTGGCCCGCAGGGTCCGCGCCACCGGCACGGTCGCGGTGCTCAGCGGCGAGGGCGCCGACGAGCTGTTCGGCGGCTACCCGGGTTACCTGCTCGACACGGGCGGCCCGGACCGCGGGCCGGGCCACCTCCTGGAGGAGCAGCTCGAACGCGAGGCCGCCCACCGGATGTGGGGCCTGGACCTGCGGTACGAGACCGACCAGCTCCCCGCCCACGACCTGCGCCGCCAGCTCTACAGCGGCCCGCTGGCCGAGGAGTTCGACGGCTTCTCGGTGACCTCCCAACGCCTCGTCGAACCGGAGCGCCTGATCGGGCGCCACCCGCTGCACCAGCGCTCCTACCTCGACTTCCACCTGCGGCTCGCCGACCACCTGCTCGGCGACCACGGCGACCGGATGGCCATGGCCAGCTCCGTCGAGATGCGCTTCCCGTTCCTGGCCAGGGACGTCGTCCGGCACGCGACCGCGATCCCGCCGTCCCTGATGACGGCCGACGGCCGGGAGAAGGCCGTACTGCGCCGCGCGGCCGAGGGTCTCGTCCCGCACGAAGTCCTGGACCGCCGCAAGTTCGGCTTCCGCAGCCAGACCAGCACCGAGCTGCTGCTGGCCGGCGACGACTGGTTCAACGACCTGCTCTCGCCCTCGACCGTGCGCCGGCAGGGCTACTTCGACCCGGCCGTCGTCGCGGAGCTGATCCGCCGACAGACGTCGGGGGCCCGCACCGTGCACCCGCACCTGGACACGGACTACCTGCTCGTCATCGCGACCTTCGCGATCTTCCTGGAGGAGTTCGACCTGCCGTGCCTGGGATGATCAGAGAACGCGTCACCACGCACCCGAAGGCCGCCGTGCGGCCGTTCCCGGCCGACGCCCCCGCGCGCACCGGGGAGCCCGGCACCCGCAAGCCGCTGATCGGCGTGATCGGCGGAATGGGCCCGCTGGCCTCCACCGAGCTGCTCAACACGGTGTACGGACTCGAACCGCCCGAGCACGAGCAGCTCGCCGCGCGGATCCTGCTGTGGTCCGACCCGGCCGTGGCCGACCGGACCACGGCCATCCAGTCCGGAACGGTCGACCTCGTCCGGGAGGCGCTGGAGTACTCGGTCGACCGCCTGCTCACCGCCGGCGCCGACGGCGTCGTGGTGGCCTGCATCACCGCGCACCCCGCGATCCGGCTGCTGCCGGAGCGGCTGCGCTCCCGCTGCGTCTCCCTGGTGGACCTCGTCTTCGAGCAGCTCACCGAACGCCCCGGCCGACACCTGGTGCTGTGCACCCGGGGCAGCGTCCTCGCCGGGGTCTTCACCGACCACGAGCGCTGGCCCGAGTTCGCGCACCGCCTGGTCCTGCCCGACGACGAGGACCAGGAGCAGCTGCACCGCCACGTCTACCGTCTCAAGCGCAACGGCGACCGGCTCGCGACGATCGACTTCGTCCGCGGACTCCTGCCGAAGTACCAGGCCGCCGCGTTCGTCGCCGGATGCACCGAACTGCACCTGGTGACCCGGGCGATCGAGGCCCGCGGGCTGACCCGGCACCTGCCCAGCATCGACCCGATGACCGTCATCGCACAGCGAATCAGGGATGGATTGATATGACAACGCCGACGGTTCTGAGGCGATGGGCGGACAGCCTGGCCCGCGACAGCTCCCGCTGTGCCGTCAAGTCGGGCCCCCGAGAGGTGAGTTACCGGGATCTCGCGGGCCGTGTCGCCGGCTACCAGGCCGCGTTCGAGCGGATCGGCAGGCCCACCGACCCGGTCCTGCTCTCCTGCGCCGACCCGGTCGAGGTGATCGCGGCCGTCCTCGGCTGCATGGCCGCCGGCCGCACCTTCGCACCGGTCGACCCCAGGCTGCCCGCCGCCGTGCTGGACGGCGTGCTCGCCGCCCTCCGTCCGGGCGCGGTCGTCGCCGACGCCGCGAGCCGCGAGGCGCTCGCGGGGCGCGAACTGCCCGACGGCACCGGGTTCGTCCGCCCCGAGACGCTGGAGCCCCGCGAGTGGTCCGCCGAGGCCTGGCAGCGGGCCGCCCCGGAGGACCGCGGATACGTCTACTTCACCTCGGGGACGACCGGGCGCCCGAAGGGCATCCGCGGCAGCCTCCGGGCCGTCCACCACTTCGTCGACTGGGAGATCGCCGAGTTCGGGATCGGCGAGGGCACCAAGGTCTCCCAGCTGACCTCCCCGGGCTTCGACGCGTTCCTGCGCGACGCCTTCACCCCGCTGTGCGCGGGCGGCACCGTCTGCGTGAACCCGGCCGCCGAGACGCCGGTCGGCGAGGGCCTCGCGCGCTGGCTCACCGAGAACGAGGTCGAGGTCCTGCACTGCGTGCCGACCCTCTTCCGCACGCTGCGCTCCGCCGCCCTGACCCCCGGCTCCTTCCCGGCCCTGCGCGCCGTGCTGCTCGCGGGCGAGCAGCTCCACCCCGCGGACGTCTCGTGGTGGCGCGGCCTGTTCGGCGGCGGCAAGGAGCTGGTCAACCTGTACGGGCCGTCCGAGACGACCATGACGAAGTTCTTCCACCGGACGACGGAGGAGGACGCCCACGCCCGGCTGGTGCCGGTCGGCCGGCCGCTGCCCGGCGTGGCGGCCCGGGTGCTGACCGGGCCCGGCGATCCGCAGGACGCGCTCGGCGAGGTCGAGCTGGAGGTCCCGTTCCCGCTCCTCGGCTACCTCGGCGCGGACGAGTGGCGCGGCACGGCCACCACCTACCGCACCGGCGACCTCGGCAGGTTCCGGCCCGACGGGGCACTGGAGCTGTACGGCCGCCGCGACCAGCAGGTCAAGGTCCACGGTGTGCGCGTCGACCTCGGTGAGGTCGAGAACGCCCTGCGCACCCGCCCCGGCGTGCAGGACGTCTGCGCGGCGGCGGTCACGGAGGACGTGTCGACCGCCCTGGTCGCCTACGTGGTGGCCCCGGACCTCTCCGACGCCGAGCTGCGCGCGCACGCCGCGCAGCTGCTCGCACCCGGCCTGGTGCCCTCGGTGTTCGTCCGCATGGCGGCGATCCCCCGGACGCTCAACGGCAAGGTGGAGCGCCGCTCCCTGCCGCTGGTCCCGCTGCGGCGGACGGCGGAGGCCACGGAACCGCCGCAGGGGCCGGCGGAGACGCGGATCGCCGCGATCTGGAGCGAGATCCTCGGCCTGGCGGGCGTCAACCGCGACGACGACTTCACCCTGCTCGGCGGCGACTCCCTGGCGATCGCGCGGCTGATGGACCGGGTCCGCTACGAGTACCAGGTGGACCTCCCGCTGCGCGCGTTCCTCCAGGACCCCACCGTCGCCGGGCTCGCCTCGGTCGTGACGGACCGCATGGCGCGGAGCGGGTCGTGAGCGCTCCCGCAGCGGCCCTGCCCGCGAACGCCGTGCTCCGCGCCCGCCTGACAGGGGAGTTGGACGTCACCGCGCTGTCGGCCGCCGTCGGCGACCTCGTGGCCGCGCATCCGGAGCTCAAGGCGGCGGGGGAGCGGCCGGGCCGGGTCCGGCTGAGGGTCATCGACCTCTCGCGGTCCGCCGGGGAGCAGCAGCGTCGCGTCCTCGCCGACCTGGTGGCCGACGAGGCCGCCCGGCCGGTCGGGGCCGCCGGCCGCCCCCGGCTGCGGGCCTGCCTCGCCGGGCTGGGCGCCGGGGCGTACGAACTCCTGCTCGTGGTGGACCGGGAGCGGGCCGACGAGTGGTCGCTCGCGCGGCTGACCCGGGACCTCGGCGCCGCCTACCGCGCGCGGACTCCGGACACACCGGCGCCGCCGCCCGCGACCGGCCCCCTGCCGGGCGCCTGGTTCCCGGGCGAGCGGGCGTCCCGCAAGCTGCCCGGGGAGCCCGGCGGTGCCGCGGCCGAGCGGGTGCTCGCCGCCTTCGCCGCGGTGCTCGCCAGGTACGCCGGGACGGACGAGGCCGTGGTGACCGTGCCGGACGGCCCGGCGCACCGGGTGATCCGGCTGGACCTCTCCGGCGCCCTGACGCCCGCTCAACTGGGCGCCATGGTGCGTACGGCACCGGAGGCCGGCACGGACGGACCGGCCTTCCCGATCCGCGCGGTGTTCGCGGGGCACGACCTCCCGGCCGCGGTCCTGGACCTGCCGGGCATCGCGGCCGAGGTGACCGTCGACTCCCCGCCCGACCCGCAGGGCCGGCTGACCCTGGCCGTGACCGGGCCGGACGAGTTCACCGTCGCCCTCACCGGGGCGCTGCCCGGCCGGGTGACGGCCGACGGCTTCGCCGGCCACCTCGTCCGGGCGTTGCGGTTCGGGCTCGACACCCCCGACCGGCCCCTGGCCGAACTCGACCTCTCCGGCCGCCCTGCGCCCTACCCGGCACCCGCCCCCGCCACCACCCGGCCGTACCGCGACTACCTGGCCTTCCTGGACGAGGAGTTCGCGGCGCGGGTGCGGGAAGCCCCCGAGGCGGTCGCGGTGCGCTCCCCGGAGGGCACGCTCGACTACGGCGGGCTCGACCGGTGGAGCTGCCGGATCGCCCGCGCCCTGGCCGGCCACGGCGCGGGCCCCGGGCAGGTGGTGGCGCTCCTGCTGAGCGGCGGTGCCGGCCAGATCGCGGCCGTCCTCGGCGCGATGCGCACCGGCGCGACCTTCACCTGTCTGAACCCCGCCGACCCGGACGCCCGCCTCCGCGACATCCTGGCCGGCACCGGGGCGGTCTGCGTGCTGGCCGACGAGGCCGCCGCCGCGGCGCACCCCGCGCTGCTCGGACCGGACGGCCGGCTCGCGGGCCTGCCGGTGCTTCCGCTGGGGCCCGCCCCGGGGGACGACTCGCCGGGGGAGCACGTCTGCTTCCCGGCCCCGCCGGTCGCCGACCACCCGCTGTGCATCGTGCACACCTCGGGGAGCACCGGCACGCCCAAGGGGATCGCGCTGTCGCGGGCCGCGTTCGCGCAGTTCGCCGAGTGGCAGCGGGAGCGGTTCGGGATCGGACCGGAGAGCCGGGTCGCCCAGTGGGCGCCGCTCACCTACGACGCCGCGTACACCGAGATCTTCGCGGCGCTCACCGCCGGCGCCGCGCTCTGCCTGCCGCCCGCCGCGGCGCGGCGCGATCCGGTCTCGGTGGTGCGCTGGCTGCGGGGGGAGCGGATCGGGCAGATCCAGACCGTGCCGTCGTTCTTCCGGCTGCTCACCGAGGCGCTGGACGCGCAGGGCGGCGAACTGCCGGACCTGCGGCACGTCCTGGTCGCCGGTGAGGTGTTCCCGGTGGACCTG
This sequence comes from Kitasatospora sp. NPDC041988, assembly GCF_055588525.1. Classification (NCBI taxonomy): domain Bacteria; kingdom Bacillati; phylum Actinomycetota; class Actinomycetes; order Kitasatosporales; family Streptomycetaceae; genus Kitasatospora; species Kitasatospora sp. NPDC041988. The sequence continues at coordinate 41,745 of NZ_JBVJCO010000042.1, forward strand.
GCCGAGGCCTGGGCGCACCGGGCGGTGCGGCCGGGGCTGCACAACCTGTACGGGCCCACCGAGTGCATCCTCGCCACCCACCACGAACTGCCCCCGGGCGGGGCGTTCCCGGCCACCGTGCCGATCGGCGGGGCGATCCCGGGGCGGGAGGTGCTCGTCCTCGACGGCCTCGGCCGGCCGTGCCCGGCCGGGGTGCCCGGCGAGATCCACCTGCGCAGCGGGTTCCTGGCCGGCTCCTACCACCGCCGGCCCGCCGAGACGGCCTCGGCGTACCTGCCCGACCCCTGGCGGCCCGGCCGGACGCTGTACCGCACCGGCGACCGCGGGTACGTGCGGGCCGACGGCACTCTGGCGTTCACCGGCCGGACCGGCAACCAGGTGAAGATCCGCGGGAACCGGGTCGAGCTGGACGAGGTCGAGGCGGTGCTGGAGCAGCAGGCCGGGGTGCGGGAGGCCGCCGCGGCCGTCCGCACCACCGCGTCCGGCGACCCCTGCCTGGTGGGCTACGTGGTGGCCGACGCCGGAGTCTCCGGGGAGGGACTGCGGCGGCTCGTCGCGGCGCGGCTGCCGGCCCCCGCGGTGCCCGACCTGATCGCGGTGCTGGCCGATCTGCCGCGCACCGCCACCAACAAACGTGATCGTGCGCGGCTGCCCTGGCCCCTGCCGGCACGACGGAACGAACTGGAAGGTGAGCAATCATGACGAACGGCGAAGCGGCGATCGCGGCCCTGGCGGCCGGGACCGGGGTCGGCCCGGACACCGTGCGGCTGGCCGCGTCGTTCAAGGTGGCGGCGGTGCTGACCGGCTCCGACGCGCTCGGCGACGACGGTGCGAGCTGGCGCGAGCTGATCGCCCGGGTGGCCACCCCGGACGGGCAGGCCGAGGCCGAGCGGGTCCGGAAGGAGGCCGCCGAGCAGGAGCACATCGGCCCCGACCGTGCCGAGGGCTACGTCCGGACGGTCCTGGAGCGGATGACCGCCGCCCCGGACGAGGCGCACGACGCGCAGGGCCTGGTCGGCGGGGAGGAGTTGGCGGCCACCCTCGCGGCCTCGGCCGGTCCGGTCCGGCCGCTGCCGGAGCGCCGGTTCCACGAGCTGTTCGAGGAGCGGGTGCGCCGGCACCCCGACGCGGTCGCCGCGGTGCAGGGCGGGCGGAGCTGGACGTACGCGGAGCTGAACCGCCGCGCCAACCGGATCGCCCGGTCGCTGCGGCAGCAGGGGCTGGCCGACGAGGACGTGGTGGCCGTGGTGGCCGAGCGTTCGTTGGAGTGGATGGCCGCGGTGATCGCGATCTTCAAGGCGGGCGGCTGCTACCTCCCGCTGGACCCGGCCTTCCCGGCCGAGCGGATCTCCGTCGTGCTGGAGCGCAGTGACTGCCGCCGGGTGCTGGCGGACCCGGGGGTGGCCCAGCTCGACGAGGCGGTGCGGGGGCGGGAGGTGACCGTCTCGCTGCTGACCGAGGTGCCGGCCGGGACCGGCCCCAGCTCTGAGGAGGACCTCGGACTGCCCGTCCGTGCCGACCAGTTGGCGTACATCTACTTCACCTCGGGATCGACCGGCGAGCCCAAGGGCGCGATGTGCGAGCACGCCGGCTTCCTCAACCACCTCTACTCCAAGATCGATGACCTGGGTGTCCGCGAGGGCGACGTCATCGCCCAGACCGCCCCGCAGTGCTTCGACATCTCGCTGTGGCAGCTGCTCTGCGCGCTGCTGGTCGGCGGCCGGACGGAGATCATCGGACAGGAGACCGTCACCGACGTCCGCCGGTTCGTGGAGACCGTCACCCGGGCGGGCGTCCAGGTGGCCCAGCTGGTGCCCTCCTACCTGGACCTGGTGCTGGAGACCCTCCAGGGCGACAGTCTCGGCCTGCCGTCGCTGCGCTGCCTCGCGGTGACAGGCGAGGCGCTCAAGACCGAACTGGTGCACCGCTGGTTCGCCGCCTTCCCCGGCATTCCGCTGGTCAACTGCTACGGCACGACCGAGGTTTCGGACGACACCAACCACGGCGTGATGCACCGCCCGCCGGCCGGCCGGTCCGTCCCGCTCGGCCCGCCGACCCGCAACGTCCGCGTGTACGTGATGGACGAGCGGCTGCGCATGGTCCCCGACGGGGCGCCGGGGGAGATCGTCTTCGCGGGGGTGTGCGTCGGCCGGGGGTACGTCAACGACGCCGCCCGGACGGACGCCGCGTACCGGGCGGACCCGTACCGGCCGGGCGAACGGCTCTACCGCTCCGGCGACTTCGGCCGCCGGCTGCCCTCCGGCGAGTTCGAGTACCTCGGCCGCCGGGACTCGCAGGTGAAGGTGAGCGGCTTCCGGATCGAGATCGGCGAGATCGAGAACCGCCTGCTGCAGGTCCCCGGCGTCCGGGACGGCGCCGTGGTGATCGCGGGTTCGGCCGAGGACCCGCAGCTGGTCGGTTTCTACAGCGGCGCCGCCGCCCCGGAGCCCGGGGCCGTGGACCGGGCCCTGGCCGCCGTCCTGCCGCACTACATGGTGCCGGGCCGGCTGCACCGCCTCGCCCGGCTGCCGCTGTCCGCGAACGGCAAGATCGACAAGAAGGCGCTGACCGCCGCGGCCCGGGAACAGGGCCGGCCGGCCGCCGGCGGCGACGTGGCGCTCCCGGAGACCGACACCGAGCGCCGGGTCGCCCGGCTCTGGGCCGAGCTGCTCGACGTGCCGCTCGACCAGGTCGGCCGCGGCTCCCGGTTCGTCGAGCTCGGCGGCACCTCGCTGGCCGCGATCCGGCTGGCGATCGCCCTGGACCGCGCGGTGACGGTGGGCGAGCTGAAGGCCACCCCGACCGTCGCCGAGGTGGCCGGACTCCTCGACCGCAAGGCGGCCGGCCGGACCGCGGAGGCGCGGCGATGACCCCCGCCACCCGCACCGCACCGGGCCTGCGCGTGCTCGAAGCCGCCCCCGGCCCGCGATGGGCCGCCGAGCACCGCGCGGAGGTCCTCACCGAGGTCGAGGCGTCCGGGGCCGTCCTCCTGCGCGGCCTGGGCGTCGCCTCGGCCGCCGACCTCGCGGCCGTCACCGCCGCACTCGGGGTCGAGCCGATGGCCGAGCGGGAGGGGTTCGCGCCCCGCGAGCGCCACGGCGAGACGGTCTACTCGGCCTCGCACTGGCCCGCGGACGCCCCGATGTGCATGCACCACGAGCAGAGTTACGCCGCCGAGGTCCCCGGCCTGCTGGTGTTCGGGTGCCTGACCGCCCCGGACCGCGGCGGCCGGACGATGCTCGCCGACTCCCAGCAGGTGCTGCGCAGCCTCCCCCCGGACCTGGTCGAGCCGTTCCGTCGGCACGGCTGGCTGCTGCTGCGCACCTACCAGGACGTCGGCGTGCCGTGGACCGACGCCTTCGGCACCGACGACCGGGCCCTGGTCGACGCCTACTGCGCGGCCGAGGGCATCCGGCACGAGTGGTTCGACGACGGCCGGCTGCGCACCGCGCAGCGCCGGGCCGCCGTCGTCGCCCACCCCCGCACCGGCGTGCCCGGCTGGTTCAACCAGATCGCCTTCCTCAACGAACTGACCATGGACCCGGCGATCCGCGAGTACCTGCTCGACCAGTACGGGCCGGCCGGTCTGCCGTTCACCACGGCCCACGGCGACACCACCCCGATCGGCGCCGACACCGTCGAGGCCGTCAACGCGGTCTACGACGCGGCCGCCTTCGGCGAGTCCTGGCGGGACGGCGACGTCCTGGTCGTCGACAACATCCGGATGGCCCACAGCCGGGAGCCGTACGAGGGCCCCCGGGAGGTAGCCGTCGTCCTCGGCAACCCGGTCCGGCTCGCCGGCCACGTCCTGCCCGGCGGTGAGGCCGGATGACCGCCGCCTCCTTCGCGCAGGAACGCGCCTGGCTGGCCAGCCGGTTCGCCGCCGACACCGCGCTGTACCACGTCGCGGACCAGTGGCCGCTGCACGGGGACGTCTCCGAGCGGCAGATCCGGGCGGCACTGGCCGCCGTGGTGGACCGGCACGAGGCGCTGCGCACCGGGTTCCGGGTCGTGGACGGCGCGCTGACCGCGGTCGTCCACGACCGCGTCGACCTCGATCTTGAGGCCGTCGACCTGTCCGGCCACACCGAGGAGAAGCAGCGCGAGGATCGCGAGACCCTCGCCGACCGGCTGAAGCACACCGCCTTCGACCTCTCCCGCGCACCGCTGTGGCGCGCGGGCCTGGTCAAGCTCGGCGCCGGGCGCTGGCGGTTGCTGTTCGTCGCCCACCACGCCGTCTGCGACGCACCGTCACTCTTCAACCTCCACGCCGAGATCACCGAGTTCTGCGCGGCGTTCGAACAGGACCGGCCGCCGCACGTCCCCCGACTCCCGCTCTCCTACGGCGACTACGCGCGGCAGCAGCGCGAGCGGCTCGACGGTGCCGAGATCGCCGCGCTGGCCGGCTACTGGCGGGCGCAGCTTGCCGGTCTGCCACCCGCGCACGGCCTTCCGCTGGACCTGCCGCGGCCGGCCCGGCGGTCCTTCGCCGGCGCGGAGCTCCGGGCCGAACTCCCGGCCGGCACGGCGTCCGCGGTCGCGGAGGCCGCCGGCCGGTACGGGGTCACGCCGTTCGAAGTCCTGCTCGCCGGGTACGCGGCCCTGGTCCACCGGCGCTCCGGCCGGGACGACATCGTCCTCGGGGTGCCGCTCTCCGGCCGGGACCGCCCCGAACTGCTGCCCCTCGTCGGCACCTTCGTGAACATGGTGGTGCTCCGGGTGGACGCCTCGGGCGACCCCTCGTACGCCGGGCTCGTCGAACGCGTCCGGGCGGTGTGGCGGGCGGCCCGCGACCACCAGGAGATGCCGTTCCAGACCGTGGTCGAGCAGCTCGCACCGCAGCGCGGCCCCGGTCTGCCCCCGCTCTACCAGCTGGCGTTCAACGTCACGGCGGCCGAGGGCTTCGGGCCCCCGTCCACCGCGGCCGAGGACGACCTGCTGCTGGAGGTGTCCGGCACGACGGCCCGCCTTGAGTACAACACCGCCCTGTTCGGACGGGAGACCGCCGAAGGGCTGCTCTCCGACTACGCGGCGGTGCTCACGGTGGCCCTCGCCGACCCGGCGACACCGCTGTCCCGGCTCCCGGCCGGCCCGGGGCCCGCGGGGGGTGCCGCCCCGGTCCCACGGCCCGGCCACGTGCCGCCGCGCACCGCCGCCGAGGAACTGGTGGCCCGCGCCTGGGCCGACGTCCTCGGCGTCGACCGGGTGGGCGTCGACGACGACTTCTTCGCCGTCGGCGGCCACTCGCTGCAGGCGCTGCGCCTGCTCGCCCGGCTGTCGTCCGACCACCGCGTCGAGACCACCGTCGACGCCTTCTTCTCGAACCCGACCGTCGCACGGCTCGCCGCCGAACTGGAGCGGCACGCCGCGACGCGCCGGGAGAACCAGACCGACCCCGAGGGAGAGACATGGCAGTGACCGGCCGGATCGACGGCGTGCCCAGCGAGGTCTGGGACGAGGAGGTGCTGGCCCCGCAGTTCGGCTACGAGGCCGAAGCGCTGTTGCCGCACTACGTGTCCATCGAGAAGGTGCTGCTGCTGGAGTACCGCAGGATGGGCCTGGTCGACCCGGAGGGGGCGGCCGCGATCGCCGGACGGCTCGACGAGCTGACCCCCGAGCTGATCCGGGCGGACCCGCGGGACAACATGTCGGACATCTTCTTCGCCATGGAACGCCACGTGGCCCGCGGCGGCACCGCCCCGTTCGCGGCCTGGCACGTGGACCGCAGCCGCAACGACTTCCAGGCCTGCGGCCAGCTGTTGTCCTGCCGGGAGAACGTCCGTGCCCTCGCCGGGGACCTCGTCGCCCTGGGACGCACGGCGGCGGCGCGAGCCGCCGAACTGCCGGACAGTCCGATGCCCGGCTACACCCACGCGCAGGCCGCGCAGACCATCACACCCGCCTTCTACCTCTCGGCGCTCTCCGAGGAGACCCTCGGCGCGGCCCGGCGCCTGCTGACCACCTACGACCAGATCGACCGCTCGCCGCTCGGCGCGGGCAGCATGGCCGGCCAGGAACTGCCCTGGGACCGCGAGCGGATGGCCGGACTGCTGGGCTTCCGGCAGCCGCAGCCGCACGCCCTCGTGTCGGTGGCGTCCCGGTCCTGGGCCCTCGCGGTCGCGTCCGAGCTGTCGAACTTCGCCGTGCTCCTCAGCCGGTTCACCACCGACCTGATGACGTGGAGCGGCGCCGGGTTCGGGTTCGTGGACTTCCCCGACGCGCTGGCCGGGATCTCGGCCGCGATGCCGCAGAAGCGCAACTTCCCGGTCCTGGAAAGGATCCGCGGCCGCTGCTCGCACGTCGTCGGCTGCGCGACCCAGCTCGCCTTCGCCCAGCACGGCACCCCGTACGCCAACAGCGTCGAGGTCTCCAAGGAGGCCGGGCGGCACCTCCAGGCCCAGTTCGCCGCGCTGCGCTCGGCCCTGCGGCTGGCCCACACCACCCTCGCCACCGCCACGTTCCGGACCGACCGCATGCGCGAGGCCTGCGAGGGGGACTTCCTCGGCGCCTTCACCCTCGCGAACCTGCTGACCCTGGAGGCCGGCGTCCCCTGGCGGACGGCGCAGGTGATCGCCGGAGCCTACGTCAGGGCCGCCATCGCCGAGAACCTGACCGCGGCCACCCCCGACGGCCCGCTGCTCGCGGCGATCGCCGAGGAGCACGGCCACCGGGTGCCCGAACCCGCCGAACTGCTGTCCGGCGCCTTCGACGCCGACAAGGCCGTCCGGGTCAAGCACTCCGCGGGGTCGACGCACCCCGATGCCGTCCACGCCATGCTCGCCGCGCAGGAACGCGGCTACCACGAGGTGTCCGGGCAGTGGCGGCTGCGCGACGAGGCGGCGAGCGTCGCCGCGGCGCGCGTCGACGCCCTGCTGGCCGTCGAGGACACCGCCGAGCGCACCCCGGCGGGCACCCCGTGACCGGCCCCAGCCTCATCACCCGCCGCCCGGGCGCGGACCTGCGCAGCGGCCGGGCCGACGCCTCCGGCACCTTCGGCGAACTGCTCCAGGGACGGCTGCCCGACGGCACGGACTTCCTCGTCACCCTGCCGATCACGCTCCGCTCCCGGGCCTGGTTCCGCTTCGACCGGGCCGGTCCGCTGCGGGTCTTCCCCGCCCACAAGAAGAAGTCCCTGCGGCTGGCCGAGGCCATGCTGACGGCCCACCAGCCCGGTGGCGGCGGGACCCTGATCCTGGACAGCGACCTGCTCATCGGCAAGGGACTGGCCAGCTCCTCAGCCGACCTGGTCGCCACCGCGCGCGCGGTCGGCGGCGCGCTGGGACTGGACACCGGCCCGGCGGCGGTGGAGCACTGGCTGCGCCCGATCGAGCCGACCGACGGGGTGATGCACCCGGGCGTCGTCGTCTTCGAGCACCGCGAAGTGCGGCTGCGCGAGGCCCTCGGCGGGCTGGCGCCGGCCACCGTGGTGGCGGTGGACGAGGGCGGCCACCTGGACACCGTCGCCTTCAACAAGCGCCCCAAGCGCTACTCGCCGGCCGACACCGCCGAGTTCACCGGACTGCTGGACACCCTGACCGCGGCCGTGCGCGCCGGGGACCTCGCCGCCGTGGGCCGGGTGACCACCCGCAGCGCCGTCCTCAACCAGCGGTTCGCACCCAAGCGGCACCTGGACGCGATGCTGGCCATCGCGGGGCGGACCGGGGCGCTCGGCGTGGTGTGCGCACACAGCGGCACCATGCTGGGCCTGCTGTTCGACGACGCGGACCCGGACCACGCCCGCAAGGTGGCCGAGGCGCACGCGGCCTGCGAGGCCCTGGGCGACGACACGTTGCTGTTCCGGACCCTCCCCCGACCCTCCCGGCAAGGGCATTCCCACACCTCCTAAGGACGTACACACATGCGGCAGGAATCGGTCATCGACGGCATCGGCCACACCCCGGCGGTGCGGCTGCGGGTGGACGCCCCCGAAGGCGTCGAGGTCTTCGCCAAACTGGAGATGCAGAACCTCTTCGCGATGAAGGACCGGGTGGCCCGGCAGGTGATCCTCGAAGCCCGGCGTACCGGCGCGCTGGCCGAGGGCGGGCCGATCGTGGAGAGCTCCTCGGGCACGATGGCGCTCGGGGTGGCCCTGGTCGGCACGTACCTCGGCCACCCCGTGCACATCGTCACCGACCCGCGCATCGACCCCATCACCCTGGCCAAGCTGCGCACCCTGGGCTGCGAGGTCCACGTCGTGGCGGCGATGACCGGGCAGGGGTGGCAGAGCGCCCGGCTGGAGCGCCTGGCCGAGTTGATGGCCTGCCTGCCCGGCGCGTTCTGGCCGCGCCAGTACAGCAACCCGCAGAACCCCGCCGCGTACCGCGGCCTGGCCGGCGAACTGGTCGCCGACCTGGGGTCGGTGGACGTCCTGGTCGGGGCGGTGGGCAGCGGCGGCTCGCTCTGCGGGACGTCGAAGGCGCTGCTGGAACGCCTGCCCGACGTCTCGGTGGTGGGCGTGGACTGCGTGGGCAGCGTGCTCTTCGCCCAGCCGGACCGCCCGACCCGCAAGCAGGGCGGGCTCGGCAACAGCCTCTTCCCGGAGAACATCGACTACCGCGTCTTCGACGAGGTGCACTGGCTGTCCGACGACGAGGCCTTCGACGCCACCCGCCGGCTCGCCCGGGAGCAGAAGATCTTCGGCGGGAACACCTCCGGGTCGGTCTACCGGGTCCTCACCCACCTCGCGGCCCGCGCCGAGCCGGGCACCCGGCTGGTCGGGATCATGCCGGACCGCGGCGACCGCTACGTGGACAGCGTCTACGCCGACGCGCCCGACAGCGCTGTCGTCGCCGAGGCCCCGGAGGAGGTGGAGTACGGTGCCACGGTTTCCAGTTGGTCGTTCGCCCGGATACCCCGCCGGGACCGGCGGCTGCTGCTCTTCGTCGAGTCCAACACCACCGGCACCGGGATGATCGCGCTGCGGACCGCCGTCCGGCTGGCCCTGGAGCCGGTGCTGTTCACCAAGGACGCGGCGCGCTACCCGGAACTGCCCGACACCGGCTGCCGGGTCGTGGTCTGCGACACCGACGACGAGGCCGCGCTGACCGCGGCCATCGCCGGGGTGAGCGCCGGACGCCGGGTGGCGGGCGTCACGACGACCAGCGAGTTCTACCTGGAGCACGCCGCGCGGGCGGCCGCGGCCCTGGGCACGCCCGGCAACCCGCCGGAGGCGATGACCCGCTGCCGCGACAAGGCGCTGACCCGCACCGTGCTGCAGGAGGCCGGGGTGACCCAGCCCGGGTTCGCGATCGTCACGGACCCGGCCCTGGTCGCGGCCGCCGTCGCCGCGGTGGGGCTGCCCTGCGTGGTCAAACCGGTCGGGGAGTCCGGCTCGCAGTCCGTGCTGTGGTGCGAGGACGCCGTGACCGCCGCCGCGCACGCCACCGAACTGCTCGCCGTCACCCACAACGTGCGCGGCCAGCGGACCCCTGGCGCGGTGCTGGTCGAACAGTACCTGGAAGGGCCCGAGTTCAGCGCGGAGATGTTCGGCGTGGACGGCGAGGCCCGGTGCGTCGGCGTCACTCAGCGCACCGTCAGCCCGCTGCCGCACTTCGTCGAGACCGGGCACCTCTTCCCCGCCGACATCGACGACGTGCTGGCCGAACGGATCGCCGACACCGCCCGGCAGGCGCTGAAGGCCGTCGGCTTCGAGCGCGGCCCGGCGCACGTCGAGCTCAGGCTGACCGCCGACGGCCCGGCCGTCATCGAGATCAACGGACGGCTGGCCGGCGGCATGATCCCGGAACTGATCCGCCCGGCCACCGGCATCGACCTGCTGGAGCAGCAGATCCGCGCCGCCGCCGGCCTGCCGCTGAACCTGTCGGCCGACCACGCACGCCGGGCCGGCCTGCGGTTCCTGACCGCGCCGCGGCCGGGCCGGCTGACCGGCGTGGACGGGGTCCGGCAGGCCGAGCTGGTGCCGGGCGTGGAGCGCGTCCTGGTGACCGGGACGCCGGGGCGCGAGGTCCGGCCGCCGCGGAGCGCCTACGACCGGCTGGGCCACGTCATCGCCGTCGGCTCGTCGCCGCAGGAGGTCGGACGGGCGCTGGCCGAGGCGACCGGACTGATCGAGGTCGGCGTCGAAGCGGAGTGACGACACGTCATGCCCCGCCCGGGGCACACCGGTCGCCGGGGCGCTCGTGGAGCTCGGCCGCGATCCGGCCGAGCATCCCGTCCATCTCCTCCCGGAGGAAGAAATGGTCCCCGGGATGGACCTGGAGGGCGAAGGACGCCGAGGTGAGGTCGGCCCAGCCCGCGGTCAGCTCCGCCCGGACGATCCGGTCGTCCCGGCCGGCGAACGCCGTGATGGGGCAGGAGACCCGGCTCCCGGCCGGCGCGTGCCACTGTTCGAGCAGGGTCAGGTCGGCCCGGATCACCGGCAGCATGAACTCCATCAGTTCGGCGTTGGCGAGGATCTCGGGAGGCGTGCCGCCCATCGCGGACAGCTCCGCCATGAGCGCGGCGTCCGGCAGGTCGTGCAGCGGCCTCGGCTCGGGGGCCGAGGCCGGCAGGGCCCCGGACACGAAGAGCCGGGCCGGCGGCGTGGCCCCGGGCCGCCGCTCCAGCTCCTCGGCCACCGCGTACGCGATCTTCGCGCCCATGCTGTGCCCGAGGATCGCGAAGGGCCCGCTCTCCCTCCGGAGGACCTCGCACAGCGCGTCCACCATGGCGGCCATGTCGGTCAGCAAGGGATCACGCAACCGGGTTCCGTGCCCCGGCAGTTCGACCGGGACCGCCTCGACGGCGAGGTGCCGGGCCGCCTCCGTCCACGGGCGGAAGAAGTGCGCCGCCCCGCCGGCGAAGGGGAGGCAGTAGACGCGGGGCAGCTCCGTCGTTCCCTTGGTCCACGGCAGCCAACGGGCACTGTGGTCCTGCTCCTGTCGCAACATCAGCTGACACCGTTCTGGTGGGCGAACACGGCGGCCTGCAGGCGGTCCCTGAGCCCGAGTTTCCTGAGCAGCTGGGAGATGTGGAACTTGACCGTCGACTGCACGATGCAGAGCCGCTTGGAGATCTCGGCGTTGGACATCCCGTTCGCCAGCAGCGCCAGGATCTCGCGTTCGCGGAAGGTGAGAACGTTGAGACCGAGCGCCGGGAACAGCGCGGGCTGTTTGTCGCGGACCCAGCCCAGGAGCAGGGCCGCGATGTCGGGGGAGAGGAAGGAGTGGCCGGTGGCCATGGCTCTGATGGCCTGGGGGAAGTCCTCCACCAGGGTGTTCCGGGTGACGATCCCGGTGGCGCCGGCCAGGATGGACTCCAGGACGGCGTCGCCCTCGGCCGGCGCCATCAGCAGCGTGCGGGGGGCCTCCGGGCTCGGCCCGAGGAGCTCGCGGACGAGATCGATCCCCGTCATGTCCGCGAGTTCGAAGTCGGCCACGACGACGGCGGGGTTCAGCTCCCGGGCCAGCGCGCTGGCGGTGCTCCCGTCCGCGGTCTCGCCGACCACCCGGATGTCCGGCTCGGCCACGAGGGCCGAGGAGAGTCCGCTGCGCATCAGCGGCTGGCCCGCACATATCAGAATGGGTATTTCCATCGGTCTGTGACATCCCCCTTCATCGGAGTGGTCCTCCCAGCACGCCCGGTTCCCGCCGGTCCGGGCGTCGCCGTAGGCGAGCCGCCGGCCGGCCGGACTTGTCCGACCCCCCGTCGGGGAGTGCTGCTCGGGTTCGGACTGAATCAGCCCCTGCTGGGCCCGGCGGGCCAAGCGGCGTCGAGCCCGAGGGCGATGGCCAGCAGCTGGGTGCGGCTGCTGGCCCCGCTCTTGGCCCGCATGTTGCGGATATGGGTCTCGACGGTGTGGTGGCTCAGGTGCAGCAGGCGGGCGATCGCCCGGGAGGTGCGGCCCTGTGCGAGGTGGACAAGGATCTCCCTCTCCCGCGTCGTGAACAAAGGTTCAGCCTCCCCAGGAGGTGTCGTCGCAGGGGGTGCGGGGCGGGCAGGTGAGGACGCCGGCCGCGGTCGGAACGTCGTGGCGGGCGGGCGCCGAGGAGGCCGAGGCGACCGGCGTCAGCCATGCGGCGACAGCGCCGAGGAGCGCCACGGTCGTGAGGATGATGCGCTTCATGGGGATCTCCCGCGGGTTCATTGGCATTTGCCCCATTGGGTGAAGGGGCCATGGCTCCACTCTGGCGGGCATCGAAGATCGCCGACATGCTTGGAACCGTTCATCAACTTGCCTGACAGCAAAGAGGTGTGGGGGTAAATATGGACAAAAACGATCGCGATGTGACAGAGCGTCGGACCGAAGCAGGTCAGGGGCACGAATCCGACCTGTCCGTCTACGCATGGTTTGCGGAGAACCGGTACACCGGCGCCCACGATCCGGCGGTCGTGGCGCAGGCGACGGGACTGTCCCCGTCCGGTGTGACGGCGGCGGTCGAGCGGCTGCTCGACACGGGACTGCTGGCGCCGGCCGGCGCCAGGGAGGAAGCCCTGCGGGTGGTGTCCCCCGACTCGGCCTTCTTCCGGCGCGCCGCGCCCGTCGAGGCGGAGATCCGTCAGCGCCAGGACGACATCGCCCGGATGCGCAGCCGGTTCGACGAGTTCTCCGCGCTGTTCCCGGACAGCCGCGAGTCCGGCGCGGGCATCGAGGTGATCCCCACGCTGGCGGAGGTGCGCTTACTGCTCAACCGGCTGGGCGAGCAGTGCACCACCGAGGTGGTCTCCTGCCAGCCCGGCGGCGGCGCCCGGATTCCCGAGGCGATGTCCGAGGCCCTGGTGCGCGACCGGGCGATGCTGGAGCGCGGCGTGCGCATCCGCACCCTCTACCACCACACCGCCCGCTTCAACGGCCCCAGTCAGGCCTACGTCGCCGCCGCCTCCGTCCTGGGCGCCGAGTACCGCACCACGCACGAACTGGCCGGGCGGATCATCATCATGGACCGCGAGACCGCCTTCCTCCCCGCCGCGGGCGCGGAGCTGGGAGCCGTGGTCATCCGCGAACCGTCGACCGTCGCCTACCTGTACGAGATGTTCGAACTCACCTGGGGCCAGGCCACCCCGTTCCAGGAGTCGACCGGACGCGAGATGGAGGCCGTCGCCCGGGAACTGCACCGCACGATCCTGCGCCTGCTCGCCGACGGGCTGAAGGACGAGGCGATCGCCCGCCGGCTGGGCATGTCGCTGCGCACGGCGCGCCGTCACATCGCCGAGATCCTGGAGCAGCTCGGCGCCGACAGCCGCTTCCAGGCGGGCGTCGCCGCCAGCCGGACGGGCCTGCTGGATACCTGAAAACCGTGATGCCTTCCGACACGCCGATGCTCCATGCTTGACACTCCGACATCACTGTGGTCGATGGCACCACCGAAGGAGATAACACGTGGACTGGGAACGCCTGAGCGAGCGCCCCGGGCTGGACCCGTACCTCCAGGAGCTGGCGCTCTTCCTGGACGCCCACTTCGCCCGCACCTTCGGGCTGCTCTGGCCCGAGAACGACCCCGTCGTCCCCCGGGGCGTGGGCGGACCGCCGGACACGGCCCTGGGCGGGTACGTCGCCGCCGGCCTCACGACCCTGCTGGGCTGGAAGGTCGAGCACGCCACCGGTGCCCGACCACCCTCCGGCCACTGCCTGGTGATCCAGTCCGCCGGATCGAGCCGCTGGACGCTCCGGTCACCGGGCGACCTCGCCGCCGAAGTCTCCACCCTGAGCGGCGAGGCCCTGTACCTCCCGCCCGGCTACCGGTCCACCGCGGTCCACAGCGACGACGCGAGGCACGTCACCCTCGTGGTCACCGATCCCGAGGAGCGGCCGCCGGCGCCACCCGCCGCGCCGGCGGCCGACGGCCCGCAGGGCTGAGCCCGTCAGGGCTTCAGCCGGATCCGGCCCGGCGGCTCTGCCGGCCCTCGCTCTCCACCTGGTGACGACCTCCAGCGGCCGATCCGGCCGGTGGGGGCGACGTGCGTGCCGCCATCGGCCTGCGTCGAGGTCGACGATGTCGGGGCGGTTGTGACATCACCCCGGACAACGACACCCCGCTGCGCCGCACCGATCGCGCGGGGCGGGTCTGCCACTGGATTTCCGGAGCTGCACCTCGTCGACCGCAAGCGCGGCTTCGGCGGCGTCCCGCAGACGGTGGCAAATCTCAGGATGACACTGCGTAGCGAGTGGCGATCGCGGCGGCACGGTTGCGCAGGGAGTCGCGCAACCACTGCGGGGCCAGGCCCTCCGCGCTTGTGGCGAGCTGCCACAGCGCCCACTCGGCGTGTCTCGCATCTTGGAAGGTCACCTCCAGCCGCAGCCGGCCGTCTGCGTCGGCTTCCTCGGCGAGGACGGCCAGCGCGGTGCCGACCAGGTCCTCCCGCCGCGCCGGGTCCACCCGTACCACCACGGTGACCTGGTTGCCGCCGGTTCGAAACTGCCTGCTGCGTTCCTGCCAGGCCCGGCCCAGATCGACCCGCTCGGGTCGCTCTGCCGGTTCGGCGAGTTCCTCGGCTGCCAGGATGCGGGACAGCCGGTAGGTGCGGTCCGCGCCGGACCTCGTGGCCAGCAGGTAGCCCTGGTCGCGCACGGTGACCAGGCCGATCGGGTCCACCGTGCGCCAGTTCGGGGGCTGGTCCACGGCCGCGTAGTGGATGCGCAGCTTGTGTCCGGCGAACACCGCGCGCAGGACCTCGGCCACGATGGCGTCGGGCACCTCCGCGGCAACCAGTCGACGCGAAAGGAGGTCGGTCTCCGGGTCGATCAGCAATCGCTGAGCCGCGCCGGCCGCGGTGTCCCGATAGCTTTCCGGCAGCGCGTCAACCACCTTGAGCATCGCCGAAGCGAGCGCCGAGCCGAGGCCGAACGCCTGCGCGCCGCGCCGCGATCCGGCGACCAGCAGGGCAAGGGCCTCGTCGTGGTTCAGCCCGGTGAGCTCGGTCCGGAAGCCGGGCAGCAGCGCGAAACCGCCGTGCCGACCGCGTTCGGCGTAGACCGGGACACCGGCTGCGGACAGCGCCTCGATGTCGCGCAGCACGGTGCGTGTGGACACCTCCAGCTCGCGGGCCAGCGTGGCCGCGGACAGCCGACCGTGCTGCCGCAGCAGCAGCACCAGCGAGACCAACCGATCAGCGCGCACACGAAAACGCTACCGGAATACACGACACACGATGTCGTGATTGGTTGCGAGGCTTGACCAGCACCACACAGACCCACCGCACACGAGAGGTGACCTGCATGGCACACGCCCTTGTCAATCCGGACGGTTTGCACGACCCGGTCCCGTTCGGCTACAGCCACACCGCCACCGTCCCCGCAGGCACGGAACTGGTGCTCATCGCGGGTCAGTACGGATCGGGCCCGGACGGCGCGGTTGTCTCCTCCGACTTCACCGATCAGGTGAGGCAGGCGTTCCGCAACATCGGCGTCGCTCTAGCCGCCCATGGACTCGACATCAGCCACGTCGTCCAGCTCAGGACGTATGTGGTCAACCATGACGTCAGCAAGCTCGGGCCGATCGCCGGGGCCGTGCAGGAGGGCTGGGGTACCAAACCGCCCACGCAGACCCTCATCGGCGTCGCGAGCCTGGCTGCGCCTGACGTGCTGTTCGAGGTCGAGGCCATCGCCGCCCGGCCCTGACCCGCCGCCCCGCATCCGGACTGTTCGCCCCGACGCGGCTGGCGGTTCGGTAGCGGGGTGGCGTGGCAATGTGAGCGGGCGCCATCGGACCCGCGGGTCCGGGCAACACGTCGCCCTGGTGAGGGAGCGCCTCGTAGGCGAGCGCACGCGGCTCGCCTATGAGGCGTCGACGGCTTCCGCCGAACCCGGCTCGTCGCGGTGGATCCACGCGCCGCACACCGGCAAGAACGTCGACATGCTGTCGATCGAGAGTCTGGACGGCCCGCTCATGGGCGGCGTCCGGCCTTGACCCTGTGGTCTCTGCCCGGGCGGCCGGTCGGCAGGCAGGTCACCCAGACCGCGGCGGGGTTTCGCGGCGATACTGGAGATGAACGCCGGGCACCCGCACGGCGGGGAGAAGGACATCAGCCATGGCTTCCGCTCCCAGAAAATCGTCGGACACCCGACGCGCCAGGATCGAAGCCCTCCGCCGGGAGGAACGACGACACGAGCGCCGCCGCAAGATCGTCTATGCCTCGGCGGCGGGCGTCATCCTCGCCGGAGTCGTCGCCGGTGGCATCTGGGCCGTGACCTCGGCGTCGGACAACGCCCCCAAGGCCGCGGCCACCATCACCGGCGTCCAGACCTTCGGCGAACTGGGCCGGACCCATGTCCAGACCCCGGTGAGCTACCCGCAGACACCACCCGTCGGCGGCGACCACAACCCGCTCTGGCTCAACTGCAACGGCAACGTGTACCTCAAGCCCGTACCGAATGAGAATGCCGTGCATTCCCTGGAGCACGGCGCGGTCTGGATCACCTACAACGACAAGGCCAGCCCGGCCGACGTCGCCGCTCTCGCCGCCAAGGTGGAGGGCAAGCCGTACTCGTTCATGAGCCCCTACCCGACCGAATCGGGGACGATCACGCTCACTGCCTGGAGCACCCAGCTGGTGGTGGACAGCGCGAGCGACTCCCGCGTGGACGCCTTCCTGGCCCAGTACGTCCAGGGCTCGCAGACGCCTGAGCCCGGAGCACCGTGCACAGAGGGACTCACTCCGTAGCCCCGTCACAGCCGGTCGTGGCGTGGCCGGCTTCCTGGCGCGGATATTGCTCGGGGCACCGTCGATAGGTCTCCGGGCACGGGCAGAGCACCCCGCGCCGGCCGGCGGGTGCGCCGCGCGGCGTTTGCACCCGCTCGATGCGGGCCGTTTCCTGGAAGGAGGGCGGGCCGTTCCTGCGAGCAGAGGAGGAGAGGGACGCCATGCAGGGTGACCAGGAGGTTCTCGAGTTCCTCAACGAGCAGCTGACCGCGGAGCTGACCGCGATCAACCAGTACTTCCTGCACGCCAAGATGCAGGAGAGCTACGGCTGGGTGACGCTCGCCAGACACACCCGGCACGAGTCCTTCGAGGAGATGAATCACGCCGAGACACTGACCGACCGGATCCTCTTCCTGGACGGGCTGCCGAACTACCAGCGGCTCTTCCACGTCCGGATCGGTCAGAGCGTCAAGGAGATGTTCGAGGCGGACCGCCAGGTGGAGGTCGAGGCGATCGACCGGCTGCGACGCGGCATCGTGGCGATGCGCACCAAGAACGACGTCACCTCGGCGAACATCTTCGAGGCCATCCTGGCCGACGAGGAGGAGCACATCGACTACCTCGACACGCAGCTCGAACTGCTGGAGAAGCTCGGGGAGCCGCTGTACCTGGCGCAGCTGATCGAGCAGCCGGAGAGCTGATCGCGCTTCCCGGCTTCGGGCCGGGATGGTTCGGGCCGGGCGGCACAGGCCTTGACGAGTCGCACTGGTGGGGGCGGAGCGGGCCTCACACACCGGCGGCGATGACCACGGCGTCGGTGGCGAAGCCAACCAGCAAGCCCACCAGGATCATCCAGGTGACCAGCTCCTTCATGCCGGCACGCCGGGCCACGGCGAGGAGTTCGATGACCACGTAGAGGATGGATCCCGCGGCGAGTCCGAGGAAGGCGATGCCGAGGGTTTCGTTGACCACCTGCTGGCCGATGAGGGTGCCGACGAAGGTGGGGCCGCCGCCGATGAGGCCGAGCAGTGCGAGGAAGCCCCAGGAGGGGCGTTCGCCTTCGGCTGCGAGTGGGGCCACGATGCCGAAGCCCTCGGTCGTGTTGTGCAGTCCGAAGCCGATGACCAGCAGGAGGGCGAGGGAGATTTCGCCCTTGGCGGCGGAGTTGCCGATGGCCAGGCCCTCGGCGGCGTTGTGCAGTCCGATGCCGGTGGCGATCATCAGGGCGAGATTCGCGGCTCGGGAGCGGGCCCGCGGGGCCAGATTCTCGGTCACGGCCGACGCGCCCGGCCCCTTCGAGAGCGGGGCGGGCGGTGCTCGGCGGCGGGCGATCCACCGGTCGTAGTACACGAGGCCGAGAAGTCCGACGGCGAGACCGGCGGCGAGCACCAGGCCGCCCTTGGCGGCGGTGAGCCAGTGATGGTCGCCGAGTGCGGCGTCGGTCGGCTCCCAGGCGGCGGTGAGGACGTCCCAGAGCAGGAAGATCAGGATGCCGATGGCGACCGCGTTGAGGCCGGCGCGCAGGCGTGGGGCGGGGTTGCGCAGGCGGCCGATCGGGAGGCCGAGGTAGATGGTGAAGCCTGCGATGGCGCCGAGCAGGGCGATCTGCGGACCGGACATGGCGGGCTCCGAGGAAGCGCGGCGGCGAGGCGGGGCCGGGTTGCCGATAAGGCTTACCTAACAAGCCTTGCCCGATCCGACCTCGGCCGCATCCCGGGTGGGCCGGCAGGCGGTGGGCGGAGCGGTCGTGCCGGTGCCGGTGCCGGCGCCGGTCCGTGTGCAGCAGCGCGAACGTGTGGAACAGCTCCAGGCCCGCCGCCACGCGCCGTAGTGCCGCGTCGTCCCGCCCACCACCCGCGGCATGCCAACCCGCACAGCAGTACAACGGCCGTACCCGCTTCCCGCCCCGCAGGAAGTCCCGCAGGACGCCCAACGGGCCCGGACGCCCTCACCGGTACCCGGGCCCAACAGTGTTGCTACAGCCAGTCGTTGCGACGGAAGGCTCGGTAGACGAACACACAGATGGCGACGATCAGCAGCAGCACCAGTGGGTAGCCGAACTTCCAGCGCAGCTCGGGCATGAAGTCGAAGTTCATCCCGTACACACCCACCACCATGGTCGGCACCGCGACCAGCGCCGCACCCGCACTGATCTTGCGCATGTCGGTGTTCTGCTGCACCGAGAGCCGCGCCATGCTCGCGGCCAGGATGCTGCCCACCAACTCGTCGAAGGCGAGGATCCGCTCCCTCGCCTGCGCGTGATGGTCAGCCACGTCGCGCATGTACGCCGCTATCCCGGCCGGTACCAGCGACGACGCGCCGGTGTCCGACAGGCGCTGCAGCGGCACGCCCAGCGGGACCACCGCCCGCTTGAACTCCAGTAGCTCCCGCTTCAGCTGGTAGATCCGCCCGGCGTCGTCCGTGCGCTCGGCGGAGAACACCTCCGCCTCCAGCTCCTCCACGTCGCGCTCGAAGAAGTCGGCGACGGTCAGATACCCGTCCACCACGTGGTCGGCCACCGCGTGCAGCACCGCCGTCGGCCCCGCGGCCAGCAGCTCCGGGGTGGCCTCCAGCTCGCGCCGCACCCCCGCCAACGCGGGAGCACTCCCGTGCCGCACCACGATCGCGAACCCCGGCCCGGCGAACACCATGATCTCGCCGGTGTCCACGATCTCACTCGTCGCCGTCACCTTGTCGTGCTCGACGTAGACGATCGTCTTCAGCACCAGGAACAGCGTGTCCTCGTACCGTTCCAGCTTCGGCCGCTGGTGCGCACGTACCGCGTCCTCCGCCGCCAGCGGGTGCAGCTCGAACGCCGCCGCGATCTCGGCGAACTGCTCCGCGGTCGGCTCGTAGAGCCCGATCCACACGAACCGGCCGTCCTTCTCGCCTATCCGCGGGAGCGCCTCCGACAGCTCTACCGCACCTGGCAGCCGCCGCCCGTCCTCGTACAGCGCACAGTCCACCACCGCCCGCGAAACCATCGCCGCCACCACCTTCTCCGCGACGGCCCTCGCGGCCCGCGGCCTGCCAACCTACCTTGCCCCTCGGCACTCCGGGGACCGCCAGTATCAGGACCTGTCGGGGCTCCGGTCCATACGTCATCGAGAAGCCCGGAGACACGAAGTGGACAGGTCGTCCGGTCTGCTACTGGAAGGCTTGTGCATCCAGTAGTCCGGCGGCGACTTTCCATCGACCAGGGGCAGCAGGGCCGACGGGCCGGCGCACCTCACGGAGGGGCGACACGGCTCCGCTCGGTCATGAGGCGACGGTATGCCCCGCCGGATGCGGCGAGTCTCCTCGGACTCCACGCGAGGGCGCGGCGGTCGGGTCTACGCGGCTTCTTCTGCGTTGAGGCGCCGGAGCAGGTCGAACAGGGTCGCGCGGTCCGCTGCGGGCAGAGCGGCGAAGCAAGTGGCGAGAACCTCGTCGGCGATCCGGTGGCCTGCCGCCAGGACCTGCTCGCCGGCGGGGGTGAGGTGGTGCTCGATGCGCCGGCCGTGTCCCGGCCGGCGCTCGACCACGCCCTGGGCCGTCAGGCGGCCGGCGAGCGTTCCGAAGGCCTGCTCGGTCTGGAACGTCGCCGCGGCCAGCTCGCGGGCCGATGCCCCGGGCGAGCGGCTGATCGCACGCAGGGCGTCCCACTGGGCCAGTGTGGTGCCCGCGGTGGAGAGCGCACTGTCGAGTGCCCGGTGCTGCCGGTACTGGGCCTGCTTGACCGCTCTGCCGAGTTCTTGCAGCTCATCACTCATGGACCGAGTCTACGACGCAACCAAGCTAGCTTATATAAAGATATTTAGTTACTGTGGGGGCATGACCACAGACCACGAAGCAGCGGACCTGTCCCTCACCCTGTCCGAAGCCGGAGCCGGCCGGCCGGTCCTGATCCTGCACGGCGGCGGGGGCCCGGCCACCGTCGCCGGCCTCGCCCGGCACATCTCCCGCACCGCACACGCCATCACGCCCGTGCACCCCGGCTGGGACGGTACCCACCGCCCTGCATGGCTCACCGGCATCGACGACCTCGCCCGCGCCTACCTCCACCACCTGCGCGACCGCCGACTGCACGACGTCCTCGTCATCGGCTCCTCGCTCGGCGGCTGGATCGCCGCCGAGATGGCCGTACGCGACACCGCGGGAGCCATCACCGGCCTCGTCCTGATCGACGCCGTCGGCGTGAACGTCGAAACGGAACCGATCACCGACTTCTTCGCCCTCGACGCGCGCGGCGTGGCGGACCACTCCTGGCACGACCCGGACCGCTACTACGTCGACCCCGCCGGCGTCCCATCCGACGAACTCGCCCGCCGACAGGCCAACATGGCCACCATGCGCACCCTCGCGGGCGACCCCTACATGCACGACCCCGAACTGCTGCGCCGACTCGGACGCGTCCACGTGCCCACCCTCCTCGTCTGGGGGGAGAGCGACCGCATCGTCACCCCCGCGTACGGCGCGGCGTACGCCGACGCCTTCGGCGACGGCGCGCTGGAGGTCGTCCCCGAGGCGGGCCACCTTCCGCAGATCGAACAGCCCGAGGTCACCGCAGCCCTGATCGACGCCCACCTGAGCCGGACGAGCGCCCGGCCCACCGACGCTGGGTGATCGTTGGCGGCCGCCTGCCTCCCACGACCTGGTTTTCCGTGGGGTCTCTGTGCGGACTCAGGCGCTCAGAGCGGCGGGGACGGTCGACGCGGGTCCGTGATTCCCCCCGGGCAGGCGAGGCGGTCGACGTCCCAGCCGGCGCGGACGGCTCCGGCTTGGTAGGCGCTCTCGTAGAAGGCGAGTACGGCCGCTCTCGGGTCGGCCTCGGCGCGGGCCGCGTCGTAGCGCAGTACCGCCAGGTGGCTGTCGTTGAGCACGATCCACCGTGCGGATGAGGGCCTGAGCGGGTCCTCGGCCAGGTGTGCGGGCTCGGGAGTCGTGTAGGAGTAGAAGGCCGGCTCGCCCAGGTCGGCGTCCCCGAACCAGAACCCGAAGCTGATCAGCTCCCGGGAGTACGCCTCCCGGGTCACCGGGTCCACCTTCGATGGCTGGTCGACGGCGTGTCCGGAGAACCGGGTGTGGGCGATGTCGAGCGAGTGCCAGAAGAGGTGGACGGGGCTGACCTTGCCCGAGAAGCGCGCCGCGAACTCCTCCAGCACCAGCCCGACCTGGCTGAGCACCTGCCAGTAGCGATTCGCCCAGGCGGGATCGTAGGTCGCGTGCTCGAAGTCCTCGGCGAACGGCCGGTCGGAGTCGGCCATCCGGTAGGGCCGGGGAATCCGGAGCTCGACCCGGATGCCCAACGCTGCCAGGGCTTCCAGGGTCTGCCGGTAGAACGAGGCTACGGACTGGCCGGGGAGGGGGAAGGACTCCGTCCTGCCGTCCGCCGTCGCGATGACCAGCCGGTGGTCGACGAAGTCGAAGTCGATGGTGAAGATCGGGTTGCCGTCGACCTGTCCCATGGGCCGCGTGGTGATCCCGCGTCCGGTGAGGTGGAAGGGGACGTTCCACCAGTGGTTGCGCCGCACACTCGCCGCAAGGCGGATCTTGCCCACCACCTGCGTGAAGCGGTGCAGCGTCTCCTTCGTGTCCTGCCACTCGGCGAGTGGCATCGGTGGGAACAGCTCCATCGCGTATCCCTTCTGCCCGTGCCGCAGTTCCATGATGGCCACGGCGGTCCGGACGCGCAGATGGTGGCCGGCTCCGGCGGCGGTCAGGGTGAGCTAGGGACAGAGGTCGGTGGCCGCGTCGCAGGCTTCGGCGGCCAGGTCGACGTCCCGGAGGTCGCAGGCAACGCGCCTGAGATGGCCCCGGAAGGCCTGGCACTCGTTGTCGTCGAGTGCCCCGAGGAGCCTGTCCTCGGCCTCCCGCACCCGCTTCCGCAGATCCTGGAGGACATCCACGCCCTGGGTGGTGGCGACGATCCGGCGCTGGCGCCGATCGCCGGGGTTGAGCCGTCGCTCGACCAGACCCGCCGCGACGAGGTCGTCGATCAGGTAGGTCATCACCGTGCGATCGATCCCCAGATAGGTGGCCAGGGCCAGCTGGCTCGGATGGTCACCCCGGACCACGGCGGAGAGCACCTGATAGCCACGCGCGCCCTGGGGGATGTCGTCCAGGACCGAAGCGACGGCGCCCTGGTAGGCGCGTGCCAGGACGAGGAGTGAGAAGCCGAAGTCGCCGGTGAGGTCGGCCGCGTCTGCCGCCGCCTGCGTCGTCGGTGTCCCGGAGCTCATACGGGAATGGTACCCGGCTGCTCGCGGTTGAACAGATCATCTGAGCACAAGACGATCTGTCTGGCAGTGCAACATCGCCGATGCGCGAGCGCTGAAGACAAGAAGGCGAGGAACGTCATGCTCAAGATCGGCATCATCCTCGGCAGCACCCGCCCCAACCGCAACGGCGAACAGGTGGCGAACTGGGTGCTCGACATCGCCTCGCGCCGCGACGACGCCGACTTCGAACTCATCGACCTCCGCGACCACCCCCTGCCGCACCTCGACGAGCCGCTGCCACCGTCGCTCGGCCAGTACCAACACGAGCACACCAGGCAATGGGCCTCCAAGATCGCGTCGTACGACGGGTTCGTCATCGTGACACCCGAGTACAACCACGGCATCCCCGGCACCCTGAAGAACGCCATCGACTTCCTCTACGCCGAGTGGAACAACAAGGCGGTCGGGTTCGTGTCCTACGGCGGAGTCGGCGGCGTCCGTGCCGTCGAGCACCTGCGCCTCGTCGCCGCCGAGCTCCAGATGGCCGACGTACGCCAGCAGGTCGCACTGTCGATGATCACCGAGTTCGAGAACTACACCGTCTTCAAGCCCGGCGACTACAACCTGCCCGCCCTGAACACCATGCTCGACCAGGTCATCGCCTGGAGCACCGCGCTCACGCCGCTGCGCACGCCCGCGCCCGTCGCCTCCTGAGCGGGCCACCAACGGCGTCTCATGGCCTTGGCGGCGGGTCCTGGATGGGCTTACAGCCGCCAGGCTGCGACGAGGTTCTGCACCGGGTCGCCGCCCTCACGCGCGAGGTGGAGCGCACGGGAGCTGACCCAGAGAACGGTCGGGCCGAGATGTTCCGGGTAGCGCTGGAGCATTGCGTCGAAGAACTCGGCCGGGGTGTCATGCGTGGCCAGGGCGGCTTCGGCGTCGTCCAGGTGTCGGCGGGTCTCGGCGAGGAGCCGCTGACCCCGCCAACCCTGCCCTCGTTCGCTCGGAACTCTGCGATGGTCTTAGCGTTCCAGTCGAGCGCCTCGCTCATGTCGAACTCCTGTCTGGAAGGTGGGCCACTGCGAGCGTTACCACCGGGCAGGTGAGGAGGCATCACCGGATCAAGGTGATTCGCCCGGCCGGGGCATCGCAGAGCCGATGTCGTCCGGATGCTCGCACTGCCGTCAAGCCCGCCGGTGGCC
This sequence comes from Kitasatospora sp. NPDC041988, assembly GCF_055588525.1. Taxonomy (NCBI): domain Bacteria; kingdom Bacillati; phylum Actinomycetota; class Actinomycetes; order Kitasatosporales; family Streptomycetaceae; genus Kitasatospora; species Kitasatospora sp. NPDC041988. The sequence continues at coordinate 65,725 of NZ_JBVJCO010000042.1, forward strand.
TGGAGGTTGACCACGTCGACTCCTTCCGCAGCGGTCGCGCTAGGCGGGGCTGTCGTCGGTGCGTCGGGCGTGGATGGTCGCAGTCAGCTGCAGGCGCCGCGCGGCCACGCCCTTGAGTTTGGTGACGCCGTGGGCGTAGCGGTCGACGGTCGCGGTGGCCTCCACCGCGATCTCCTCCCCTTCGACTTGGGCCTTCGCCACGGTGAAGGTGACGGGTGCTCGGACACCGTGCGCGGTGAGCAGCCCCTGGAGCGTCCACCCGCCGGCCTCGTCCTGTTCGGCCCCGATGGAGGTGAAGACGATGTCCGGGTAGGTGGCGCTGTCCAGCAGCGTCTTGGACAGGACTTGGCGGTCCCGCCTCTTGTTGCTGGTGTCGAAACTGGCCGTGTCCGCGACGGCGTCCACACGGGTCGCAGTCAGCGGCTCGGTGAGGGAGACGGTGCCGCCGCGCAGTCGGAAGCTGCCGCGGACTGTGCCGAGCCCGAACATGTGCTTGGTGGTGAAGCTGATCTGGGAGCGCAGGACATCGATGTCGTACCGGCCCGGCGTCGGAGTGGTGGTCATCATGGTCTCCTGTGGATTGATCCTTCATGGCTGCGGAGACTTTGGTACAGCGCCGGTCACCAGACCTTCCCCGCGTCGGCCGCCGCCGTCCGGGCGGTGATGCCGCGTCAGCCCAGCGCGCGGTCGAGGTTGAAGGCGGCGCTGATCAGCGAGAGGTGGGTGAAGGCCTGGGGGAAGTTGCCGAGCTGTTCGCCGGTCGGGCCGATCTCCTCGGCGAACAGGCCGAGGTGGTTGGCGTAGGTGAGCATCTTCTCGAAAGCCAGCCGGGCCTCCTCCAGCCGGCCTGCGCGGGCCAGCGCCTCCACGTACCAGAAGGAGCAGATCGAGAAGGTGCCCTCGGGGCCGTGCAGTCCGTCCGGGCTGGTGGCCGGGTTGTAGCGGTAGACCAGCGAATCGGAGACCAGGTCCGCGGTGAGGGCGTCCAGGGTGGAGAGCCACTTGGGGTCGGTGGGCGAGATGAACTTGGCCATCGGCATCATCAGCAGCGAGGCGTCCAGCTCACCGTCGTCCAGCGCCTGGACGAACGCGCCCCGCCGGGCCGACCAGCCGCGCTGCATGATCTGCCGGTAGATCGCGTCACGGGACTCCCGCCAGCGGGGCAGGTCGGCCGGCAGGCCGCGGTGGTTCGCCATCCGGATCGCACGCTCCAGCGCCACCCAGCACATCAGCCGCGAGTACACGAAGTCCCTGCGGCCCGCGCGGGTCTCCCAGATTCCCTCGTCGGGCTGGTCCCAGTGCTCGCAGAGCCAGTCCGCCACCGCGCCGACCTCGTCCCAGCGGGCGCTGCTGATCGGCTGCCCCCACTTGTCGTACAGGTAGACGGAGTCGAGCAGGGCTCCGTAGATGTCCAGCTGGAGCTGGCCGGTGGCGGCGTTGCCGACCCGGACCGGTGCGGAGCCGAGGTAGCCCTCCAGGTGCGGCAGCTCGTACTCGGGCAGCTCACTGCGCCCGTCGATGCCGTACATGATCTGCAGCGGGCCTGTCGCACCGGTGCCGCGCAGGATGCCGCGCTGGTCGAGGAACCCCATGAACGCCTCGGCCTCCGAGGTGAACCCCAGGCGCAGCATGGCGTAGACGCAGAAGGCGGCGTCCCGGACCCAGACGTACCGGTAGTCCCAGTTGCGCTGGCCGCCGATCTGCTCGGGCAGGCTGGTGGTCGGTGCGGCGACGATCGCACCGGTCGGCGCGTAGGTGAGCAGCTTCAGCACCAGCGCGGAGCGGTTCACCATCTCCCGCCAGCGCCCGTGGTAGCGCGACCCGGCCAGCCAGTGGCGCCAGTACCGGACGGTCGCCTCGGCCTGCTCTTGCGCCTCGGCACGAGGACAGGACCGGGTCGGGACGTCGTCGCCGATGTGGTCGAGGGCGAACACGTGGGACTCGCCCTCGACGAGCTTGAAGTGCGACCAGACGTCCAGGCCGTCGCTCTCCAGCGGTGCGGTGGCGGTGAGCGCGAGCGTCAGTGACGGGGAGCGGAACACCGCCGTGTGGCCTTCGAGGTGCGTGGTGTGCGCCTCGGCGCCGTAGCCGAAGCGTGGGGCGATGCGCGCCCTGAACGGGAGGGCTCCGCGGACGCAGAGCACCCGCCGGATCAGCCGGTGCCGGGCCGCCTCGCGCGAGTCGTCGACCACCGGCATGAAGTCCTGGATCTCCGCCACCCCGTCTGCCGCGAAGAATCGCGTGATCAGCACGTTCGTGTCGGGGAAGTAGAACTGTCGGGTGCGGGTCGGGACTTCGGCGGCCAACTCGAACGACCCGCCCCGGTCGGCGTCGAGGATGGACCCGAAGACGCTGGGCGCATCGAAGCGCGGGCAGCAGTACCAGTCGATGGTGCCGTTCGTGCCGACCAGGGCGGTCGTACGAAGATCGCCGATCAGGCCGTGCTCGGAGATCGGTAGGTAGCGGCTGTTGTCCGCCTGCTCGAAACCGGTCGTGTCGAACGCCATTCCGGCCTCCTTGCCGCTGTGGCGCGGGCCTGGAGATGAAGCCTTGCCTTTCATGCTAGATCGCTACTCGTGGCGCGGGTCCGGCGGAGCCGCGCGGACGGCACTCGGCGGCCGACTCGTTTCGGGCAACCCGCCGGCACTTGGTGTACTGGCCCAGCCCAGCCCAGCCCAGCCCAGCCCAGCCCAGCCGAGCCGAGACCAGCCCGGCGGCTCGGGCGTGACGGTGGTCATGGCGATCCCCCTGACTTGAGCCTTCAAGTCGAAGGTGGCTCTCGTGGATGTCCCGGCGCGGCACCGTGCCCCCGGGTGCGGCCGTGCGTCGGCGTCGGTGGCGCCTGGTCGGGGAGGGGGTCGGGGACGGCCCTCGGGGCTGCCGGGGTCAGCTCTCCGGGGCGGGCTGGGTGTCCGGTGGTGGCATGGCAAGCAGGGCCCTGGCGCGGCGCTCCGTCAGGATCGGGATGAACGTCCGGACCTTGGCGTCGCGTAGTTCGTCGTATGCACCCGCGACGACAGCGTCCACGGTGGCCGGGTCGGCCCCGGGGTGGGCGGACCTGAGGCGGGCGGCTATCAGTCGCATCGCTTCCTCGTCCTCGGGCGAGACCCAGGTCGTGGTTGCCCCGACCGGCTGGGGGCTGGCGAGCGTGTCGTCGGGTGGCCATGGGCGCCCGGGTGACTCGGGGGTCGGGTCACCCGTGGTCACGGCGCGGGCCGTTTGGCTTGCGGTGAGGCGTCGACGCGGTGAGGGTCACGACGGCGACCTCACCCCCGGGTTCTCCCGTGTCGTGGTGGGCCAGGGTGAGCAGGCCCGCGTCGGCCAGGCCTCGGAGGGCCTCACGGAGGAGCGCTGGCTCGACGCGCAGGGCCACGGCCGCGGCCGTCACCGGAACCGTCGCCGTCCGGGCGAGGTGCTGCCGCGGATCGGCCACGAGATCGACCAGCAGCCCGGCCGCGACCTGCCCGTTCGGGAGCTCCCTGGCCCGCCGGGCCCAGTCGGCCGCCCAGTCCTCAAGTGCCACCGTCTGCACCGGCCCACGCCCCTTCGCATCCGCCCGACACCCGGCCCCCGTAGCCAGCATTGTCCGGCCGTCCGGACTGGATCGCCTGCCGGTGCAGGGTTCTGCCCGTGCCCTCGACTGGTTCTTGACCGAGAAGAAGCAATTGGTGGCCTGTACATGACATGAGCTCCCATCGGTGACGGTCGCCGAGCGGGATCACTCTTCCCGGCCCGGGTGTGTGTCCGGCGAGGGCTTGTGAAGCGGACCAGCGGTCCGTATGCTCCAAACTATTCGGACTATCGGTCCGTTTTCGGCAGAACGGAAGCCTTGATCATGACAGTGCCAATGACGGCCGCGGAGCTGTACCGCCACGGTCTGCGACTGCTGCTGGAGAAGGACATCCCCGGCTGGGTGGGTCTGTGGGACGAGGACGGCGTCCTGGAGTTCCCCTTCGCGCCCCAGGGCTGGCCCGAGCGGCTGGAGGGCCGACGGGCCATCGCGGACTACATGCGCCACTACCCCGACCACGTCGACATCGACGACTTCCCCGACGTGAAGATCCACCAGACCACCGCCCCCGAGACGATCGTCGTGGAGATGCGCGGAGTCGGCCGCCTGGTGGACACGGACAGCCCCTTCGACATGACCTACATCGCCGTGGTCACCGTCAGGAACGGGCGCATCACCTCCTACCGCGACTACTGGAACCCGCTCGCCGTACAGCAGCCCGGCGCCGACTTCGTAGGAGCGAACCGATGAACGCCCCCAGCGCCACCCTGGTCATCGGGGCCGCCGGCACCACCGGCCGCCGTGTCGCCGCCGGCCTGATCGCCGAGGGCCACCGGGTCAAGGCCGCCGGCCGGAGTGCCACCCCGGTAGCGGGTGCAGAGGCTGTCCGGTTCGACTGGGACGGGCCCGCGACCTGGAACGAGGCCCTCGGCGGCGTCGACCGCGTCTACCTCATCCCGCCCATCGGCGCCTCCGACCCGGCCGCGGTCATGCTGCCCTTCCTCCGCCAGGCCCGCGCGGCCGGCGTGCACCGCGCGGTGCTGCTCAGCTCGTCCGCGATCCCCGCCGGCGGTCCGGCGGTGGGCCAGGTCCACCAGGCCCTGCCCGGCCTGTTCGAGCAGTGGGCGGTGCTGCGGCCCTCCTGGTTCATGCAGAACCTCACCGGCTCCACCCCCCACGCGCGCAGCATCCGCGAGGACGGCGCCATCCTGACGGCCGCGGGGGAGGGACGCGTCGGGTTCATCGACGCCGAGGACATCGCCGCCGTCGCCGTACGCGCCCTGACCGACGACCAGGCTCCCAACACCGACTTGATCCTGACCGGCCCGCAGGCGCTCAGCTACGCCGACGTCGCCGCGACCATCACCGAGGTCACAGGCAGGCCCGTCGTCCACCGGCACCTGACGTTCGAGCAACTGCGCGACCGCTGGGCGGCCGAGATACCGCGGGAGTTCGCCACCATGCTGGCCGGCATGGACCGAGCCATCGCCGACGGCGCGGAGGACCGCACCTCCGACACCGTCCAGCGCCTCACCGGCCGCCCCCCGGGCACCTTCCGCGCCTTCGTCGAACGGGACCTGTCATGAAGCACCTGAAGTCCCACGACGATCCACCGTAGGAGGAGGGCGCCCGCGCCCACTGCCACCCGGGCGCCCTCCGGCCGGCGGCGGCGCGTATCGTCGAATGGCGTGACGGCACATCCGACCCGATTCGCGCCACGCGACCCCGCCGGACACCGCAGACCCGTTCCGGGGGCCGGGGCAGGCCGAAGACCGAGGAGAACCGTGGTCCAGCGGACAGAGCGCGCAGACGCCCTGCGCAACCGAGAGGCCGTCCTGGCTGCCGCCGACGCCCTCTTCGCCGCCAGCAGCAGCCCCCACGGCGTCTCGATGGACGACATCGCGGCGGCCGCGGGTGTGGGCAAGGGCACCCTCTTCCGCCGCTTCGGTGACCGCGCCGGCCTGATCGGCGCCGTGATCGCCTCCCGCCTCGAACCCCTGCGGCAAGCCGTGCGGGAAGCACAGGACGCGGCCGCGTCCTCACCGCGGCAGCGGGTGGTGGACCTCCTCGACGCCGCACTGCGCTTCAAGATCGAGAACCGCAACCTGATGTCGGCGGCGGAGGACGCCGGGCTCAGCAGCCCCTACCAGGTCGGGCACTACGGCTGGTGGCACGAAACGCTTCGGGCGGCACTGGATCAGGTGCCCGGCGTCCACGCCGCGGACTTCACCGCCCACGCCCTCCTGGCGGCCATCCGCGCCGACCTCGTGGCGCACCTGATCGACGATCAGAAGATGACACCCGAAGGCCTGCGCTCCTCGCTCGCGGCCTACGTCGAGAACGTCCTCGGCACCAGCTCCGATCCGTCCGGAACCTGCAAGGAGGCATGAGGGGCCACGTCCCGGTTCACGGACGCGGCCGCTACCCGGCAGGTGATCGACGCGCGGCCGGGTCCGATGACCCTCGTCGGCCCGGCCCGGTGCGCGAGGTGCTGAGCCTTGGCCGACACGGCGAAGGAGGCCAGGACCGGCTGATCGCGGTGTGACGACGGGAGCTGCTGTATGCAGGAGGCATGGATGCTCGGTGGCGTTTGGATCTGCGGTGGTCGCGACGACAGAGCCGCACGCTGATCCTCATCCCGTTGGTGATGATCGTGGTCATCTCCATCGTGGACATGCTCGCGCCGTCGGAGGTGCACCTCGGGCCGCTCCTGGTCGCAGCCCCGGCGGTCACGGCCTCCTTTGCCGGCCCGTGGACGACCATCGCCGTCGGTGCGGCGGCCGTCCTGGCGCAGGGAATCGTCGCGGCCGTGCGGACCACGCTGGTCGACCTCAACCACTTGGTCCAGATCGTCGCCCTGGCGTTGATCTCCTTGCTCGTGGCCCTCTTCGCCCATCTGCGCGAGCAGCATGAGAAGGAGATGACGCAGCTGCGTTCGGTGTCCGAGGCCGCGCAGGCCGTGCTCCAGCGGCCCATTCCGCCTCGGATCGGCCCGCTGCGGATCGCGTCGGTCTACCTCGCGGCGGAGGCCGAGGCCCAGATCGGCGGCGACCTGTACGCCGCCGTGCGCACGCGGCGGGGAACCCGATTCCTGGTCGGCGACGTCCGGGGCAAGGGCCTCGAAGCGATCGGGGAGGCGTCCTTGGTGCTCGGTGCCTTCCGGACCGCGGCATATCGTCAGGTCGACCTGCCCGTCCTGGTCACCCACCTGGAGGGAGCGGTCTTCGGAGGCCTGGGGGACACCGGTGACCCGGCAGACGGCACCATGGACGCCGAGGGCAGCGAGTCGTTCATCACCGCAGCCGTTCTCGACGTTCCCGACACGGAGCCCGTGATCCGCCTCGCGGACTGCGGGCACCCGCCCCCGCTGCTGCTTCGCGATGGCCGGGTGACGCCGCTCGCCGTCCGCCGGCCCGCTCCTCCGCTGGGCCTCACCGCGCTGGCCGGATCCGGATCCGGAGTCGAGGTCGAGACCTTCGCCTTCGAGGAGGGGGACATCGCGCTGCTGTACACGGACGGTGTCATCGAGGCGCGCGACGAGTCGGGGGCCTTCTATCCGCTCGCCGAGCGGCTGGCCTCATGGCCGCCCAGCGACCCCCACACCCTCCTGCGCCGGCTCTGCCAGGACCTCCTCGCCCACGTGGGCGGGCGGCTGGGCGACGACGCGGCGATGGTCGCCATCAAGCGCGACACCACGACCGCAGGGGACGGGTGACCGTCGTGTGCGGCCGCGGGGCCCCTCGCAGAACCGTCCCGCAAGGGCTCGCGGCGCGCGTCATGGCGGCGCGTGCCATTCTGGTCCGGCAGTTCGATATGTCCTGATTCCTTCGAATCGGCGGTCATGCGCGACCGCCGGAACGATCGTCACTGATCGGAAAGGCGGGAGAGAGTGAGCGTCAAGCCCATCCCCGAGGAGTATCCGCGCGTCACGCCGTATCTCTGCGTCGACGGAGCGGCAGCCGCGATCGACTTCTACGTCTCCGTCCTCGGTGCGACGGAGCGCATGAGGGCGCCGGCGCCCGGCGGCAAGCTCGGTCACGCCGAGCTCCAGATCGGCAACTCGGTCATCATGCTCGCGGACGAGTTCCCGGAGATGGGATTCCTCGGGCCGAAGACGGTGGGCGGCACGTCGGTGAACCTGTACGTGTTCGTGGAGGACGTCGACGCGGTCTTCGCCAAGGCTCTCGCCAGTGGCGCCACAGAGCTGGATCCGGTGAAGGACCAGTTCTACGGCGACCGGTCCGGGCAGTTCGAGGACCCGTTCGGCCACCGGTGGAACGTCGCCACCCACGTGGAGGACGTGCCGCCGGACGAGCTGGAGAAGCGGGCCAGGGAGGCCATGGAGTCCATGCAGGGCGGCGGTTGATCGGCCGGTGCCTCCGCCGCGACGTCCAGGCCCTCGCCGTGTTCGCGAGGGCCCGGACGGCGGAGGTCCGCCGAGTGGTGTGTCGGCCCGCCCGACGGGGTGGCGGGAGCCGTCCGGTCGACCGACGCTCAGGCCCGCTTGCGTAGGCGATCCACGGCAGCGATCCACGGCAGCCTCGGCCCTCGGTGCCGCCGCGCCATTCAGGGGGTGACCGCCGCAGTACTGACGGAAGGTGAATTTGCGGTGACGTCCAGGGGGTGCGCAGCGCGTCACGGGGGCGGGCGAGGGAACGCCGCGGACGATGGCTGCGTCCGTTCGTCGGTGCGCCGCGTGCTCACAGGGAGTCCCCGTGTCCTCTGGCCAGTCAGTCGTGACCCGTTCGCTTGCGCCGTCGACGCTGGCGCTCGCTCTGGCGGTCGCCGCTTCGGGGTGCGGCTCGGAGTCCGACACCGCGGCCGGGGCCGCGCCGACCTCGGCGCCGACCTCCGCATCGATCGCCTGTGGCGGATCGGGGCAGCTGCTGGGTGCCGGTTCGACCGCTCAGGGGAACGCGATCGACGTGTGGAAGAACGCGTTCGGATCAGCGTGCCCGAGCGTCACCGTCAACTACGGCGGTGGCGGGTCGGGCGCCGGCGTCCAGCAGTTCAACCAGGGCAAGCTTGCCTTCGCCGGCACCGACGCCGCCCTCAATCCCGCCGAGGTCGACGCCTCCAAGCAGGTCTGTACCGGCGGCCGGGGCATCGACCTGCCGATGGTCGGCGGCCTGATCTCCATGGTCTTCAACATCAGCGGCGTCGACAAGCTCGTCCTCGACGGCCCCACTACCGCCAAGATCTTCGACTCGCAGATCACCACGTGGAACGATCCGGCGATCGTCGCGCTCAATCCGGGCACCAGCCTGCCCGACGCACCGATCCAGGCAGTCCACCGCGCGGACGACTCCGGCACCACCGCCAACCTGACCGCCTACTTCGCCGCGACCTCCAACGGCGCCTGGGCCTATCCGGCCGGAAAGTCCTGGGCGGGCAAGGGCGGCCAGTCCGCGACCGGCTCCGCCGGGGTCGCGGCGCAGGTCAAGCAGGTCGACAACTCCATCGGCTACGTCGAACTCTCTTTCGCTCAGACCAACAAGCTGAAGAGCGCCGCCATCAACACCGGCGCCGCCGCGCCGGTCGAGGCGAACGCCGCGAACGCCGCCAACACCCTGGCCAAATCGCAGATCACCGGCACCGACGGCGACCTCGCCCTGGGCCTGGACTACGCGACCAAGGACGGCAACGCCTACCCGCTGGTCCTGGTCACCTACGAGGTCGTCTGCGACAAGGGGAACAAGGCCTCGACCCTGCCCGCCCTGAAGTCGTTCCTCACCTACACCAGCAGCGACGCCGGCCAGCAGGCGATCGCCCCGATCGGCTACGTCCCCCTGCCGAAGGAGCTGACGTCCAAGGTCCAGAGCACGGTTTCCGGCCTCTCCTGAAACCCGTGGAGCACCCGAACAGCAACCGGGGACGCTCGATCGGCGAGCACCCGCCAAGAGCCTTGGCCCTGCGGCTCAGGGTGACGGATGGCGGCCCTGCTGCCTGCGTACAGTCCGCAGCCAGTCGCCTGCCGCTGGATCGCCGGCAGCGCCGGCTTCCGATGCGTCCCGCTATCGGCTGGCTCGCTCGCGTTTGACGCAGCTGCCGCGCACGGCGTGCGGACGCACGAGGTCCCGGGCGTCGGAAAACTCGGAGGTGCGAGGTGCGGCCGATCCCCTAGGGTGACCCGATGATCATCTCCCATGACGTGACCGGTGCCGGCCCGGCCGTACTGCTGCTGCACTCCACCGTCTGCGACCGGCGGATGTGGGACCGGCAGGTGCCCGCACTGGCCGACGCGGGCCACCAGGTCGTCCGCTGCGACCTGCGCGGCTTCGGCGAGACCCCGGTACCCGACCGGCCGTACGACTATGCCCGGGACGTCGCCGACCTCCTCGACCGGCTCGACATCGAACGTGCGGCGCTGGTCGGCGCGTCCGGTGGCGGTCGGGTCGCGCTGGAGTTCGCAGCGCGGTGGCCGGAGCGGGTGACGTCGCTCGCGCTGCTCTGTACGGCCCTGGCCGGCCAGGAACCCGGTGCGGAGCTGCGGGAGTTCGGTGAGCGCGAGGACGCGCTGATCGAGGCCGGGGACATCGCCGGGGCGACCGAGCTCAACGTGGCGACATGGCTGGGGCCCGACGCCGACGAGCCGGTCAAGGCGGCCGTGCGGCGGATGCAGCGCCACGCCTTCGACGTCCAACTGGCCGCCGCCGAGGAGTTCGGGCCGATCCGGGCGGAGTTCGACCTCGCCACGATCAGCGCCCCCACCCTGCTGGTCTCCGGCGGGCACGACCTGCCGGACTTCCGGCGGATCGCGGTCCACCTGGCGGACCGCCTGGCCGACGCCCGCCACCTCGAACTCCCCTGGGCCGGACACCTCCCGAGCCTGGAACGGCCGGACACGGTCAACGCGCTGCTGGCCGACTTCCTGAGCGGGGGGGGGGGGGGGGGGGGGGGGGGGGGGGGGGGGGGGGGGGGGGGGGGGGGGGGGGGGGGGGGGGGGGGGGAGGAGAGGGGGTTTCCCCGGTCGTGGG
>NZ_JBVJCO010000042.1:76222-78344 GCF_055588525.1 Kitasatospora sp. NPDC041988
TCCCCACCCCCCCCCCCCTCCCCCTCCCTTGGCCCCCCCCCCCCCCGCCCCCAAACCCCCCAAACACCCCCACCTCCCTTTCCCCCCCCTTCCCGCGTGGCCCCCCCCCCTGCTCCCCCCCCGCTGTCGGCTCCGGCTGTGGCCGGTGAGGGAGTGGCGGCGGAGCCGACCAGTCAGTCGTTCTTCCGGGTCCGTGAGGTGGAGCTGTCGGATCAGCGGGCGGCCCTGCACGGTGCTCGGCGGTGGCGCATCAGCCGAGTTCGGGGACGAGGTCGGCACCCGTTGTCGATACGAGGATGAAACGGTCTTTACAGGCATCTGACGTTACCGATGAAGGGATGAAACGCTCTTCAGACGGGAATCTGACGTCCCGCCAATACCGTGCCACACATGCCACATACACATGGCCGGACCAACGGTCACCACAACAGGACCCGCAGCCGAGCATGCACCCAAGTCGTGGACGCCGTCGGCGCCGCACAGCGCATCGGCTTCGACCGGCCGGGCAGCGCTCTGGTCGACGAGTTCGGCTATCCGCGCGCGTCGAGCGATCCGGCGCGTGCGGGCCTGCCCGAGTACACGGGGGCCAGGCTCGCCCACTGCGTGGGACGGACCCGCGAGTACCCCGGTACCCAGGACCACCCGGAGCCCCGGGGCGAGTGGGGCGCGCCCTGTGTGACGGGTGGCGGCTCCAGCGGCGGTCCCCGCATCGCCGGTCTCGACCCGTCCACCGGGATCGGCACCGTCGTGGGCGACAACACCCAAGGCCCCTACCTCGACTCGTCGAGCCGGGTCTGCACCTCCGGCACCGCCTCCTGCACCCGGCACCTGGTCGGCCCGCAGTTCACCTCCGCGATCACGAAACCGCTGTACGAGGCTGCCCAGAGCGCCCGCACCGCTTGATCGCGACCGTCCCTCGAAACGAACCGCACGCGACCGAGAATGGCAACGATGTCAGCCACACACCGAGCGTTCGCCCGCAACCTCGCCGCCGCGGGAGCCCTCCTGCTGAGTGCGACCACGGCGGCCGTGCTGCTGCCGACCGCGGCCCTCGCCGCGGAACCGGAGTCCGTGACAACGCATTCCGGCGCCACGACCGAACAGGAGCGCAGCCGGATCGACACCTACTGGACCCCCACCCGGATGAAGCTGGCCGGCGCGATGGTCCCCGAGATCACCCCCGTGCCCGAGGACGACAACACGCCTGACGATCCGCATCGGCTGCCCGCGAACACGCCGGATCCCGGGGCCGTTTGGCGGCACGGCGGAGCGGTGAACGAGAGCGTCGGCCGTCTCTTCTTCACCTTCTCCGACGGCTACGACGGCAGTTGCACCGCAACGGTCGTCAACAGCGCGAACCGCAGCACCGTCATCACGGCGGCGCACTGTCTGAGGGCCGTCGGGGATCCCGCCGCCGACGGCACGTGGAACCACAACCTCTATTTCGTGCCCGGCTACCGCAACGGAACGAAACCGCTCGGCGGCTTCAGCATCAAGCACATGGCCACGTCCTCCCGCTGGGACGCCGATCCGAGCACGACGACCTCGGGTGTCGTCGCTGTCGCCGGGTACGACACGGGAATCCTCGTGGCAAACCCTTCAGCCGGGGGGCGACGGATCGCGGACGTCACGGGAAGCCAGAGGATCGCGTTCACCAAGCCCGCCAAGGACGAGTTCGTCCACACCTTCGGGTACCCGAAGGACCGGCTCAACAACCCCAGTGCCAAGTACGCCGGATCACGCATGATCCATTGCGCCGGACCGGCCCAGCCCGGCCCCAAGGCGCCCCTCCTGTGGGGTGAGGCCTGCGACATGTCACACGGGGCGAGCGGTGGCCCCCACCTGGCACAGTTCGACACCCGGACCGGCGTCGGCACCGTCGTGGGCGTCACCACCACCACCGACGAACTCGCGGGCGGGCAGGCCAACACGCTCTACGCCACCCGTCTCGGTGACAGCGCCCGCCGCCTCTACAACTGGGCGCAGACACGCCCGGCCTGACCTCCTGTCCGGCCCCGGGGGGGGGGGGGGGGCCCGGGGGGGGAAGGAACCGGGGGGGGCAAAAGCGCAGGGGGACGACGGGGGGGGGAACGAGGAAAAGGGCGGGGCGGGGAGTCAGGTG